>NZ_JBNKXY010000009.1:0-127543 GCF_050300555.1 Arcobacter sp.
ATAAAACAATTGATCCTGGATTTTTTAATGAATCGTCAATTTTCTCTTTTATTTTAGCTTCTGGAATATCACTATAAATAGAAAAAAGCTTAATAAAAAGATTTTTTTTCTTGATATCTAAAAATCTTGTATCAATAGTGGCTTTGTAAAGTTTTAGAGAAGATGATATTTTAAAATTATCTTCACTTAGTATATTTCCTCGTATAGCCAACTCTGTTTTGCTACTTTGTAAATTTGGCAGTCTTCTTTTATCTGAGATAGTTACAAATACATTTGATAGAAGAAGTAATATGCTTAAGAAAATAAAAATAAGTATTATAAAAATTTTTTTAATTCTAGTAATTTTGTTTATGTTTTTTGAAGACATCTTTATCCATATTAGATTATAATGTGATATGAATTTTATCCAAAATATGTTTAAATCAAATCAGAACTTTTCACAACCTGACTATTTGTTATTTATATTAGCTTCTTTATTGATAATTGTAAGTATAATATTTTCATATTCATTAAGTGTATATACAGTTGTATTTTATGAATACTCACAATATCACTTCTTTACTAGACAGCTATTAGTAGGTCTTTTATCAATATTTTTGATGTGGGGAATATCTTTTTTTAATCCTGATTTTATTATTGGAAAAGTTGGAATGTCTTTGTTCGTAATTTTTTTAATTTTAATGATTGCAATGCCATTTTTACCAAGTTCTTTTGTGACAACAGCGGGAGGTGCAAATAGATGGATTAGATTACCAGGATTTTCATTATCACCTGTTGAATTTTTCAAAATCGGATTTATATATTTTTTAGCATGGTCTTTTCATAGAAGAGTTATGGATAAACCTAAAAAAATGGGATTAAAAGAAGAAGTTATTTTACTTTTACCTTATTTTGTAGCTTTTTTACTTGTTGTTTTTTTAGTAGCATTTTTACAAAAAGATTTAGGGCAGGTAGTTTTACTTGGTCTTATTTTAGTTGTTTTATTGATTTTTGCGAATAGAAGTTTTAAGATATTCTTAGCACTTGGTTTTTTAATTGTTATGGGAATTATCTCATTAATTTTGGCTGCTCCACATAGGGTTCAAAGAATCTACTCTTGGTGGGCATTAAATCAAGATAAAATTTTATCAATACTTCCTAAATGGGCTGATGAACACTTGCGAATAGAAGAGCTTCCAGAGCCATATCAAGTATCACATTCATTAAATGCTATTCACAATGGCGGTTTTTTTGGTACAGGTTTAGCCCAAGGAAATATTAAACTAGGATTTTTATCAGAAGTTCATACAGATTTTATATTAGCTGGAATAACAGAAGAAATTGGTCTTTTAGGTTTATTTATTGTAAGTGCTATTATGTATGTTATAGTATGGAGAATTTTTAGAATAAGTAAAAGGGTTGAAAATCCTATTTATCATCTGTTTACACTGGGTTTAGGATTAATGATTATTATTGCTTTTTTAATTAATTCATACGGTATATCAGGAATGATACCTATAAAAGGTATTGCAGTTCCTTTTTTAAGTTATGGAGGTTCTTCCATGCTTAGCCTTGGAATATCCATTGGTTTAATTTTATCGATAAGTAAACTAGCAAAAGAAGAGAGACAATAATGGGTAAAAAAATAGTAATCACTGGTGGTGGTACAGGCGGGCATCTAAAAGTTGCAAAAGCATTTATTGATGAACTAGCTGTAAATAGAAAAAATAAGCCTATTTTTATAGGGTCCTTAAACGGACAAGATAAAAAATGGTTTGAAAATTATAATAATTTAGATAAGGCATATTTTTTAAATACTAGAGGTGTTGTTAATAAAGGTTTGGTAGGAAAAGTAAAAGCCTTAGGACAAATTTTTTTACAAACTCTAAAATGTGCTGTTTTTTTTATAAAAAATGATGTAAAAATAGTAATTAGTGTAGGTGGATTTTCTGCAGCTCCTGCAACTTTTGCTTCAATATTAATTCCATCTTGTAAACTATATATACATGAACAAAACTCTTATATGGGTAAATTAAATAAACTAACTTCAAAATTTGCAAGTGAAGTTTTTTCATCATATTTAGATGATTCTAAGATAAAAGATTATCCTGTAAGTTCTGAATTTTTTTCAAATCGAAGATTAAGGGAAAATATAAAAAAGATAATTTTTTTAGGAGGCTCACAAGGAGCTGTTGCTATAAATAATTTTGCACTTTCGATTGCCAAAGATTTAGATAATTTAGGAATTAAAATAATCCATCAAACAGGTGGAAACGATTTTAATAGAGTTAAAAGTGAATATGAAAAACTAGGTATTGATGCTGATATTTTTGACTTTACAAATGATATTGTAAGTAAGATGTCAGAAGCAGACTTTGCTATAAGTCGTTCTGGTGCTTCAACATTATGGGAGCTTGTTGCAATAGGATTACCAACACTATTTATTCCATATCCATATGCTGCACAAGATCATCAATATGGAAATGCAAAATTTCTAAAGGAAAAAAATCTTGCATTTTTAGTTAGGGAAAAAGAGTTGAATAAGGATATTTTAACTGAAATATTAAAGAGTGATATTCATTTTATGTCTAAAAATTTAGTGACATTAATATCAAATGATGCCACTAAAAAGATTATAGATTTTGTATTAAGTGAAAATCAAAAGTAATACTATTCCAAATATTATTCTATAAATACCAAAGGCTACAAAAGTAAAGTTTTCTAAAAACTTTAAAAATAGTTTTATTGTTAAAAAGGCTACAATAAAAGCTACTACAAAACCAATAGCCAAAACTACAAAGTTAGTATCTGAAAAATCTTTGTAATGTTTCAAAATATCATATCCTGTGGTTGCACACATAACTGGAAAAGCCAACAGAAAAGAGAACTCAGCACTAGCTCGTCGATTTAGACCTACTAACATAGCTCCTATTATTGTCGAACCAGCTCTAGATGTACCAGGTATTAGTGCAAATATTTGAGCAAGTCCTATATATAAAGCTTGTTTATAAGTTACTTGTTCTACATTTGTAATATGTGATTTTTTTTCATCATAAAATTTTTCAACAATTAAAAATATAATTCCACCAATTATAAACATAGTCGCAACAATTTCGATGGAGAACATTGCTTTTACTTGGTGTGAAAATAAAAAGCCAACAGCACCAATTGGAATAAATGCTAATATCAACTTTTTCCATAATTCAATTTTTTTGATTGAAAATTTATCTGGATAGTTTAAAATCACAGCTAAAATTGCTGCAAATTGAATTATCACTTCATATGCTTTATTTATACTGTCTTGTTTTAAGCCTAAAAATTCACTGGCAACAATTAGATGACCAGTGGATGAGATAGGTAAAAACTCTGTAAAACCTTCAATTATTCCTAATATTATTGAATCTATAATTTGCATTTGTAACCTTTATTTTATATCTTTAGCAAGTTTTAAAAAGAGTTTTAAGCCTTTTTTTTCTTTTTCATTTATTTTGTAGTCTAGTTTAGTAAGATAATATTTTATATCATTTACAGAAATTCCAGTTCTTAAAGAGTACTCTTTTAGTATGTATTGGGGAATTTTTACTGCTTTTTTATTGAAGTTTTTGGTAATTTTATTTAAGTAATCACCATGTTTGTTATAACATAATCTTGCAAATACAAAGGGAAGATTATATTTTTTTGTCCATAATTTACCTAAGTCAATAAAAGAATCTTTATCATTAGCAATATAGTATTTTAGTGCTTTATCACCAATAAGTACTTTGCCTTCGCATTTTAATATTTTTGCTAATACATTAGAAGTAGAAGATTCAAAATCTTCTTTGTAAATACCAGGTATACATAAAACAGATAAAATCTCTTTTTTCCCTATAATTCCAAAATCTAAAGCTTTTTCTCCTCTTGATTTAATAGAAGATATAAATGCAGCATCAACTTTTCTTTTTTTAAATTTTACATTTATATCTGCTGGATAAGATTTTTTTGAGTTAACTATTGCTTTAATCTTTGAAGGTTTTATGTTTTTTTTAAAATAGACATGAAATGGTAATAAATTAATGTAATCAATTTTTGCAAATATCATTATATGGGTTTTCCTAAACTTAAAATAGTTTGGATATAATATTTAAAAATTAGTAAAAAAGGAGTTAAAGTGGTAACAATAGAATTTTTAGGACCAATTAATAAAAAACCACTTACTTTGGATATAAAAAACTTATCAGAATTGAGTAGTATTTTAAAAGATGATGAAGAGATGGTTAAGTGGCTTGAAAATTGTGCCGTAGCAGTTAATGATACACTTGTTTGCTCAAAAGATATTGCCTTAAATAATGGTGACAAAGTTTCCCTATTACCTCCTGTTTGTGGTGGATGAATCTAAATGAAAAGTGAATATTGAATAATGAATAATGATAAAAATTTACAACTTTTTGATGGTGATTTACCTGTAGAAAATATTACAAATAGTTGGTATAAAAAATTTAAAAACTCAAATTATGGTGCAATAATCACATTTGTTGGTGTTGTTCGTGATGAAGATGGAATAGAAGGTTTGTCTTTTGATATCTATGAACCTATTTTAAATAATTGGTTCAACTCTTGGCAAAAAAAAGCAAATGAAAAAAATGCAATTGTACTTATGGCTCATTCAAAAGGTAATGTTTTAAATCACAAAAGCTCATATATAGCAGCTGTTTGTTCTCCCAAAAGAAGAGTTGCTTTGGAATTAATTGATGAGTTTGTTGAAGATTTTAAAAAAAGTGCTCCAATATGGAAATATGACATAATAGATGGGAAAAGGGTTTATGCCCAAGATAGAAGTACTAAAATCGAAGGTTCAGGAATACTTGCATGAGAGTAGATTTACACAACCATACAACACTTTGCAATCATGCAACTGGTACTATGGATGAGTATATTAATAAAGCAATAGAGTTAGGAATTGATGAATATGGTTTTTCTGAACATGCTCCCATGGATTTTGACCCAAAATATAGACTTGATATCTCACAAAAAGATTATTATGAAAATGAAGTTAAAAGATTAAAAGAAAAGTACAAAAATCAGATAAAAATATTACTTGCATATGAAGTTGATTTTATGCAAAATGTAAAAATGCTTGATGAAATTTTAAATGCTAAAGTTGATTATCTAATTGGTTCTGTGCATTTTTTAGATGGTTGGGGATTTGATAATCCAGAATTTATTGGTAAATATGAAAACAATGATATTGACAAAATATGGCAAGACTATTTTGATACAATTCAAGCTATGGCAAAATCAAAACTTTTTGATGTAGTTGGACATATAGATTTAATCAAGATATTTAAATTTTTACCTAAAAAAGACATAAAATCAATAGCTTATGGTGCAATTAAAGAGATAAAAAAATCAAATATGACTATTGAAATAAATGCTGCAGGACTTAGAAAACCTATAAAAGAGATTTATCCTTCAAAAGATATTTTAGAATTAGTATATGAACTAGATATTCCTATTACACTTAGTTCAGATGCCCATAGTGTAGATCAAATTGGCTTTATGTATGAAGAAGTTGTAAGTTATGTAAAATCATTTGGCTTTACTAAAATAGCTACTTTTGATAATAGAGAAAGAGTACTGGTTAATTTATAATCAGTATTGATTTTATTTAATTTATTAATAATCAAATAAATGTTTATTTTTTATACAATTATTTTGTTTTTTATAAAGTTAATTTTGATAGAATAATTAAAATTAAATATCAGGAGATAATGTATGGGTAAATTTGTTAACAATACTGAAGAGTTTTTTAAATATTGTGAAGAAAATGAAGTAAAATTTGTAGATTTTAGATTTACAGATATGAAGGGTATGTGGCATCACTTAACTTATATGTTAAGCGCAGTTAATGAAGGTAACTTAACTAATGGTTTACCATTTGATGGTTCTTCAGTTGATGCATGGCAACCAATTAATAAATCTGACATGTTATTAAAACCAGATGTAGGAACTGCTTTCTTAGATCCTTTTACAGCTGATTCTACTATTATCGTAATTTGTGATGTTTATGACATTTACAAAGGTGAAATGTATGAAAAATGTCCAAGATCTATTGCTAAAAAAGCATTAATTCACTTAAGTGAATCTGGTGTTGGTGATGTTGCTTACTTTGGACCAGAAAATGAATTCTTTATTTTTGATGATGTAAAAATTATTGATAGTATTAATGAGTCTTATTATAGAGTTGATTCAGAAGAAGGTGGTTGGGCAGATTCTAGAGATATTGAAGGTGGAAACATCGGACATAGACCAAGAACAAAAGGTGGATACTTCCCAGTTCAACCAACAGATTCAATGGTTGATTTAAGAGCTGAAATGATGCAAGTATTAGAGCAAGTTGGATTAGAAGTTGTTTTAGGACATCATGAAGTTGCACAAGCTCAAGGTGAGATTGGTATTGTTTTCGGTGATTTAATTGAAGCTGCTGATAACGTACAAAAATATAAATATGTTTGTAAAATGGTTGCACACTTAAATGGTAAAACTTGTACATTTATGCCAAAACCACTTTATGGTGATAATGGAAATGGTATGCACGTACACCAATCAATTTGGAAAGATGGTAAAAACTTATTCTATAAAGAGGGTGAATATGGAAATCTTTCAGATACAGCAAGACATTATGTAGGTGGAATTTTCAAACATGCAAGAGCAGTTGCTGCATTTACTAACCCATCAACAAACTCATACAAAAGATTAATTCCTGGATTTGAAGCTCCTTCAATCTTAACTTACTCTTCTCAAAATAGATCAGCTTCTTGTAGGGTTCCTTATGGTGCTGGAGAAAAAGCAACTAGAATTGAGATGAGATTCCCAGATTCAACTTCTTGTCCTTATTTAGGATTTGCAGCAATGTTAATGGCTGGATTAGATGGAATTGCTAACAAAGTTGAACCAATTGGTCCAATGGATGAAGATTTATTCGAATTACCATTAGATGAAATTAGAGAGAGAAAAATTCCACAAATGCCTCATACATTAAGAGGTTCTTTAGAAGCATTAATTAGAGATAATGATTTCTTAAAACCAGTATTTACACAAGAGATGATAGATACATACCAACATTATAAATTTGAAACTCAAGTATGGCCTGATGAAGCAAGACCAACTGCGTTTGAATTCTTAAGTACTTATTCTTGCTAATAATTAGAATAAGTTTTTAAAAGCTTGGCTTTTTAGCCAAGCTTTTTTTTTGCTTGATTTAATTTAAAATTGAACTTGATTATTTTCTAAAAGTTGTGTTTTGATAACTGGAAGTTTTGAAGTTTCTGTATAGTACTCTTTTTTACCATTTATTGTAGTTGTTTTTACATCAGCAGGTTTAGAGAATTCTCTTTTCATTTCAGGATGAATTTTTAAGTAGTTTTTATAAAAATATGCAAAAGCAGGACCTGAAGATCTACCACCAGTTTCACTTTTTCTCATAGGCTTATTGTCATCATTCCCAAACCAAACAACAGTTTGAAGAGTAGGTGTAAATCCACAAAACCAAGCATCTATATTATTATTTGTAGTACCTGTTTTTCCAGCAATTTCAATACCTTCAACATCTGCCATTCTTCCTGTCCCTTCTTTTACTACATCTTTTAAAATAGTTGTCATTAAATAAGATTGTTCAGGTGTTGTTATAAATTTTTCTTCAGGTTCAAAATTTACTGTTTGTTTATATCTATTTGTTATAGAGTTTACTATATAAGGTTTAACTTGAATTCCTCCATTTGAAAACATTGAATATGCTTGTGATAAATCAATCGGTGAAATTCCAAAACTTCCCAATGTAATAGATAAATCAAAGGGCATCTCATCTAAACCATAAGATTTTAAACCCTTATAAATCACATCAATACCTATATCATTTACTAAATTTATTGTTGCTAAATTTCTTGAGTGTACTAGGGCTTCTCTAAAAGAGATCAATCCTTTGTAATTTTCTTCATAATTCTTAGGTTGCCATCTTTTTTTAGTTGTTTCTTCATCTAATGCTTCTTCATCAACTGAAGTATCACCTTGTGCTTTTGCAATATCTTCAGTAGTTATAGTTTTATTTTCATTTGCTTTTTTTGTCTCTTCATCATCAAACTCATAAGTTCTAGAAATATCAGCAATCATTGTAGCTGGAGAATACCCTAAATCTAGCGCTTGTTGATAAATAAATGGTTTAACAGCACTTCCTGGTTGTCTTTTACTTTGAATAACCCTATTAAAAGATGATTCTTTATAATCAATTCCTCCCACCATACTTAAGATTTTTCCTGTTTTACTTTCAATAGTAATTAATCCACCATTAAGTGTTTTAGTAAAAGATTCTTGCTCTTCTATTAAACTAATTGGAAAAACTTCTAGCCCTTTATATGCTTGATCTTTAAAGTATTGGTCTCTTTTAAGTATATTATTATATGAAAGATTTAAAGCTTCCCTTGCAATTTCTTGTGCCTTTAAATCTATGGTTAAATTAATAATATATCCCTCTTCTTTAATATTTGGAATACTCTTTTTTAACTCTTTGAAAGCATAATCAACCACATAGGGAGCTTTGTTTTTAGTTAGTGTTTGATTATAAACTTCAGGTGTAGAATCAATTGCTGCTTGAAATTCAGTCTCATTTATCCATCCTAAAGTTTTAAGTCGATTAACAACTTGATTGGCACGAGCTAATGAAAATTTTAAATTTCTTGTTGGATCATAAAAACTAGGTGCTTTTGGAAGACCAACTAATATAGCAATCTCTTTAAGAGATAATTCATAAAGCTCTTTTTTAAAATATCCTAATGCAGCAGTTCTAATACCAAAATAACCATGTCCAAAATATACTTGATTTAAGTATCTCTCTAAAATTTCTTCTTTTGTTAATACTTGTTCAACTCTAATTGATAATAAAGCCTCTTTTATTTTTCTCATAATCTTTTTTTCTCTAGTTAATAAAAGAGTTTTTACTAATTGTTGTGTTAGTGTACTAGCTCCTTCTACCAATTTACCAGCTTTTATATCTTTTATTAGTGCTCTACTTATAGCATCTAGATTAACTCCTGAATGTTCAAAAAATTGAGTATCTTCAATTGCAAGTAAAGCTTCAATAACTCTAGGTGGAATATCTTCATAATCTACATAAACTCTGTTTTCTTTTTCAAATATGTTTGCAACAAGTTCGCCGTTTTTATCATAGAATTGTGTTGTTAAAGGTGGTTTATAATTAACTAGTTCATCAATTTCGAATCTTAAGTTAAGATATAAATATACCAACCAAGATAAAACACCAAGTATAATAGCTGCAAAAATCCCTAAAATATATTTTATCATTATGTTTCCCTAAATTTTTTATTTATAAAGTTTGAATTTATTAGTTCTATTGTATATGACTCTTTTGGATTTGATAAAACATCTTCTGTTTTACCTGATTCAATAATTTTACCATTTTTTAAAATAATAATATCTTCACATAAATCTTTTATAGAGTAAATATCATGTGTCACATAGAGTATTTTTAAGTCTAAATCTTTTGCTAAATTCTGAAGTAAATTTAAAATAATCTCTTTATTTTTTGTATCAAGGGCAGTTGTAGGTTCATCCAATAGTAATAGTTTTGGATTTTGACTAATAGCAATAGCTATTACTACCCTTTGAAGTTGACCTCCACTTAATTGTGAAGGAAATCTATTTAGAACAAACTCTTTTAGTCCAACAAGTTCTAATGACTTGTGTTTTTTCTCTTCATCACAAAAAAATTGTTTACCTATTTTGGTCATTGGTGATAAAGAGGTAAATGGATTTTGTGGAATAAAACCAATATCTTTTTTATCAAAAGTTTCATTGGACTCTATATTTATAATTGATTCTAAATTTGTTGGAAGAAGATTTAGTATGGATTTAAGTGTAAGTGATTTTCCACTTCCACTTTCTCCAATTAAAGCCATAGTTTTATTTATTTGAAAACTTAAATTAACTAACTCTTTATTATTGTGTTTAATATAAAGTTTATTAATTTTTAATTCTAACATAACTTATCGCTTATACTAAAGCTTCATCCATCTCTTGTGGAATTTCAATATTCATCAACTTTAATACAGTTGGTGCTATATTGTTTAGACTTCCTGCTTTTACTTCTTTTACTTTTTCAGAAATGACAAAACAATAAACATCCCCAACTGTATGATTAGTTAGTGTTTCACCATCTTCATTTCTCATCATTTCACAATTTCCATGATCTGAAGTTAAAACTACATTATATTTTAACTCTTTTGCTTTTTCTATAATAAGTCCTAGTTCATTATCAACTGCTTCAACTGCTTTAATTCCAGCTTCATAGATACCTGTATGTCCTACCATATCACCATTTGCAAAGTTTACAACAATAAAATCATACTCTTCATCCATAGCTCGTCTTACTTCAATTCCAACTTCAGGTGCACTCATTTCAGGTTTTAAATCATAAGTAGCAACATTAGGTGAGGGGATTAGAACTCTTGTTTCATTTAAAAATGGCTCTTCTATTCCACCATTAAAGAAAAATGTAACATGGGCATATTTTTCTGTTTCAGCTGTATGAAGTTGTTTTAATCCCTTATTTGAGATAACTTCTGCTAAAGTATTTTTGGGTGTCTCTTTTGGAAAAAGTACAGGAAGAGGAAAGCTTTTATCATATTCAGTCATTGTTGCAATATTTAAATTTTTTTCAACCCTTGGAAACTCTGCAAAGTTTTTATTTGCAATGACATTAGACATCTCTCTCATTCTATCGCTTCTAAAATTACAAAATAATACTGCATCATTCTCTTCAAATCCATTATAGTTATTTAAAGAAGTTGGGATAATAAATTCGTCTAATATATCATTATTATAAGAATCATCAATATATTCATTTATATTTTTTGTTGATTTTGGAATACCAAATGCAATAGCATCATAAGCTTTTTTAACTCTATCCCATCTATTATCTCTATCCATTGCATAGTATCTACCTGCAATTGTTGCAATACTAATGTCCTCGTCACATATATCTTCTATTTGAGAAATATATTTTTTTGCACAATCAGGAGCTACATCTCTTCCATCAGTAATAATATGTATATATACTTTTTTGCCAAGTTCTTTTGCCACTTTAGCAAATCCAATTATATGATTTATATGTGAATGAACTCCTCCATCACTAATTAAACCTAATAGGTGAATATTGTTTGATTTTTTTATTGTTGAGATTAATATTTCATTATCTGTTAATGTATTATTTTCTATTGCTAAATTTATTTTTACTAAATCTTGGTATAAAACCCTTCCACTTCCAATACTCATGTGTCCCACTTCACTATTACCCATTTGACCATCAGGAAGTCCTACATGTTCTCCGTATGTATGTATTAGTGAATATGGTACATTTTTAAATAGATAATCATAAGTTGGAGTATTTGCATTTTTTAAAGCATTAAAATTTGATGAATTATTATGACCAATACCATCTGTTATGATTAGAATTGTTTTATTTGTCATTACTTAAACCTTTTGAAATTTTTAATATAATATAATCCGAAGATTATATCTAAACGAAGGTTTAAATTTGTTTTACTGGTTATACAGACATCTTGATATCAATATTTTTCAATATATTACAGTACGTGCAGGAATTGCTTTTATAATCTCTTTTTTATTAACTATGTATTTAATGCCAAAGTTTATAAAGTGGGCAAGAAATAAAAAAGCAAGTCAGCCAATATACGAGCATGCGCCAAAATCACACCAAGAAAAATGTGGAACTCCGACAATGGGTGGGGTTGTTTTTATTTTTTCTACGATTATTGCATCTTTATTAACAGCAAAGTTAAATAATTTTTATGTAACAGGTGGAATTATTACGTTACTTATGTTTTGCCTAATTGGAATGAAAGATGATTTATCAAAGATTTTTAAACAAAGCAATTCAGCAGGATTAAGTGCAAGAATGAAACTTGTTTTTCAGATACTTTGTGCATTTTTAGTTTCAGCAATTTTATATTCATATTCCCATAGTACAGATTTTTTTACACCATTTTATAAATTACCACTTTTTGATATGGGGATTTATGCAATTTTATTTTGGATGTTAGTTATTGTTTCTACTTCAAATGCAGTTAATTTAACAGATGGATTAGACGGTTTAGCTACAGTGCCTTCTATTATTTCATTTTTTTCTTTATCTACAATTGTATATATCTCTGGGCATGCAATATTTTCTTCATATTTACTTGTACCAAATATTAAAATGGCTGGAGAATTGGCAATATTAGGTTCAGCAATAATTGGATCATTAATTGCTTTCCTTTGGTTTAATTCACATCCTGCTGAGGTTTTTATGGGAGATAGTGGTTCTTTGCCATTGGGTGGATTTATGGGTTATATGGCTATTGTAGGGAAAAGTGAAATATTGCTTTTAATTATTGGGCTTATTTTTGTTGTAGAAACGGTTTCTGTGATACTACAAGTGGGTTCATTTAAATTAAGACAAAAAAGAGTTTTCCTTATGGCACCTATTCACCATCACTTTGAACATAAAGGTTGGAAAGAGAATAAAATTATAGTTAGATTTTGGATTATCTCTTTTATGGCAAATCTTTTCGCTCTTTTAAGCTTTAAAATTAGATAGGAAAATATGATAAGAGTTCTTGGTAAAGGTATTACCGCAAAAGCTATAGAAGAAGTTTTTGATAATGTAATTTTATATGATGATAGTGATTTTGAATTATATGATAAATCTTCAAATGATATTACAGTTGTAAGCCCTGGCATCATGCCATCAAATCAAATGGTAAAAAATGCAAATAATCTTATAAGTGAATATGATTTATTTGCTGATGTAATGCCTTTTTCAATTTGGATATCTGGAACAAATGGAAAAACAACTACAACTCAAATGTGCCAGCATCTTTTAGAAAAAAAAGGTAGCGTTTGTGGTGGTAATATTGGGACACCACTTGCTAAATTAAATAAAGATGCAAAATTATGGATACTTGAAACTTCATCCTTTACTAATCATTATACCAATAAGGCTAAACCAAACTTGTATATTTTGTTACCTGTAAGTGAAGATCATATAACATGGCATGGAAGTTTTGAAGAGTATAAAAAAGCAAAATTAAAACCCCTTGATTTTATGTTAAAAGATGAAATAGCAATTATTCCCGAAGAGTTTAAAGATTATAAAACAGATGCAAAAATTATAACTTATAAAAATAGTGATTGTTTATGTAAAGAGTTCGGAATAGATAAAGAGAAAATAAAATTCAAAGAGCCTTTTTTATTAGATTCTCTTCTTGCCCTTGCTAGTTCTAAAATCATTTTTAATGAAATTGATTATGAACTTATTAATTCTTTTGTTATAGATGCACATAAAGTTGAAGAATTTTATGATAAAAAAAATAGATTGTGGATAGATGATAGTAAAGCAACAAATGTTGATGCTACAATTAATGCACTAAAACCTTATAAAGATAAAAAAATAAATCTTATTTTAGGTGGAGATGATAAAGGTGCAAATTTAAAACCACTTTTTAAAGATTTAGTAAATTATGATATAACTATTTTTGCTATTGGTTCAAATGAAGAGAAAATTATTCAACTCTCAAAAGAGTTTGGAATAGAATCTTTTTCTCTAAAATTTTTAAAAAATGCAGTAGAAAAAATAGATGAACTCTATACTCCAAATAGCGTTGGAATGCTTTCTCCAGCGGCCGCTTCTCTAGATCAATTTACCTCATATAAACATAGAGGTGACGAATTTAAAAAACTTATACACGCTTTAAGCTAGAATTAATTAAACAGACAATATAATTTCAGTCCAAAAACGATGGCTCGGTAGCTCAGTCGGTAGAGCAAAGGACTGAAAATCCTTGTGTCGGCAGTTCGATTCTGCCCCGCGCCACCATTTTTGTAAACATATTTATATGCTGGTGTAGCTCAGTTGGCTAGAGCAGCTGATTTGTAATCAGCAGGTCGGGGGTTCAACTCCCTTCACCAGCTCCATATAAGTTATAAGTCTGCGAAATCTTCAAATTGAAGAACAGCGCTAGACCAGATTAATAATATTTCAACCGGTGAGGTTGGAGAGTGGTCAAATCCTGCGGATTGTAAATCCGCCGCCTACGGCTTCGAAGGTTCAAATCCTTCCCTCACCACCACTAGTGGCTCGGTAGCTCAGTCGGTAGAGCAAAGGACTGAAAATCCTTGTGTCGGCAGTTCGATTCTGCCCCGCGCCACCACTAGACACTAAATACTATTCAATACTTTTCATTACTGTAAGTTCCTTTTTATCGAATGTCTATTGATATGCTCAATTTAATAAGATATAATTCATTACCTATAAATACTAATAAGATGTTACCTTTTTGTTGCCTTTTATTACAAATAATGTTGCCTTTTAGGAATAGAGATGAATAATGATTTATTACATAGCACAAAATACGATGGAATCTATTATAAGAACTTAAAAAGCTTATACAATGGAAAAGCTGATTTATCATTTTATGTTGTTTATAGAAGTAATGGAAAACAACTAAAAAAATCTGTTGGAAAAAAGTCACAGATGATGACAGCAGCTAAAGCATCGCAAATTAGAAATGATATTCTTTACGAAATAAGACATGGTATAAATTCACATTCAAAAAAAGATATTACATTTAAAGATATAGTTGATAAATGGAAAAATGATAAACAAAATAGACTAAAATCAATAACTACTGATATACAAAGATTAGATAATTATTGCTCACATATCTATTATAAAAATATAAATGAAATAACTACAGCTGATATAAAAACCATATATAATACATTACTTGAAAAAGGTTTAAGTGATACTACGTTTAAAAAGATATACTCTGTTATAAAAAGAGTTATTAATCATGCAATAGAGCATGAATATATTACAAATGCTCCTAACATAAAGTTAAATCTATCTATAAAAGAAAAAAAGGTAACGGAAACATATTCAGATGATATGATAAATAGATATTTAGAGGTAATTGATAATTATCCTTATGAGTTAATGTCTAAAATTGTTAAATTTATATTTTGTACAGGTATGAGGAGAGCCGAGCCATTAAAAATAAAATGGGAAAACTACTCTTATGAAAATAGCACTGTAAAAATTATAGATGCAAAAAGTGGACATGATGAAACATATTTTTTATCAAATAGTGCAAAAGATATAATTGAGTCGCAAAGAGCACAGAGTAAAGTATTTATCTTTGAAGAAAAGCAAGGCATACCAGTAACTATAAGCAAATTATCGTTTCACGCTACTAAGATGAAATTAAAAGCACAACTACCTGATAATTATAGACCTCTTCATAGCCTTAGACATCATTTTGGAACTGTATTAGCAAGACATGGATTAAATGCCTTTAAAATACAAAAAATGATGACACATAAAGATATAAAAACAACTCAAAGATATATAGACCTTGCTGATAAAGAGATTATTGAAGATTTAAATACAATTGATAAAAAACTAACTATAAATTGAGTAGAATAAACAAAACAATTTAAGAGAAGTACAATGGATGATATTAGATACATTTTTGATTCAAATAATAGAAAAACACATAAAATAGTTCCAATTGAATATAGAAGTTTTTGGGATACAGATGGAAGAGAAGACTATGATTTTATGAATCAAAAACCATGCTGGTTAAAACATTATACCTACTTATGTGATTTATTAAGTAAATTACGTTTTATTGATACTATGTTAAAAAATGATACTACTTTTAATGTAACTATAAATGATTGGAATATAATATTTGAAAACTTTTTTAAATATTATAATACTCTAGATGCAAAAGATATTCAAATTTTATACTTTTTTAGAAGTGAAGCATTTTTTAATTCTTCAGGCACAATACAAGATCATGTAGAATATTTAGCTAAAAGGTATAATATTAAAAATATTTATGGAAATAGATTTAATGAAAATGATTTTGGAAGAATAGGTCGAAATCTAAATTATATGTCAGAGTTTGAATTCCTACAGTTTTTTAATACAAACTATACTATTGATTTGCCTATTGAGAATAAGAGATTACAAAGACTAACAGATAGAAATAGAATGTTTGTTTATGATTTATTTACTGTTAATGAACTATATAAGGATAAAGAAGAACTTTCACGTTTTAGAGAAATTACCTACTCAAAAAAAGATATTGTGGAGCTAATTGCTAAAGGACTTTATAAATCTAATAATACACAAGTTTATAGAGCTTATCAAGAAGCAACAGAAAAAATATATACCTATTTATAATAATCTACTAATTACCTCAAATTAATATAAAATACTTATCCCTTCTCTCTAATAATTAGCATATTAAATGTTATTAAGTATTACATTAAACATACAATATTAAACTCTTAATGACTTTATTGTAATAATTAATTACAATTTAAGATTTATAATGCAATACTTCTATATACCATACATTACGATAAGGAGTATTCAATGTCACAAAATGAAGAATTTATGACAATAGAAGAAGTTATAAGTTTAACTGGCTATTCAAAGCAAACTTTAGCAAATTGGCGTTCTAATAAAGAGGTTTTCCCTTTTTATAGAAGAGGGAGAAAAATTCTATATAAAAAATCAGACATAGTTTCAATAATAGAGAATTGGAAAGTTGAATTAAATCAAGGTGTCAAATAATGGACTTATTTGAATTAAAAAACAAATTGAGAATTGAACTTGATAACGGTCAAACTATTGAGAATTTAGTTGAATATGTAATTTGTGACTTTGATAAAACAAATACAATAATCACAAAACATTATGCACAAAGTATAAATATAAGACACTCAACAAAGAAAAGGCTTATACGTGAGTTTATACTTGAACTATAATCTAAAATTAGGAGGTGTAACAAAAAAGTAAAACTTATATATAAAAGGAAAGTAATGAAAAATGTTAGGTGTTCATCTTACTAACGGCAATTAGCAAGATGAATTAAATTTATCATATGAGAAAGGCTCAACATGAATAAAAATATTAGTAACAATATATCAAATATTGTATTAACAGCATATAAAAATGTGCAAAATGGAAAAAATATAGATGTAAATAACATCATAAAAAGTTCAATAATTAGTATAGGAATTAATATCCTAAAAAATGAATTTACAGGACAAACCAAAAGAACATCAAATATAGAAAAGATAGTCTTTATAGGTGGACTTTTTATTACTTGGTTTAAATTATGTGGAGAACAAACAAACTCTTAATTACTAAGAGTATAAACATACTTTAGAGGGTTTGTTTTTTTGACCCTCTAAAATATTCAAATAATGAGGTTAAGAATGAGTAATTACAACATATCAGATAATAAAAGTACAATTGACACAATTCATACTATAAATATTGAAAGAACTGTATTATGTAGCTTTTTATTTGATTATAAACAGTTTGATAGAATGAATTCAAAATTGACTAAAGAATCATTTTATGCAGATGGTCACAAAAAGATTTTTGAATCTATGTTAAGACTTTATAAACAAAATAAACCAATAGATGAAGAATTTATAAAAAAAGATTTAAACTCTAATGAATATGACCATATCCTTATAGATATTTTATCATCAAATCCAATAACTAACTTATCCCAATATATTGAAACACTACAAGAAAATCATAGACAAAGAGAAGTTGATACAGCACTAAGCAAAGCACACCAACAAAAAGTAAAAGAAAACTTAAATAGCATTGCTTTTGGGAAAGTATTAGAAAAAGAATTATCAAAGATTCAAAACCTTTATCAAGAAAAAAAAGAACATAAAGAAAGTAACAGTTCTCAAATAGACTTTACAAAGTTATCTCCCTTTTTAAGTAATTTAGTTAAAGATTTAATGCAAATAAATGACTACCCATCAAGTATGGTATTATCAACCGTTTTATCTTCAATGGCTGGATTGATTGGAGCAAGAGCTAAAATCACAAATGGTAAAAATATCACAGTATTTCCTGTAATTTGGAGTATTATTATTGCACCATCAAGTCTAGCTGCTAAATCAACTCTATATCAAAATACTAAAAAATGTATCTTTGGAAATATCCAAAATGAATTATACGAAGAGTATGAGAGAAAACTTGAACAATACAAAATAGATATAAAAAACTTTAGAGAACTCACAAAAGAAGATAGAAGAAATGAAATTGAGCCTGATAGACCTGAACCTAAACTTTTAGTATTTCAAAATGATGGTACACCTGAAGCTAAAATAAAATCATTACAAGACAATCAAAACGGCGGTATTATCTATTATGATGAAATGAGAGCAGAACTTGAAAAAACAAATAATGATAAATCTTACAAAGCATTAAAAACATCTGCATTTGAGGGGGAGTTATTACATAAAAGATTAGTAAATGGTGGAAGTATTATATTAAAAAGACCAGTACTTTGCGAAGTTGGATTAATAACAGAACAATGGCTTTTAGAAGTTGCCAATAAAAATGATATAGCAAGTGGATTTATGGCTAGATATTTATTTAGCTATAACACTAGAGATGATTTTAAACCACTACAAATAAAAGACTTCAATATAAATACTTATCAATATTCAGAGGTAGGACAATTTGTAATTGACATCTTAGGAATAGATAGAGAAGAGCCAATTTTATTTAAATTGAATGATGAAGCACAAAAGTATTATATAAAGTGGTTTAATGAATATAGCATAAGTGCCTATGAAACTGAAACAGATGAAGAGATAACAGCAACATATAGATTAACTACCTATGTACTCAAATTTGCTTTAGTTAGTTATATTTTTAATAGTGCATATAAAAAGATGGATATTATTAAGAGTGATAATATGTTAGAAGTTTCTTTAGAATATGTAAAAGAAGCTATATATATTATGACAATATTTACTAATGAAAGTCATAAGGTCCTGGAACTATTTCAAAAAAATAAAATGCTCAACTATAAAATTGATAGTGTAACAGTCAAACTACAAAAAAAGATTAGAAATACAAAAGAGAAAAGAATATCAAGAAGTGAAGCAACAAATAGCATAAGAGGATTAAATAAAGAAAAAATAGACGAACTTATAGAACAAGGTTTATTTAGACTAGAAAAGATTGATAGAACTACATTTATTACGGAGGAAAATTAATATGAAATACTTATTAGATATAAAAGAAGAAACTACAGAATCTTTTATTTTTTGGCTTAAAAAGTTTACTATTAATAAAGTTAATACAACTTCACAAAGACAAGTAAAAGACAAACAAAAAATGAAAGATATATTAGCAGAAATAGAATGTTCAAATACAATTGATGAATTAGAACACTACTTTAAATCAATCCGCAACAATGGTTTTAGTGGCTTTAATATATATCATCAAACATTAAAAAAACTATATGACTTTATAAAATTAAAAAATATCGAATCTCTTAAAAAGATAGATAATTCATTTTTAATTGAATATTTAAATCAAAGTACAAAATCTTTTAGTAATGCAACAAAGAAAAATTATAGAACAGTAATAACTATCTTTTTTAATTTTATTGATAAATATAATTACGATGAAGAGAATAAAATACATAGCTATTATATTGACCTAAGAAATTGGGAAAAGAATAGTATTACAGCAGAAAAAAAGATTCCTACATATTTAAATGAAAGTGAACTAAAAGAGTTTTTTAGTTCTTTAGAAATATATAAAAAACAAACCAATAGTACTTATAGAAATAGTTTTATATTAAAGCTAATTTTATTGACGGGATTAAGGTCACAAGAAGTTATAAATGTTAAATATTCAGATATTGAAGAATACAACGAATTTTATAAAATTGGAGTTGTTGGAAAAGGCAATAAATATAGAGAAGTCTTAATTCAAAAGATATATTTAGAAGAGTATTTAAACCTACAATATTTGAATAATAAAACTGACGAGTTAGTATTTAAAAGTGATAAAAAAGGAAAACTAACTCAAGCATATATATCAAGAGCCGTTGAGCAAGTTTTAACAATAGCAAAAATTAAAAAAGCCAAAAAAGGCACTCATCTTTTAAGACACACATTTGCTACACAATTGTATAGAAAAAATAAAGATGTAGTCCTAGTAAAAAATGCTTTAGGACACAGTGATATAAATACCTCAATGATTTATACTCATATTGATAATGAAGAATTAATCAAAACGACTAATATCATGAATGGTTTAATATAATCATAAAAATACATATAAAATAGTCCAAGTTCTCACTCTGTTAAGTTCTGATATCTTCTGTTTTATGTTCTGATGTCTCTGTTGCTTATGCTGTTCGTTATTCTGTTCTCCGTTTTCCGTTCCTTGTTCCGTTCGTTCAGTTTCAGAACTTGCGACATGCCTATTTCTCGCTCATCTGATGGCGAAAACTATAACGGCAACAGCACCAGCAAAAAGAGCAACGGAACTAAAGAAACTTCCTTTTTCATCTTCTGTGGTGCTGTTTTCATCTTCTGATTTTTCAGCTTGAGCTTTTTGATATTTTGCTTTCTTTGTTCTATCTTCAATTGTTTTTGTAAGCTTTTCTTTGTCTTGCTCAATAAATTCATTAATAGTGTCGTGATTGTTATCACTATCGCTTGAATTATTGTCATTATCACTTGAATCGTTAGTAAGGTTTTCATCGTTAGATGAAGTAGGGATATTATTATCAGCTTGAGGTGTATCATTTTGCACATCATTTTGATTACTGTTAGTTTCTTCTGACACTTTTTTTGCCATTTGTTAACTCCTTAAAGGTCATTTTTGTTATAATTTCAATGACCTATCAGGGGTTAACTACATCATCTTACAAAGTGTCAAAAATAAAAGTAAGATGATGTTTTAACTTTTACAATAAATATTCTTATTTATTAAAAAAATTTACTACATAATTAAACAAAATATATAAATCTTTTATACTGTATATATTTTTAACCTATTATTCTATTCTCTACAATTGCTATTACCACTATTAATTTTACCAAATGGCTAAGAATAAGTATATAGAATATTGCAGCAGAAACAACAAAGATATTAACTCGAGTAAAATACAACAAAAAATAAAAAATTACATGGAATTAAGACAATTAAGACATTTTGTCTTAACTATGTCTTAACGAGAAAGGCATATATATAAATATATAGAAGTGTAGTGTCTTAATGTCTTAATAATAAATAAATAATATCTTTTCCCCTATATATAGGTATCTATAAGGGTATATGAGATTAAGACGAAATTAAGACAATTAAGACATAATTAATAATTTTTTTTACAAAAACTATTTTAATACACGAGATTAAGACATTAAGACAACTATATGGAGAGAGATAAGTGGAGATTTATAAACAATATCAAAAAGCTTATTGCACGCAAAAAGATGAAACATTCATTTACTTTTTTATTGACTATGATTTTTTTATGATGAATGAAAAAGATGACTATAAATCTATCAAAATAGAAGCAAGAGTTACATATCCTGTATTTTACAAAGAAAAACAAGGAATACAAGAGATTTGGAGAAGTAATACTTGGATAGTTTCTGCTAATAGTTATTCTAAATCATGCAGTTTGCACGATAGTATTATGATTGTTTCTGAATGCCGTTCTTTTGGTATAGGTAGTTTTATGTTATTTAAATTAATGAGTATGTTAAAAGAGCATGTACCAGAATACTCTTTATCAGCAAAATTAAGCCCAGTAGATGAATATGAAGAAAATTATAAAAGAAGAGATACTTTATATACAAATATGGGATTTACTATTGAAAATAAAGAAATTTTTATTGATAAAATAGAACATCTAAATTTTGAAAGAAAATTTGACCATATTAAAGAAATAGATTTATCTAAAGAATTTTCTAATTTATATAAAGAAAAACATATACTAAATGATAGAGTAAAAGATTTACAAAATAGTAAAAATAACCTAAATAATGCTTGGAATAAATTGTTTGATGAAAATATAAAATTACATACAATAATCAATAAACATTATATAACTATTGGGTTTTTATTGTTTTGTGTCTGCGTATATTTATATATAAAGTAATACAATATATTTAATATACTATAAGATATATATACGTACTTTAAGGTACTATTAAATTAATTTTATTATAATTCTATTATAAATCATCGCATAGGTTTAACCTATGTAGCCCAGTTGCCTGCGCGCTGGGCTTTTTTTTTGCCCAAAGTGAGTTCATTTGAGAGTACAAGCATTTATAGACGGTTTTAATTTATACCATGCAATAGATAATCTAACTAAAAATGATACTTCTAAAAAATATTATAAGTGGGTAAACCTCCATTCTCTTATGGAAGCATTTATAAAACCATCTCAAGATACTTTAGATAATGTTTTTTACTTTTCAGCTCATGCAACGTGGAGAGCTAGTTCTCTTATTAAACACAGAACTTACGTAAATGCACTTAAAGCTTATAATGTAGATGTTATATTAGGACATTTTAAAAAGAAAAATATGAAATGTAACTCTTGTAATGCAAAATGGGAAACTCATGAAGAAAAAGAAAGTGATGTTAATCTTTGTATTCATCTACTGCAAAATGCTCATTTAGATAACTTTGATAAAGCATTAATTGTAACATCTGATTCAGATATGGTACCAGTAATTGAAATGATTAAACAAACATTTCCACATAAAGAGATAGTTGTTTTAACTCCACCAAACAGGTATCAAATATCACATGAAATAAGAAGCACTGTTACAACCATAAAAATAAAAGAACGTCATATACAAAATAATATATTACCAACTACTATTAATCATAATGGAAGTACTATAACAAAACCAACATCATGGTAAAAGGATTGCCTTTTTGTTGCCTTTTTATTTTTTACCTCAATAAAAAACCCTTTAATAAGGGATTAGAAGAAAAATAAAACTGCCCCGCGCCACCATTAGTTTAAGTGATTTTCAGTTTAAACTCTTACTAATTGTAATAATGGTTCAAATGCGTAAAGTGCAGCTCTTCTACCTGATGGTTCTTCAATAGTAATTAATAAATTTTTATCTAATAGCATTCTTGTAAATCTTGCTGCTGTTGAGTTGGGAATACCACTATCATTTGTAAATTTATTATTTCTAAATACAGGATTTGTAAATACATAATCTAAAGCATTTACACTATACCTTGATGATAATACATCACTAAATTCTAATTTCATTTGGTCATATAAACTACTTATATTTTCAACAATTTCTAAATTTCTAATTGCTTGCTGTTCTACTGCTTGCAAAAAGAAAATGCACCAATCAGTCCAATTATTGTTTTCTGAAACATCTCTCATCATATCTATATATTGGTCTTTATTTTCTTCAAAATATCCACTAATATAAAAATGTGGTGCTGAGATAACTCCACTAGACCATAGCATCAATGTAATTAACATTCTTCCAATTCTTCCATTACCATCTTTAAAAGGGTGTAGTGCTTCAAATTCAATATGTGCAATGGCAGTTTTTATTAATATTGGGTCATCATTATTCTGAATATAATCAAATAATTTATCTAGACCTTCCTGTAATCTTTCTGGACTAATAGGAGTAAATAAAATATTTCTTTTTGTTCTATCTGCTAGATAATTTTGTTCTGTTTTGTATAAACCTGGTGTCTTTTGAGCACCTCTACCAAATGATAATAAATGCTGATGTGTAGTTTTTATAAGAAATTGAGATAATGGTTGTCCATCTACTAACGCCTTTTGTGCTGCTTTTAATGCCCTTTGATATAAAATAGTTTCAATTACATCAGACCTTGTATTATTATAGTCTTTTTGATTTTCTTCATAATCTGCTTCATATTTAAGAATTTCATCCATAGTACTAATTGTACCTTCCATTCTTGAAGAAATTACAGCTTCTTGATTTCTTAATGGGGCAAGTAAAATTTCGCTATTATGCATCTTCTTTAACATTTGGTCAAATCTTGCAATAGCATCTGTTGCTTTGATAAGTTGATGCATAATTTTTTGATAATTTAGTGTTATAGGAGGAAAACAATCATAATGATAATTTACTGCATTATCAAAATTTAGTTCACTTAATAGTTTTTGCATAATATACCTTTAATTTGATATTAATAAATATACATATATTAACATTAAAACTATTTGATATTAATAAATTTAAGTATTTGCTTGTCAAATATTTAATTTTTTAAGAATCTAGTTATTTTGAGCTTCATTTTTTATAATCAAAACATTTAGAGTATCATAAAATTAAAAATATGAGAAACAACTATATTACATATTTATAAATAAGATAGAAATCATTTTGATTATCAAAATTCTGATTTTATAAGAATGTACTCATCTTGATATTAATTTATGATAATCAAAACTATTAGAGTATCATAAATTAAAAAAAATGAGAAACAAACTATTAACAATAATTATTATAAGTTTTTAGGATTTTATATTTTAAGTGGTACTCCCTATACGATTCGAACGTATGGCCTACGCCTTAGAAGGGCGTTGCTCTATCCAGCTGAGCTAAGGAAGCATCTTTAGGACGAAATTATAACAAAAATAATATATGAGTTCAATAACTTAAATAAAACAAATATAAATTTTATTATAATATAATGAAAGTATAAGGGTAACATATGAAAAAGACAAAAGCAGTATTACTTACAATTTTTTTTATTATATTAGCAAATATAATCGCCTTTGAATTTATAGACTTAAGTACAAAATCTCAAATAGAGATATCCAATAAAATGGTTTTAAATGAGGCAAGAGCTCAATTTAAAGATACCATTCATACAAGAGATTGGAATGCCCAATATGAAGGAGTATATGTACAAAGTGATACATTAAAACCAAACAAATATTTAATAAATAATCATATTTTTACAAAAGACAATAAAAAATTAATCAAAATAAATCATGCTTGGATGACTAAACAAATTTCAGAAATATCAAATGAATATGGAGACTATTATTATAAACTAACTAGTTTAAGACCTATAAATCCTGAAAATAAAGCAGATAAATTTGAAAAAATTGCCCTAAAAAAGTTTGAAAAAGACAAAACAGATGAGTATTTTGAGTTTACTAAAAATCTAAAAAGATTTAATTATGTAGGTGCACTAAAAGTTAAAGCTAGTTGTATTGAGTGTCATTATAAACAAAATTATGAAATTGGCGATTATATTGGTGGAGTTAGAATTACTGTTCCTACAGAAGATTATAAAGCTTTTTTTGAATCTTTACAAGAAAAAACTTCTGTCACAAAACTTGTTTTAATTATTATTTCAATATTTGTTTTACTTATTTTAATTTGGTTTATAAATAGTATTTATAATAGTCAAGAACTAATTAACCAAATGTCAAAAAAACAACAAGAACTATCAGTAAGATATAAACTTGCTATAGATGGCTCAAATGATGGATTATGGGATTGGAACTTAATTACAAATGAAGTCTATTTTTCAAAAAGATGGAAATCTATGCTTGGATATAAAATTGATGAGCTAGAAAATTCAATTAAAACTTGGGAAACACTTATTAATCCAGATGATTTGGAAAAAGCTGAAACTGATATTCTAAATAACCATAAGGGAATAACTAAACGTTATGAAAATATTCATAGACTAAAACATAAAGATGGTCATTGGGTTTGGATATTAGATAGGGGAAAAACATTTTTTGATGAAAAAGGAACCCCTGTTAGAATGCTTGGTTTTCATACAGATATTACCAAACAAAAAGAGCTAGAGATTTCATTAAACAATTCACAAAAAAGCCTTTTAAAAGCTGAAAATATGGCTAATCTTGCCCATTGGAGTTTAGATATACAAAGTATGGAATTAACCATATCTGAAAATCTAAGAAAAATATTTGGACTAAATAAAGATACTCCTTTTGGAATGAAAGAACTATTTAAAACCTATGTATATGAAGAAGATAGAGAATTGGTTAAAAGCAAACTTACTCAAAATGTAACTAATAAAACTCCATATAATATTGAATATAGATTTACAAAGCTAAATGAAAATGAAATAAGACATATAAATTGTAATGTAGAATATGAAATTATTGATGATAAAGTTGTAAATGCCATTGGAACTATTCAAGATGTAACAAATATAAATAGAATACAAAAAGAGTTAAATATTCTAAGAATAGCTATTGAACATGCACCTATTTCTTTTATTATCACAAATAAAGATGGAATAATAGAGTATGTTAATCCTTGTTTTACAAAAACTACTGGTTATACGTTTGAGGAAGCCTTAGAGCAAAAACCAAGAGCTTTCAAATCAGATTTCATGCAAATTGAAGAGTATGAAAAACTTTGGGAAACAATCTCTAGTGGAAAAACATGGAGTGGTACATTAAAAGATATAAATAAAGATGGTAAAGAGTATTGGGAACTAGCATTTATATCTCCAATTTTTTCAAATAAAGAAAATGAAATAATCAACTATTTAGTAATAAAACAAGAGATAACTAAAGAGGTCTTTTTAAAACAAGAGTTACAAGATAAAGAAGAACTTATGATCGCCCAATCAAGACATGCTGCAATGGGTGAAATGATAAGTATGATAGCCCATCAATGGAGACAACCTATTGCAGTAGTGGCAATGGGAGCAAATAATATCCTAGCAGATATAGAGCTTGATATGGTAGATACTGATTCATTAAAAGATAATTTAAATGAAATTATCTCTCAAACAGAATATTTATCACAAACTATAGATGACTTTAAAAACTTCTTTAAACCAAATAAACAAAAAGATTTAGCAACTATTGAATCAATATTTGATGAAGCATTTAAAGTCATGGGTAAAATGCTAGAAAACAATGAAATAAAAGTGATTCAAGAATATACTTCTGGAACACAAGTATATACATACTCAAAAGAGCTTTTACAGGTATTTATAAATATTATAAAAAATGCCAAAGAGGTTTTAATAGAAAAAAAAGATACAAATAGAGTTATAAAAATCAATGAATTTTTGAAAAATGATTATATTATTATTCAAATAAGTGACAATGCTGGTGGAATAGAAAAAAATAATTTAGATAAGATTTTTGACCCATATTTTACTACAAAAAACCAATTAGGTACTGGACTTGGATTGTATATGTCAAAAACTATAATTGAAAAACATTTAAATGGAAAATTGACAGCATACAACACAGAAGATGGTGCTTGTTTTGAAATAAAATTCTCTATAAAGGATATGTAGATGTCAGATTTAGTAGAGTTAAAAGAAAATGCAAAAAATTTAAGTGCTCTTATTGTTGAGGATAGTTTAACTATTCAAAAACAAATGAAGATTTTTTTGGAAAAACTTTTTGGAAAAGTATATGTAGCAAAAGATGGTATTGAAGCTTTAGAAGTTTATAAAGAGTTTGAACCAAATGTCATATTAACTGATATACAAATGCCAAGGATGGATGGTCATGAATTTATAGAAAATTTAAATAAATTAAATCACAAATCAAGAATTATTGTCTTTTCAGCATATGGTCACTCAGAAAATGTAATGAAATTTCTTAGAATGGGTGTGTGTGACTTTATACAAAAGCCTGTAAATTTTCAGCAATTAACAACTACCTTATTAAAAGTTGTTACAGGAAAAAAATGTTCAGGAGAAGAGTTTGATAATGAATTATTAAAAGATTTGAAAATAATAAAAGACAGCAAAGCACCAATTACAATCATAAATCACTATAAAGGCTTACCTTTAATCCATGAGGGCTTTATTACCTCATTGGAAAATGATTCCATTAAAATACATACTCAAAAAGTCCAAACAAAAGCTATATTAGAAGAAAAATATACAACTTTTGAAACAGACAAAGCCATAATAAAAGTAAAATTAAAAGAGTATGATGAAGAAAATGACGAATTAACTTTTATTAACCTTGAAAAAATTGAACATTCCCCAAAAAATAGAGAAGTTTTAAGAGTAACACCAGACAAAGAATTCACAGCAACAATATTTCATGCAAATGAAAAATATAATTATAAAGTTGGTTCATTATCCACAAAAGCTATTTCATTTGAAATAAAATATTTTGATGGAAAAATAAAACTAGGTGAAAATATTAACTTATCTATGGGATTTAACACTTTTTATACAACATCTTACCATAATACTATAACCCATAAAGAAAGAATTGATACCAAAGCTACTGTATTTAAAATTGAAGAGATAGATGAACATACTACAAAAGTAGTTATAACTTTTGAATTAAATTTATCAGATAAAAAAGTTATGGAAAAATATATCTATCAAAGAGAAGTTGAAATAATAAAAGAGTTCAAAAGAATAACACTTGATTCCTAAATTCAAGTAAAAACTTATTTTAAGGTTAATAATGAAAGCTTTAATTTTAATAGCTCATGGAAGTAAAAAAGAAAAATCAAATCAAGAATTTAGAGATTTAGTTGAAAAAGTTATAGATTTAAATTCACACAAATATAAAAAAATAGAACCAGCTTTTTTAGAGTTTGTAGAACCATCTATAGAAGAAATAGTGGAAAAACTTGTTTCTCAAAATATTAATAGTATAACTTTTTATCCATATTTTTTAAACTCTGGGAAACATGTAAGTACGGATATACCAAATATTGTAAATAGTTTAAAAAATAGATATAAAGATGTGGAATTTAAAATAGTACCACATTTTGGTTTATCTGATAAAATAGCGTCTATAATATCTGAAGAGATATAAAATTTATATCTCTTCTTTCACTTATTAAAAACTTTCCCACTCATCATCAGATTTATTATTACTTTTTATTTCTTGAACCTTTTGAGTTGAAGATGAAGTAGGAGTTTTTTCTTTTTTTATTGGAGTATTTACTTTTTTTGATTCTACATTTTTTATCTCTTTTGGAGCATCATATTGTGTTGTTTTAGCTGTTAAAGAATCTTTACCTCTAAACTCTTTTTCATTTGCTGTAGATACAATAAGTTTAGCTAACTCATCTGTTTCAACTGCAATAGAATGAGTTGTATTAGAAATAGCAACATTCTCTTGCGTTTGTTGATCTAATTTATTTACAGCATCATTTATTTGCTCAATACCTGCTCTTTGTTCTTTAGATGATTCTGCAATAGATTGGATAGTTTCAGTCGTTTTATTAATATTTAGATGTAAAGTTTCATAACCTTTAATCATCTTATCCGTACCCTCTTTACCTGCATTTGTTTTTTGAGTAGCATTTTCAACTAGAGCTTTTATTTCACGTGCTGCATCAGCAGATCTTGAAGCTAGATTTCTAACTTCTTGAGCTACAACTGCAAAGCCTTTACCAGCTTCACCTGCTGTTGCTGCTTCTACGGCTGCATTTAAACTTAGAATATTTGTTTGGAAAGCTATTTGGTCAATTAAAACAATTGCATCTGCAATTGCTTCAGTTTGACTATTAATTTCATCCATTGCAACAACAGTTGATTCTGCTAATTTTTTACCAACATTAATTGATTGAATCAATTCATCAGAATATGCAGCCATCGCTGAAATGTTATTTGTATTACTTACAATTGCTGATGTTATCTCTTCAAGTGCAGCAGCTGTTTCTTCTAAAGAAGCTGCAGTTGATGTTGAGTTTCTATTTAATGTATCAACATTTTTTAACAATACATTAGAACTTGCATCAAGAGTTAAACCATTTTGTTTATTTTCTCTTAGCATATTATTAATAATATTTGCCAATTCATTTATTGCTATTTCAACTTTTCCATTTGCATCTTTTATGCTATCTCTAAAGTCTAACTGCCCATATTTTGATAAAATATCAAGAATAACATTTGTATCTTTACCAATATTTGTTTCTAGATTATCCAACATCTCATTTAATTTACTTTGAAGTTTTTGTAAGGATTCATTATCTGTTTTCTTTTCAACTCTTTTATTTAAATAACCTTTTTCAATCTCTTCAACAACTCTTGTAACATCTTGAATCAACTCATCATCTTGTTTAATTAATGACTTTGTTTTACCTAGATTTTGGTTAATGATTTTTGCCATTGTTCCAATTTCATCATTGGCAGAATCATCAAGATTTTCCACATCTGCTTGTTCTTTATTTAAATATTTAAAGAAACCTAATAATCCATCTTGAAATTTACTTAATGGTACAAATATTGATTTATTAGATAAATATCCCATAAGCAATGATAATATAATCATAATTACAAATATGATTATACAATTTCTAATAATCACTGACTCAATTTTAGATTCTGTCTCATCATGCATAAGCATAATTTTATCTTCAATATCATCAACATAAGCACCTGTCCCAATTATCCAATCCCAAGGTTCAAATTTTTGTACATAAGAAAATTTTAATTGAGGATCTTTTTTCCCTGGTTTTGCCCACATATAATCAACTAAGCCACCCTCTTTTTTAGCATTGGCTACTTTTACCATTTCTGCAAACAAAAATTTTCCACTAGCATCTTTTGTTTTTGATAAATTTTTACCATTTAAACTTTTACTAATTGGATGCATAATCATTGTTGCATTAGAATCATTTATCCAATAATAACCATCTTTTGCGTATTTCATTTCCCCAATTGCTCTTAAAGCTTCTTCTTTTAATTTTTCAGTTACATTATCAACATACTCACCAGTTCCAATAACCCAATTAAATGGTTTAAAAACTTTTACATATGATACTTTCGCTTGTGGTTTTTCAAATCCTGGTTTTGGCCACACATAATCAACAAATCCAGACTCTGATTCTTTTGCCACTTTTGCAAATTCGTAAAAAATCCTTTTACCATTTTGGTCTTTATAATCAGACATATTTTTACCGTTTAGAGCAGGTTTAATTGGGTGCATAATAATATTTGCATCAAAATCATTTATCCAAAAGTAACCACTCTCTCCATATCTAGAGTTTTCAACTGCAGTTTTTATGATTTCTTTTAACTCTTCTTCTGAAACTTTTCCATTGTATTTATTGTATTCACCTTCAATGATAGATAAAATAAATTCTGTTTGGTCTTTAAGATATTTCTGAACTTCTTCTTTTATCTTCTCTGGTGCAGTTCTAGCATGATAGGATTCTATTGTTTTCATAGCCAAAGAAACATAGTTTTTTAACTCTTCTTCTTTTGTGCTATATGCACTTTCTTTAAACTTTTCAATTATGGCAGAAGATGTTTCCTGTAGTGAGACTACTGACTGTATAAGCATAGCTACCGATACAACTATAATTGAACTTATTACTATAAGTAAAAGTCTAGCTTTTATAGATAATGATTTTAACATTATATTCCCTTTTTAATATATTCCGTATTTAAAGCTGTATTGTAACATTTTAATCTTTCCGTTTATTAAAATAAGGTTAAATATTATTTTTAATTTGTTTGTTTTATTTATTTTGTTACCTAACTTAGCATTTTGATTTATATACAATTATTTTATACTGTAAAGTTAATCTAATGGGGATAATACATATTAAAAGTGCATGATGATTTGGAACTTTTTTTAAGCTTTATCTTTTTTTTCCAATATTATTTTTGTTTGTTTATGTCTATAAGTAAACATATTATTTAGTTGATTTTCCATAAAACTAGAAAAAATATTACCAATAAAACCAAATGGCATTTCATATTCAATCACATCTTTTAATTCACAAACATTGCCTTTTTTTGTAAAGATATGGGAATGTCTCCAAAATTTAAAAGGTGAATGAACCGCTGTATCAACTAATATAGTTGGTTTATTTATCAAACTAATCTCAACTGCCCAAAAAGTTGGAATACCAAACTTTGTAGTTTTTATCTCTAAAACCTTACCCTCCCTTGGCACAAAATCTTTGCTTAGTAACTCAACTTTTGTATCATTTGGAGTAATTTTTTTTATATTATTTGAGTCTAAATGAAATTCAAATAACTCTTCAATAGTACATGAGATAAGTGATATTTTTTCAAATTTTTTCATAATAGTCCTCCTATTTTGAAAATCTTATCATCAAAATAGAAGTTTTAGTAGTAGTTTTTTGTAAGTTTAAAGGCTTCTTCTTTCTAAATATTCCCTAAACTCTTTTGCTCCATCTTTAGAGCTTGTAACCACAGAATCAATATCTTCAAAACTAATGGTTAATTTAGATTGTTCAACACTCTCCATTGATTTTATTTTGTCCACATTTACTATGATAGAGCGATGTATTCTAAAAAATTTCTTTTTATCTAAAAGTTTTTCCAAATCTCCAATTTTTCTTTTTACATATACATCTGCATCTTTTATTCGAACAAGAACTTCATCTAAATCAGCTTTTATAAAATATATATCATCAAGTTTAATTAGATAAATTTTATTTCCTCTTTTTCCTAAAAGTTTTTCATCATTTGCTTCACTTGATTGTTTAAAACTCTTTATTTTTTCCAAAACTCTTTTTATATCAGTACTCTCTATTGGTTTAATTAAATAATCTATTCCACCTATTTTAAATGCTTCAATTGCATGTTCATTATATGCTGTTTGAAATACAATAAAAGTCTTTGGTTCAAGACTCAAAATAGTATTTGCAAGTTCTAAGCCTGTAATTTCTGGCATTGATATATCTAAAAAAACCACATCAAATTTTGTTTTTGTAGCTTCAACTAAAGCAAGACTAGATGAACTAAAACTTTTAATATCCTCTATTCCTTCTTCATTTAAAAGTCTTGTAAGTCTACTAAGAGCTAGTTTTTCATCATCAACAATCATTACTTTCATCTATTACTCCTATGTATTGTAAACTTCATTTTATCATCTTCTATAGAACTTTTTAAATACCCTATTTTAAGTATCTGTAATCTTTTTTGTAAATTATTTAATCCCACTCCAAAAACTACCTTTTGGGTTATTTTTCCACTGTTTGATACTTCTATTTTATTACTATCAACACTTACATCAATAATTAAAGGCTCTCCAGTAAAACCATGTTTTATGGCATTTTCTACTAAAAGTTGAATGGAAAATTTTGGTAAAAGTAAATCATAATACTTTTCATCACAATTTAGATTAAATACTATTTTCTCATCAAATCTTATATTTTCTATGTGCAAATAGATTTTTAACATATCTATTTCACTTTTTAAGTCAATCAAACCCTTTTTTGTGATTGCATTTCTTAAAAACTTTGATAATTTTAAAACAGATTCTTCTGCTTTTTTTTGGTCTTGATAAATAAGTTCAGAAATAGAATTTAAGGCATTAAATAAAAAATGAGGGTTTAATTCACTCTCCAAAGCCTCTAGTTTAGTCTGTAAAACCTCGCTATGTACTAACTCATTTTTATATTTCATAGAGATAAACTGATGTAAAATCAAACCAATCAAGAAAGTCAAAAGTCCAATAGTAATACTAATAGCTAACCAATATTGTGATATAAGTTTTACGATGGGATAACTTTCATCAAATAAAAAATATATCAATGAAAAACCACACCAACCTGCTAAAAAAGAGAAAATAAAACTAATAAAATACCAATATTTTTTTTGAATATTTGGAAGAATATAAAAGTTTGAAATGGATATAAATAAAAAAGAAAAAAAAGCTATAAAAAAAGCACAAAAGGTACTAAAAACTATTGTTGAAAGATATCTAATATGTTCATTTATATAATAAAAAACCAATGAAATCAAAAAACCAAAAAGTATTCCTACAATAATTATATAAAGCCAATCTTTATAGGAAATCTGTAGTTCAAAACTCTTCATTTAGTTCCTTATCTAATATACTTGCACCTAGTGCAACACCAGTCCAACCTTGCCCTGCAAAAATTGTATCTCCAACATTGTATAAGCCTTTAAAAGGTGTTTTACAAGTTGGTGTTTGTAAAATAGTTTTTAAATTTATCGCTTTCCCACCACAATTTTCTCTTCCAATAAATCTTTGAAAAGTTAAACTTGTTGCAGAAAATATTTTTATTATTTGTTCTTGTTTTATAGTATCAAAATAATCTAAAAAATGCTCTAATATAAAGTTTTGAGTTATCTCTTTTTGTTTTTTATACTCTTCATTTAATAATGCTTTCCAAGTAGTAACTTTAGTATGGGTTGATATAGTTACACTATAACCATTTTGGCTCATTTTTTCATCATTTAATTTTGAAAAAGAGATAAAAAAAGAGTTAGATATACAATTTGGAATATCATCTTTTAAAATTATTTGGTAGTGTTCTAAAAACTCTTTTTTACTATCAATTTTAAGATAAAGTGTAAAAGCACTTTGGTCACTAAATTCAAATTTTTCATAATAAGATTTTATTTTTTCATCAAAAAGTTTCTTACTATCATAAATTGTTGTATTTAATACAATGTTTTTTGCTTTATATTCATCTTTAGATGATTTTATCAAAAATCCATCTTCTAACCTTTTTATTTTTAATATTTCCTCTTTTTTATGTACATTTAGCCCTTTTAAAATATCTTCAATAATAGTTCCCATACCATTATTCACATAAAATACTTTATGAAAAGGATAAGATAAACCTAAAGCCATAGATAAAAGAGAAACATCACTTGATTTACTTTGAACTGTAATTAAAAGTTGCGCATCGATGAAGTTTTGATACTCTTTACTTATCTCTCCAAGTGTATCTTTTATAAAAGAATTAGCACTTTTAAATAAATCCATTTCAAAAGTTTTTATCAAATCTTTAAAAGTAAGCAAAGATTTCAAATAAGATTTTAAACTATATTTTGCAAAATGTATATTTTTTATTTGCCAAAACTTTTCATCTATTTTTTTAATTTTTTCCCAAAAGATTCTATTATTTTTATTTGGATAGTATTCTTGTATTTGAGTTAAAAACTCCTCAAAGTTTCTAACTCTATCAACTACTTTTTTATCTTGTATAGTTCTAATTGCTATTTTTGATTCTTCTATATTTGGAACATAATTAATATCATCAAATATTTTTTTTATAATATGATTTTCTTCATAACCTACAAATGTTGTTGCCCCTATATTATAATAATTTCCATACCTTTTAAAAGTACCTGCACATCCTCCAATGTTGGAATCTTTTTCAAATAAAATATGATTTTTATTTTTGTTTAATGCTGCTATTAATGCCCCACCAATACCAGAACCAATTATTGCTAAATCATATTTTTGCATTTTTTGCCTCTTTAAAAATACTTATTGCCCTATCTCTTGAGTATTTTATATCTACCATAGGTCTTATATATTTATTCTTTAAAGCACCTTCAATATGTATAAGTTTTGCATCTACATCTTTTAGTTCAGGAATTACACTTTTTATAAAAATAGCTTCTTTATCGAACTTTGCTGATTGTAAGTAGGGATTAAAGATTCTAAAATATGGCACACTATCAGCACCTGTACTTGCTGCCCATTGCCATGAGCCTATGTTTGAACTTGCATCATAATCAAGCAATTTTTTTGCAAAGTATTGCTCACCTTTTTTCCAATCAATAAGTAGATTTTTGCATAAAAAAGAAGACACAATCATTCTAAGTCTATTGTGCATCATTCCAGTTTTATTAAAGTGTATCATTGCAGCATCTACTATGGGAACTCCTGTTTTGCCTTCGCACCACTTTTGAAAATCTTCTTCATCTTCATTCCAAGGTATTTCCATGCCATTCCAATTTTCACTTTCACTTTTTGGGAAGTGGTACAAAATATAATTATAAAACTCTCTCCAAAAAAGCTGTCTGATAAATACTTCACTATCTTTTTTATTTGACTTTTTTATTTCATTAAAAATCATTCTAGGAGACAGTGTCCCAAATCGTAAATCAATTCCTAAATTAGATGTTCCATCTTTATAAAATATATCTCTGTTTTTTTCATATTCTTGAACTTTTTCTTTAAAATCATCTAATCTATCTTGTGGTGATTTTTTTAAAAACTCTGGCAAATAAGCTCTTTTAAACCCTAACTTTTCCAAAAATGGAGTTTCTTTTTCATATTTATATAGTTTCAAATTTGGATTTATTGTAGCTTCTCCAATTTTATCGGAGTCACTTAGCCATGATAATGATTTATAAAAAGGAGTAAATACTTTATATGGTGTTCCATCTTTTTTTAGATTTTTTCTTGGATTTATTAAAAATGAGTCTAAATACCTTTTTAAAGGGATTATTTTTGATATTTCTTTATCTCTTTTTATGGAATAAAAGTCAAAATCACATGAACATAAAACTTCATCAAAACCTTCATTTTTTAACTTACTAAATACATTTTTAGGAGTATCAAAAAAGATATATAAATCTAAGCCAATAGTTTGAAGTGATTTTTTTAAACTTATTACTGCATCATAAATATAAGTAACTCTTTTATCCTCAATATCTAGTTTTTCTAAAATATTTTTATCGAAAATAAATATAGGCATTACTTCATTAGATGCTTTTTCTAAGATTTTATTATCAATTATTCTTAAATCACGTCTAAACCAAAGAATCTGTTTCACAAGCTTTTCCTTTATTTTGTTATATTAATGAAAAAAGCTATCTGTTGGTACTCTTTTTTTGTCAGTTTATCTTGAATTTCTAAAACATTTATAATAATGATTCTCATATTTATTAATGTTTAAGTTTTGTTCTTGTAGGATTCTGATAATTATTATCATAAAGGATTAATTTATGTCTGATTTGCTTTTAAAACGAGAAATTAGAAAAATGGTTAGAGAGTCAGGATTTATAAAAAATTCAAAAATGGCATGCTCAATAGTAAAAGTTTTAAATATGAAACATAAAAATATTGATTCACAAAAAGCACATAAAATTGCAAGTGAAGTACTTGCATAAACAAAATTTAGGAGAAAACAAATGAAAAAAATAAGTATGGTAGCATCTTTATTACTATTAGGAAGTTCTGTTTCAATGGCAGATTCTGCAACAGTAAAAGAAGCATTTGCAAATGGTAAGACTTCAGGAGATGTAACAGTATATACAGAGAGTAAAGATTTAGCAGTTAGAACTGATACAGGTTTTACAACTGGTTCTGTTGGAGTTACATATGAAACTGATAGTGTAAATGGATTTAGTGCAAAAGTTGGATTTAGAGCTAATACAGAAATAACTGAAAAAAATGATGGTGATTATAAAGCAACTATGACAAATAGTTCTGCCCTAACAGAAGCAAATATTAAATATACATATGACAAAGCTACTATTATAGTGGGTCGTCAAGAAATAGGATTGGAGTGGTTAGGAGATTATAATGATGCAGCAGTTGCTGTATTAGATTATATTCCTAATACATCTCTTGTAATTGGTTATACTAATAGACAAGCTGAAATTGATTTAGATACAAACAACAGTTTTACAGAAACAACAAAAGATGGTGCATATGTAGTTGATGCAAAATTTACTGGTATTGAAAATGTTGAGTTAAATCCATATTATTATTCTGCTCCAAAAGTAGCTGACTTTTATGGGTTTAAAGCTAGTTATGATGTAGATATGTTTGGATTAACTGCACATTATGCAGCTTCAAATGAAGATGTTTCTACTACTAAAGATGGAGACATTTATAATCTAGAAGCTAGATTAAACTTAGCAGGTATTTCATTTGCTCTTGGATATGTTGCAACTGATAAAGATGGTGGAGTTGGAAGTATCTCTGCTTGGGGTGATAGCATAAATCCTATGGATGATGGGACAAATGTATATGGTACTGATGCTAAAACTACTTATGGTTCTATTGAATATACAATTGGTTCTTTAGGATTAAGTGCACTTTACAGTGATACAGATTATGGAACAAACTCTAATACAGATGAACTAAATTTAATTGCTAATTATAGTTTCACTGATGAGTTATCAGCAAATATTACTTATGTTGATTATGATGATACTGCAACTTCAAATGACTATGACAAAATCTTTGCTAGCGTTACTTACGCATTTTAATAAAGGAATTTTATGAACTATTCAAAAAAACTACTAATATCACTATCAGTTGTAACGGCAATTGCATTAACTGGTTGTACAACAAATACAAATACTACTCAAAAACAAGAGATAGTTAAATCAAAAACTATATTAGAGGCATACTCTAATATTGCACTTGATAGTTATAGTACTGCACTAAATGATGCAAAAGAGTTAGAAAAAGCAATTGAAGAATTTTCTTCAAATCCAAATGAAACTACATTTGAAAATGCAAAAAAAACTTGGTTAGTTTCAAGGGAATCTTATGGACAAACAGAAGCATTTAGACTATCAAATGGACCAATTGATGCAGAAGAAGGTTGGGTAGCTGATACTTATGGTTCACTAGAAGGACAAATCAATGCTTGGCCATTAGATGAAAATATGATTGACTATACAATTGATGCAAATGGTGCTAAAACATCAGGGAATATCATTGATACAACCGGCAAATTTAATCCAGGTGGTGAAGATTCAAAAGTTGTAGATGTAACAAAAATCACTCCTAAGGCTATTTCAGATTTAAATGAAAATGGTGCTGATGCAAATGTTGCTAGTGGATACCATGCAGTTGAGTTTTTATTATGGGGACAAGATCAAGATTATTCTAACTTTATAAAAGATTCAGTAACAAATGGAGCACTTACAGCAGGTCAAAGACCACTAAGTGATTTTACAAGTGAAGTAAATGCACCAAGAAGATTGGCATATTTAAAAGCAGCATCAGAAAAAATTGTATCTGATTTAGAAGTAGTTACTTCTGCTTGGCAAAAAAATATTAATGGTACTCAAGGTTTATATAGTGCTGCATTATTAGGTAAATTATCAGGTGACAATGCCTCAAAAAATATCTCTGAAAATGATGCTCTTAAACAAATCATTTCAGGTCTTGGTGTATTTATGAAATCTGAACTTGCAAATGAAAGAATTGCAGTTGCTGTTTTAACACCATCGGAAGAGGATGAACACTCTTGTTTCTCAGATAACACACATAGAGATATCGCAACAAATTATCAAGGATTTAAAAATATTTTAACTTCTACTTACAATGGAAAAAAATATGGTCCTGCCTTACTTGATAAAGTAGATGCCACTTCAAAAGCAAAAATTGAAAAACTTATGACTTCGATTGAAGAAAAAATTGCTTTAATTGATGAAACAGCAAAAACAAAAGAGCATTTTGATTATCAAATCAAAGCATCAAGTCCTATGTCAAAAGTTATTGTAAAACTTAAAAATGAGATGAGAAAACTTGGTGATATGATGGTTAATGTAGCTAGTGCAAATGGTATTAATCTTACAAAAGATGATGTAACTGACGCCGATGAAACTAAAATCTAGTCTTATTTTTTTAATTCTATTCTTTGTAATAAATTTATATTCATCCCAAAAGATGAATGATGAAGAATATGATAAATTTATGTTAGGCAGAAGTTTCTTTACTATTCCTTGGGTTGAAGCACCAAGTGCTACAACCGCAAGGGATGGCTTAGGTCCACTGTTTAATGCAAACACCTGTATTGGCTGTCACCCTAATCATGCTAGGGGAACATTATATAATCAATCAAATAATGCCTCAAAATCTCTAATTCCAAAACTTTCAATTAAATCAAATAATACACTTTTGCATAAAGATATTCTTCAAAAAGATGGTTCAATTCCAGATCCTGTTTATGGTGGGCAAATAGCTATTAGTAGTATTAATGATGTACCATATGAAGCTAAGGTTAATATTGATTTTGAAAAGATTGGATTATATTTTGATAATGAAGAACACTTTATATATAAACCTAAATACTCTTTAACCAATTTAAATTATGGCAAGCTTCACAAAACTACAAATATAACATATAGACTAGCTCCAACACTTTATGGGATGGGCTTATTATCTAAGATAGATAAAAAAGCAATACTTGAAAATGTTGATGAGAATGATTTAAATGGTGATGGAATAAGTGGAAAAGCAAACTATGTTTACTCAAAAATTACCCAACAAAAAGAGTTAGGACGTTTTACATATAAAGCTAGTGTAGCTTTCTTAAAAGAACAAATTGCTAATGCAGCTTTTAATGATATGGGATTATCAACATCAATAAACAAAGGTGAAAATTGTACCTCTTTTCAAAAAGAGTGTAATGAAGCACCAAAATCAAAAGATGAGCTTGATATTACAGATGAAAGATTAGATGCTATTACTTTTTATTTGGAAAATCTACCAACTTATGACCCAAGTACAAATAAAAGTTTTAAAAATGGATTAAATACTTTTTCAGAAATCGGTTGTACCTCTTGTCATACTCCAACACTAAAAGATAAAAATGGAAAAAATATCTATACCTTTTCAGACCTTTTATTACACGATATGGGAAAGGGTTTAAGTGATGGAAGAAGTGAATTTGCAGCACTTGGAAGTGAATTTAGAACTGCACCATTGTGGGGATTTAAAGCAGAAAAAAAAGACTTTAGGTTACTTCATGATGGTAGAGCTAAAACTTTTGAAGAGGCAATTCTTTGGCATAGGGGAGAAGCTACCCGTGCAAAAGAGAACTACATAGCTTTAAATAAAAAAGAAAAAAAACTCCTAATCGAGTTTTTAAAAGGATTATAATGAAAAAAATTATCTTACTAATTGCATTTAGTTTTATGACACTATTTGCAAAAGATACACTTCTAGATTCTATTTTAAAAAATGTATCTATAAAAAATGTTAACCAAACAATTGAAAATGCTAAAATTTTACAAAAAAATTATACTGCTGAAAATTTTAAAAACTTTATTATCTCATGGAAAAAAGTTGAAGCATTTTATTTTGCTGGAGATATAGATGAAAGTTATCTTGATACTCCAAGATATATTGATGTATTTCACAATCTAAAAGAGAATTTATATGAGCAAATGAAAAGGGTAATAGACTCTAAAGATGAACCACAAATTGCTCTTTTTAAACACTCTTTCAAAACAGTAAATGCCCTAGAATATGTTCTGTTTAATGATAAAACTATCACAAAAAGAGAAAAAGAGTTAGCAGATGTAATTGTAAGCACTATTATTTCAAATTTAGAAGATATCAAAAGTGCCTATGAAGAGTATTTAAGTTTTGATAAAAAAGATGAGCAATGGGAAAATGGTCTGATTATGAATGCACTTATTTCTAGCACTTATAAATTAAAAGAGTGGAGAATCAAGGCTCCTAAAAAAGAGCAAGAGTATATTTTAAGTAGTAATACTTTATCTTCAATTCAAGCTATTTTAGAAGCAAATGAAGAGATTATAGGAGATAAAAACTACTATAATTTTGCAACTATGGCAAAAAAAAGTGGTGCTAAAAAAGAGATAGAAGAAGCACAAAAGCTATTAAATAATGCAATTAAAGCATCAAAAGATAATCCAAAAGATTTATATAAAGCTGTAAATAAACTTCATATTTCATATTTTTTATCATTGATTGAACAACTTAGTATTACTGCTAAAATCTTAGACGCTGACGGAGATTAATTTGAATGATTTAATGATATTTGATTATTTTATAAATCCAAATAAAAGAGTATTTTGGATTTATATTATTTCATCAATATTTTTGGCATTTTTATATTTTTTATATACTAAAAAAAGTAATAAAGCCATTTTTTCATCAAAGCTATGGCTACATCCAAGTGCAAAACTTGACTATAGTTACTTTATTTTAAGCTATTTTATAAATGCTTTTTTATTAATACCATTAATTATTAGTGCAAAAACAATAGCTTATAGCATAACAAAATTTTTATACTTGTACTTTGGAATGTTTGAACAAAATATATTTTCATATAAAGAGATTTTATTTTTATATACTTTATCACTTTTTATTTTTAGTGATTTCACAAGATATATTTTGCATAGACTTTTACATGAGATTCCTTTTTTATGGGAGTTTCATAAAGTACATCACAGTGCAAAGGTTTTAAATCCACTTACATTTTATAGGGTTCATCCTGTAGAAAATATTCTTTTTGGATTTCGATATAGCTTAAGCATTGGCTTTGTGACAGGAATATTTATATATTTTTTTGGTGCCATGATTGATATTTATATGGTATTGGGGGTAAATATTTTTATAGTTATTTTTTCTATACTTGGCTCAAATTTAAGGCATAGTCATATTCCATTTTCATATGGAAAATATCTAGAAAAAATCTTTATTTCACCAAAACAACACCAAATACATCATAGTAAAAAACATTTTAATAAAAATTATGGAGGTTACTTAGCAATATGGGATTATCTTTTTGGAAGTTTATGCCTTTCAAAAGATGTAAAAGTTTTAAAGTTTGGACTAAGAAAGGAGCAAATGAAAGAGTATAAAACTATCTTATCTCTTTTGATTTTTCCTTTCAAAAATTTATTTAATAGGAGACAATATGACAAAAATAATTATGGTAGCTAGTTTACTTTTCGTAAATATCTATGCTAGTGATTTAACACAAGAACAAATATTAGGAAAGACTCTATTCTTTGATAAAAACCTATCAAAAAATAGAACACAAGCCTGTGCAACCTGCCACAATCCTGATAGTGGATTTACAGATGATAGAGATAATGGTGTTGCTAAAATGGCATCATTAGGTGATAATGGAACATCAATCGGAGATAGAAGTGCACCAACTGCATCTTATGCAAAGTTCTCACCATTATTCCATTATGACAAAAAAGAAAAAGCCTATGTGGGTGGACAGTTTTGGGATGGAAGAGCTAATACTTTAGAAGATCAAGCAGGTGGTCCTCCTCTAAATCCAGATGAAATGGGTATGAGTAGTAAAAAAGAAATTATGAATAGGCTTTTAGAAAATCCATATTATGTGAAAAGTTTTAAAGATATTTATGGAAATGATATATTTAACAATCCTAAAAAAGCCTTTGAAGCCTTAACAAAATCAATTGCTAGTTTTGAAAGAAGTGATGAGCTATCACCTTTTGATTCTAAATATGATAGATTTTTAAGGGATGAGTATGACTTAACGGCTTTAGAAGATCTTGGTAAATCACTATTTTTCTCAAATAATAATAACTCTTGTGCCTCTTGTCACGTTTTAAAAGGTGAAGATAAAGAAGGAGAAACATTTACTAACTACCAATATCACAATATTGGAACACCAATAAATGAAAAGCTAAGAGCTAAAAATGGTGCAAAAAAACTAGATGATGGACTTTTAGCAAATCCAGCTGTAACAGGTACTGCACAAAGAGGAAAATATAAAGTTCCAACACTTAGAAATGTAGCGGTTACTGCTCCATATATGCACAATGGTGTCTTTAGTGATTTAAAAACTGTTATTGAATTTTATGATAAATACAATAACCCAGAACGTGTAATAAATCCAGAAACTGGTAAAAAATGGGCTGAACCTGAAATTGCTGATACTATTTCTAAAGAAGAGTTAAAAGCTAAAAAATTAACAGATAGAAAAGTTGAAGCACTTGTGGCATTTTTAAAACTACTTACTGATAAAAAGTATGAACATTTAATTAAAGAGTAACCATTTTAGGGAAGCTTTGTGAACTCTTCATAAAGCTCATCCCCAACTTTCTTTTCAAGCTTTAAAGTTATATTTATAGGTTTATTTCCCTCATAAGAGTTGCTATTACAAAGTCCAAGATAAATAAAAGGCTGAACTTTTTTATCTTCATGGGATATCTTTCTTACAAACAAATGTAGTCTTGTTTTATATTTGATATTTTGAACAAGCTTCAATCCATCACTTTTATCACTACTCATATTTGGTTTACTAACATAGGTAATCAGATTTTTATCTAAGAAGTTATTTTTATACTTTGAAGACTTAGACATCTTATCTTTTTGTAAAGTTATAAATAAAAAGAAATCATTCTTATACTTTAAAAAACCACTCCCCCTAAAGGAAGTATGGATTTTATCAAGATTACACACTAAAGCGATATTTAGCATATTATACTTTTCATAAAGTTTCAAAAATGGTAAACCATAATTTCTTTCTTTGAAAGTTTGTTTGTAAGTTATGATTCCATAATTTAAACTATGCTCTATAAAAGTTCTTGCTTCTTTTTTTTGTAATATCTGTTCAAACTCTTTTGTAATAAATAGTTTATCTTCTTTTAAATCCACAAGTTTTAGGTATCTTTGAATTTGTAACTTATCAAAGAACTCTTGATTTAGATATCTAAAAGAGTGTTTTATTGTATCTTTACAAACAAAATCTAACTCTTTATTTAGTAAATCAAAAATCTCTTTTTCTGTACAAGAAATATGAGTCAATAAATATTTTAATATTACAAACTCATAAAGCCTTTTTATGGGTAATAAAAATTCACAAAATCTTATGGCTTTTATGAAGTTCTCATCTTGGCATAAAGTTTTAATTTCATCTTTATCTTCAACTTTTTCCAAAAACTCTACATATGATTTTGACTCGGAGATAAAATCAAGTGGTGTAAGATGGTCACTAAAAGCAATATAATCTTCAAGCATAGGAATTTTATTTGAAAGTAAAGATTTAAACTCGTAGTATTTTTGTTTTAAATACCTCATCGAATGAAAATTCTCTTTTTCTATTTGCTCCAATACTCTTTTTTTAGATATCTCATCCATGCTAATAAAGGCATGGGGAATATTTGCAAAATCATTTGAAAGGGCGATTTTAAGACTCTCTTTATCTATAATCTTATCACCAAGTAATCCAAAGGCTACCATATAAGCTCTATTGTGATTACCAATAAAATCTAAAATTGTCACAAACTCTTTACTCTTATGTTTTCTTAATCCCCTACCTAACTGTTGTACAAAAACAATCGAAGAGTTTGTTGGTCTTAAAAAAAGTACACTATTTATGGAAGGGATATCAATACCCTCATTAAAAATATCTACGCTACAAATCACTTCTAAGTCATGGTTATCATCCTCTAAGTTTTTTATATACTCTTCTCTTTTTTCTATGGAGTCACCACTTGTCAATGATACAGATTTTATTCCTCTTTTACTAAACTCTTGCGCCATAAAGTTTGCATGCTCTTTTGAGGCACAAAAAGCTAAAGCTTTTCTTTTTTTACCATCATATGAATAAAAATCCATCTTTTCAATAATATAATCAACCCTCTTATTTATCATCAAAGCTTTTGAGAGTTGAGCTATATTTAAAATATCAATATTTTCATAATCTATTGATTCAATATCAGATATTCCATAGTAGTGAAATGGAGATATTAAACTATACTCTAAAGCATCATTAAGCCTTATATCACAAGCAATATTTTCATCAAAAACTTCATATACATTTCCCTCATCACTTCTATTTGGAGTTGCTGTAAGACCTAGTAAAAACTTTGGTTTAAAATATTTACAAACTTTTTTATAGCTAGGACTTGTAATATGGTGTGCTTCATCAATTACAATATAATCAAATTCATCTTTTAAGAAGTTCTTAAAATTTGAGCTCATAGTTTGAATAGTAGTGAACAAATACTGCTTATCCAACTCTTTTTTATTTCCAGTATATAAACCCATAGTTTTATTTGGAATAATTTTTTCAAAACTATCTTTTGCTTTTATTAAAATATTTTCCCTATGAACAATAAACAAAACTTTTTTAGCCCCATAGGCTTTTACATCAAAAGCTGCAAGATAGGTTTTTCCAGTACCTGTTGCTGCAAGGGCTAAAGCTTTTGTTTGATTTTTATATCTTAGGTGTTGTAAGTTATTTAAAGCCTCTTCTTGCATACTATTTAGGGTAAAGCTATTTTTATAAGAGAACTCTTCCATTTTATTTTTTTGATAGAAGTTTTCATACTCACTTATAAATGTACTATCCACCTCAAAACTTTGTTTAAATAAAGTATCAAACTCACTTAATATCTCATTTGTAAAAACATCATCTTTTTTTGAAACAGTTTTTATATTCCACTCAATATTACTTTTAAAAGCACTTGCTGTTATATTTGAAGACCCAAGAAGTATCTTATACTCATCTTCAAACTCAAAGATATAAGCTTTGGTATGAAAACCTTTTTGGAAATGATTTGTATCATAAATTTTAAGCTCAATATTTTCATATTCAAGTAGTTTTTTTAAGGCTTTTGGTTGGGTAAAGTTTAGATAAGTGGAGGTGAGAATCTTGCCTTTTATTCCATTTTTTTGGCAAAATTCCAAACTATCAAGTAGAAGCTGAACTCCTGAAAAGTTTATAAAAGCTACAGAGAAGTAGTAACTTTTACACTCTTTTAAAAGTTTTGTTAAATGGGTATAAAAATTACTATTAGCCCCATTTGTAATAAGTGAGTTCACTTTATTTTAATTTTTCTTTTAAGATAACTTTACCTATTTCAACACCTGGTTGGTCATAGGTATTTATTTGTACAAATTTTCCTACAATTGAAGTTAATAACTCATATGAAAACATTAGTTTCCCGATATTAAATTCATCTTGTGATTGGATGGTTATCACATCACATGGTATATCATCTAAGCCCTCAATTGCCTCAATTGTTGCATCAGCTTGTTTGTTTATTAAATCTTTAAATTTAATATTATTTAAATAATCTAACTCTTCCAAACCTTCCAAAGATAAATTAGGAATAGTCATCTCATCTTCAAACTCTTCTATTTTTATAAAGGTAACCGTTTTATCTCTTTTACCCTCAACTATTAGTTGTAAAAAAGAGTGTTGGTCAATTGGTCCTACTAATCCTATAGGAGTTAAGGCTTGTTTAGTTCCATTGATATTTATTTTTCCTAAACTCTCACCCCAAAGTTGAACATACCATTTATTAAAACCTTCAAGTAAGAGTGAATATGAAAATACAACATTAATATTAAATCTATTTTTATTTTCAACCAAAAATCTAGCTTTTTCCATAAGTAAGTCATAATACTCATTTTGAGAAAAAAAGCTATCACTTACTTCTTGACAACCTTTTAATAAAGCATCTATATCTAAGCCCATAATTGCTAAGGGTACAAGTCCAACAGTTGAAAATACAGAAAATCTACCACCTACATCTTTTGGAATTTCAAAGGTTTTCATACCCCTTGCTTTTGCAAAAGTTTTTAACTTACTATCATTTTCTGTTATACATATGGTATTTTTTGAATTTATATTTATAAGTGTATGTAAATACTTCAAAATACTAACTGTTTCAACTGTAGTTCCCGATTTACTTATGATTATAAAAAGGGTATCATTTAGATTTATTTTACTAATTCTTCTTTGTAAATCTAAAGGATCAGTTGACTCTAAAAAATGAAGTTTTTTATCATTTTCTTTATGTAATAAAAACTTATGAATAGCAAAAGTTCCTAAAGAACTTCCTCCAATTCCCACAACTACAATATCTTTTTGAGTTACAGTTTTTGCAAACTCTTTTATCTCACTTGCATCTTGATAAGGAAGATTATAATATCCAATATAACTTTTCTCTTTTTTTATTCTTTCAAATATCTCTTTATTTGATTTTATTTGATAAAAATTTTTGTTATATTTCATTTTCTTTTTCTTTATTATAAAAATGATTTGTAGCTTCTACAAAACCCTCTATACTTCCACAGTCAAATCTTTTCCCCTTAAATTTATACCCTATTACCATATTCTCTTTTGCTTGTGTCATAAGAGCATCAGTGATTTGAAGTTCACCACCTTTTCCAGGTTTTGTATTTCTTATAATCTCATAAATATCAGGGGTTAAAATATATCTTCCAATAATTGCTAGATTTGATGGTGCATCTTTAGGGTCTGGTTTTTCAACCATATTACTTATTACAAAAATACCCTCTTCTATCTCTTTTCCTTCTATTACCCCATATTTATATGTTTCATCTTTTGGTACTTCTTCAATGGCAACTATTGAGCATTTGTACTTTTCATAAAGTTCTACCATTTGGGCTAAAACTCCCTTCCCTTCATGGTCACACAAATCATCTGCAAGTATTACAGCAAAAGGCTCATCACCAATTAATGTTTCGCCACCAGTTAAAATTGCATGTCCAAGACCTTTCATCTCTATTTGTCTAGTATATGAAAAAGTACATTTTGTAATAACATCTCTAATTTCAGTTAAGTAGTGTTCTTTATTAGTGCCTTTTATTTGATGCTCCAACTCATATGATATATCAAAATGATCTTCAATAGCTCTTTTACCTCGTCCTGTAACTATTGCCATAGTATCCATACCAGCAGCGATTGCTTCTTCTACTCCATATTGAATAAGTGGTTTAGTTAAAATTGGAAGCATCTCTTTAGGTGTTGCTTTAGTTGCAGGTAAAAATCTTGTCCCATATCCAGCTGCTGGGAAAAGACATTTTTTAATAGGTTTTTGTTTCATAAAAGTATCTCATTTAATTATAAATTTTAAAGATTGTAACAAAAAAGCATTTATAAAATACTTGTAATAGGAAAATTATTTTGCTCTTATATTTTAAACACTAACTTGTATATACAAGTTGTAATTACCCTGTAACTTTTCAGACCTATACTTTCGATATAAAATTTTGAAAGGATAGTGAAAATGACAAAAGTATTTGATTATGAATTAGTTTACAACTATTTATTAAACCTAATAAATACAGAACTAAAAGAACATAATAGAATACCTTCAGAAAATACTTTATGTGAAAAATTCAAACTATCTAGACTTACAGTGAGACAAGGTATCAATAAACTTAAGAATGAAGGCTATTTATACTCTAGAAGAGGAAGTGGAAATTTTGTTAATCCTAAAAAAATCACCTATACAATCTCTTCAAATACAACTTTTACAAACGAAATAATAAAACTAAACAAAGTACCATCAATCAAACTTTTAGAGATGAAAACAATAAAAGCCAATAAAGAAATTGCAACTAAATTAAATATTAGATTATCTGAAGAAGTTTTATATATAAAAAATCTAAGATTTGTTGATGATATACCTTTTTTATTTGCAGAATATTATATGAATAAAGCACCTTTACCTAATATAGAAAATCTTATTCCAAATACAAACTCTATTTCAAAATTATATAAAGATAGTTATAAATTAGAGCCCCTAAGAGATCGTTCTGATATTGATATAACATCAACTAATTATATATCTAAACAAATTTTTAATGTACAAAATGATTTACCAATTATTAAAATCTCTACAAAAACAACAGACAAAAAATCAAATCAAACCATAGACTACTGTTACTCTTATTTTAGAAGTGATATGACAAAAATTATAGTTGATTATAAGGATAACAATAATGATTAAAATGAAAAACCTAACTTTAGGTTATAAAAAAGAAAAAATATTAAACAAACTAAACCTAAAAATTGAAAAAGGAGAGTTTGTTGGAATCATAGGTCCAAGTGGTGCAGGGAAATCAACTCTTCTTATGTCAGTTGTAGGTGGAATAAAAGTATTTAATGGTGAGTTTGAAGTATTAAATTATGATATGGATAAAATTAAGAAAAAAGATTTAGTAAAATTAAGAGAACAAATTGGAATAATCTTTCAAGGCTATAATTTAGTAGATAGACTAAGTGTTCTTGATAATGTTATTAGTGGAATGTTAAAAGATATTCCAATGGCAAGAGCAATTATTAAATACTACAAAGAAAAAGAACTAAAGAAAGTACAAAAACTCCTCCAAATAGTTGATATAGAAAAACATTCATCAAAAAGATGTGATGAATTAAGTGGAGGTCAAAGGCAAAGGGTAGCAATAGCTAGAGCATTAGCAAGTGAACCTAAAATAATATTAGCTGATGAACCTATTTCTGCACTTGACCAAAAAAGTGCAAAAAAAGTAATGGAAATATTAGAAAAAATCAACAAAGAATTAAAAGTAACTATCATAGCAAACCTACATCATCTTGAAATTGCAGAAAAATATTGTACAAGAATTATTGGTATCAATAAAGGTAAAGTAATTTTTGATGGTAAATCAAATGAACTAAATGAAAAAATACTAGAAAAAATCTATGAAGGTGAGACTTTAGAAGAACATGAACTAGATTAGATAACTAAATAGCTCTTACTTGAGAATTTTGGCGAATCATGAAGCAAGAGCTAATCCTATAGCTATTTTGGTGAATTATTGCAAAATAATTGAACAACTACACTACAAAATAGATTTTGTAGTGTACCTAATCTCAAATTTAAAAGGTATAAACTATGAGAAGAAATTTCTTGAAAAAACTTGGACTTGCAACTCTTGCATTGACATTAAGTTCTTCAACTTTAAGTGCTAACCCACAAAATTGGCCAAAAGAAGTTACATTTGGAGTTATTCCTGTAGCTGGAACAACAAGTATTAAAGATACATTTGGTGCACTTGCAAACTACTTAGAAAAAACATTAGGTGTAAAAGTAAAATTACAATCTGCTGGAGATTATGCTGGAGTTATTACTGCTATGCAACACAAACACGTTGATATTGCATATTTTGGACCAAAATCTTATGTTGAAGCTGCTAAAAGAGCTGGTGCAGAAGCTGTAGCAACAGAAATAGATGCAGAATCTGGACTTCCTGGGTATAAAGGAATTATTATTACTAAAAAAGGTAGTGGTCTTAAAACTTTAGAAGATATCAAAGGTAAAACTTGGGCATTCACTGATTCAAATTCAACTTCTGGAACTTTAGTACCTACTGTTATGTTCTCTAAAAAAGGTATCAATCCACAAAATTATTTTTCAAAAGTTCTTTATTCTGGTGGACATGAAGCTTCAATTCTATCTGTAAAAGCTGGAAAAGTTGATGCTGCATCTACTAATAATCTTGATTACAACAGAGGTTTAGGTAAACACTGGAACGAAAATGATTTTAATATTATTTGGACTTCTGAATTAATTCCAGGTTCACCAATGACTGTAAGAAAAGATCTTCCAACTTCATTTAAAATGGCAGTAAAAGGTGCATTCCTTTCTTTAACAGATAAAAAGATTTTAGGACAAATGAAAATCGCTGGTTATGCTTCAGGAGATGATAGTTTTTATAATCCTGTAAGAGAATTAATCGAATTAAAAAAATCTTTAAAAAAGAAACAATAGTTAAAAAAATAGTTGGCTTTTTGCCAACTATTTAATTAAAAATAATAAATTTAAAAAAGCTTTTTTAGAAATCTTTTTTAAATTTATAAAAAGGAAAAACATGTCTATAGAGGTGTTAAAAAAAGAGTCTAATCCCTTTAAACTTTTTAATATCATTTTACTTTCTATCTTAATATACATTATTATTCAAAGTTGGATTGATACAGAGATGAGTTTTACTGGACTTATTAGTGGATGGGATAGTATGGTTTCATATATTAAAGGAAATCCAGAGATAGAAGGAAGTTCATATTTTCCTCCAATTTTATATAAAGATGATTTAAATACTTATTTTTGGGCAATGTTAGAAACTGTTCAAATGGCAATTATTGCTTTAGTTTTATCTATTTTACTAGCTATTCCATTGTCATATATCACATCAAGAAATATTTTGCAAATACTTATTCCTGGAAAAACGATTTACCATGAGACAATGAGAAAATCCCTTTATGCTTTTGGAACTTTTATAGCTAATATTTGTAGGTCAGTAAATGAACTTGTATGGGCATTAATCTTCGTAAGTGCAGTTGGTCTTGGACCAATGGCAGGTATTTTAGCCTTAGGAATTCATACAGCAGGAGTTCTTAGCAAACTTTTAAGTGAAGGAAATGAAGCTATAGATCCAGGTCCTGTTGAAGCCTTAGCAAGTAGTGGGGCTGGTTTTATAAAAATCTTAGTATATGCAGTTATTCCTCAAACTATGCCCCACTTTATCTCAATGGTTTTATATAGATTTGAAAGTGATGTAAGAAGTGCATCAATTTTAGGTTTTGTAGGTGCTGGTGGTATTGGATTTTATCTTTTTGATAAATTAAGAGGTTTTGAAAATGGTCATGTTTGTACAATCTTGATTTTTATTATTGTTACAGTTTGGGCTTTAGATAATTTAAGTGCACTTATTAGAAAAAGGTTTATTTAAAAATGGAAATTCAAAGAGAAGATTTAAATTATATATTACAACAAGCACCACTTGAAAAGTTAGAAAAACTTTATAAAAAAGTTGATGAAAGCTTTGGAATAACTGTTCTTAGTCAACCTTCAAGTCAAACTTTATTGGTACCAGTAAAAGACCCTATAAGTGGTGGGGAATTTTATGCAGGAGAAGTTTTAGTTACAAGTACAATTGTAGAGGTAAATAAAAATAAAGGTTGGTCAATGGTTCAAGATGAAAATGAACAATTATCCCTTTATATAGCATCACTTGATGCGGTATTTGAAGAAAAAGATTTCAAAAATGAGATTATAACTCTTTGTTTAGAGACAAATAATTATATACAAGAACAAAAAAATATATTAAATAAAAAAGTTAACTCTACAAGAGTTAGCTTCGATTTAATGGAAGGCTAAGAGATGAATACAACTGATATAGAACAAAACAACAGAGAAAACTTTAGATGTTTGCTAGATACTTTTTCCATGCCAGGAACAGTAAAAAATATAAATAAACTTTTTGACTCTTACACTTTAGCAATAGCAAGTGTACTTTTATATTCAGAGGTTACTTATTTAAATTTGACAAAAGAAGACTTTTCAATTATTGATGCAATTACAAACTCAAAAGAGAGTACAGTTGAAGAAACAGACTATCTTTTTTGTGACAGTTTAAAAGATGTTTTACGTGTGATTAAAAAAGGTACCCACTTAAACCCTGACTACTCTTGTACTATTATTTGCCTTTGTGACTCTTTTGATGGTGAAAACATTACCTTAAGAGGTCCTGGAATAAATAACCAAAGAGATGAAAACTATCCTGTAAATAAAGAGTTTATTGAAGAGTTTAATAACAACAATATCTCTTATCCATTGGGAAATGAAATAGTATTTTTAAATAAAAACAATGGACAAATCAAGTCTTTATGTAGAACAACAAAACTGGAGATTGCATAATGGGTTATGTTGCCATAAAAGGTGGAGAAGAAGCCATTGAAAACTCTTTAAATTTTTATGAAGAGACACTTCAAAATTCAAATAAAATTCAAACCGAAAATATTACTACTGGTTTAAGATTTGCAGTTGATAAAGTTATGAGTGAAGGCTCACTTTATAGTAAAAAACTAGCTTCAATTGCTATAAAAAAAAGTGCTGGTGATTTACTAAATGCTGCATTTTTCCTAAGAGCTCATAGAAGTTCTTGCCAAAGAATAGGAATAGCAAAAACTATTGATACAAATGAAATGCACATACAAAGAAGAATATCATCAGCTTTTAAAGATATACAAGGTGGACAGATTTTAGGAGCTTCAAATGACTATGAAGTAAAACTAATTTTAAACAATATTCACCAAAGCAAAAAATGGGAACATTTTAGTAGTGAAGATAACATAATAAAAAGTGCCCTAAGCCCACTAAGAGAAAAAAATTTAGTAAAAAAACTAAAAGCTGATGAAGAGATATCTGATATTACAAGAGTTTTCCCAGAACCTCCATATCCAAGAAGTGCTGTTATGCAAACTATGTGCAGAGGTGAAGCTGGCTCTATGTTAGGTTTTGCTTATACTTCTATTCGAGGTTATGGGGATGTTCACCCAACTATTGGAGATATTAGAACAGGAACTTGCCAAGTTAAGTTTACACACCCTTTTACAAAAAAAGAGGTAAAGGTAGCCACTTTAGATGTAACAGCTTGTGAAAGTGCTGGAACTTTTGAAAAACAAGAAGATGGTGAAGTAAAACTCACCACTGGTTTTGGTTTTTGTTTTGGTTTTAATGAAACAAAGGCAATCAGTATGAGCATATTAGATTTAAGTATGTATAGTGCCAAATTTAGTGTTGGAGAAAAAGAGTTTGCAAGTGATATTGAGATGATTATTCATCATATTGATGGAGTTGACTCTATGGGATTTACAAATCACTTCAAACTACCACACTATGTTACATTTCAATCAGATTTACAAGTCTTTTCAAATGCAGCAAATTTTGCAAAGGATAATAAATGAGATATGCTTTTTTAGATGAAGATGCAAAAAAAGAGATAAGACGTGCAACTTTAAAAGCTGTAGCCATTCCTGGATATATTGTCTCATTTGCTTCTAGAGAAATGCCCATAGCAAGAGGTTGGGGAACAGGTGGAATACAACTTACCCTATCACTTATAAAAGAAGATGATACCTTAAAAGTTATCGACCAAGGTTGTGATGGAAGTGTAAATGCAGTTAATATTAGAAATTTTATTACTTCTGTTACCCAAGATAAAACTACAACTGATACCTTAAAAGCAACGCTGATACAAACTAGACATAGAATTCCAGAAGAGCCTTTAAGTGAAGGTCAAATTTTGGTATTTCAAGTGCCTATGCCCGATATTTTAGAAACAGTTGAGCCAGATACTTATAAAGCAAGAATTATGCACGCAAATGCCGATTATTCAAAACTTTGGGTTTTACTTTATGAAGATACTTCTTTATTTGGAGATAGTCGTATTTCAAATAGATATCCAGTAATTGTAGAAAATAGATATGCCATGGATCCAAGTCCTATTCCAAAATATGACACAACAAAACTTGGTAACTCAAAAGCTCTACAACTTTTTGGTGCAGGACGGGAGAAAAAAATCTATGCTATACCTCCATATAGTGATGTACAGCCTTTAAAATTTGAAGATAGAGAGTTTCAAGTTGAGAAATTTGAAGATAAAGAGTGTAAAAGATGTGGAAATAGTGGAGTATTTTTGGACCAAGTTTATGATAAAGAGGGAAAGGTAAACTACTATTGTAGTGATACTTCTTATTGTGATAAAACACTAGAGAAAAAGGGTAAATAATGGTACTACAAATAAAAGATTTATCAAAAATATTTGGAGTATCTTGTCCTAAGTGTTTAGAAGATACAGGAGCCAATACTAACTCATCTATTTGCCCCCACTGTAATGCAGTAGTTGGAGTAAACAATGTAAATTTGGAGTTAAAAAAAGGTGAGGTTTTAGGAATAGTAGGTGAAAGTGGTAGTGGAAAGTCAACACTTTTACAACTAATTTATCAAGATCAAAAAGCCTCTCTTGGAGAGATTTTTATAGAAGATTTCAAAGACAAAAATGGAAATAAAAAAGATATAAATAAAGCTAGCTTAAATGATATGAATTATTTAAGAAATACTTTGATGTCTATGATATATCAAAACCCAAGATTAGGGCTAAATTATAGATTTAGTGCTGGTGGAAATATTGCAGAAAAAGTAATCATGGGTGGAAATAAAAGATATGATGAGATAAGAAATATAGCCCAATATTTCTTAGATAAAACAGAGATACCAGTTAGTAGAATAGATGATTATCCAGATAGATTTTCAGGTGGTCAGCAACAAAGAATACAAATATCAAAAGCCCTATCAAGTAATCCTAAACTTTTACTTTTAGATGAGCCAACTACAGGTCTTGATTTATCAGTTCAGGCTAAGATTTTGGATTTAATAAAAGTTCTGCAAAAAGAGATTGGTTTTTCTATGGTAATTGTATCCCATGATTTGGGTGTTATAAAACACTTAACAGATATAACAGTTGTAATGAAAAATGGACAAATAGTAGAAAAAGGTCTAACTGATCAAATCTTAGAAGACCCACAACATCCATATACTCAACTTCTTGTATCTAGTATATTGTAAGGTTTAAAATGGAAAAAATAAAAGTAAGAAATCTACATAAAGAGTTTACTGTACATACAAGAGGTGGACTTAAAATAAATGGTTACCATGATATAAGCTTTGAATTAAATAAAGGGGAATTTTTATCTTTATATGGGCCAAGTGGTTTAGGAAAATCTTCTGTTTTAAAAGCCTTATATAGAACATATACTACAACAAGTGGTGAGATATTGTTTAATTGTGAAGATGGAAAGATACTTGATATTGCAACTGCTAGTGAGAGTGAAATACTTCATTTAAGAAAAGAGCATTTAGGATATGTATCTCAATTTTTACAAGTATTACCAAGAATTAGTGCAGTTGATATTGTGGCACAACCTTTAATTGATAAAGGTGAAGATGAAGAAAAAGCAAAAGAAAAAGCAAAAGAGATGTTAAGCTTTTTAAATATCAAAGAAGAACTTTTTGATATCTCTCCTTTAACTTTTAGTGGTGGGGAACAACAGCGAGTAAATATTGCAAAGGGAATTATAGCTCCAAAATCAGTACTTTTACTTGATGAGCCAACAGCCTCATTAGATAAAACAAACACTAATAAAGTAATCGACAAGTTATTAGAAATAAAAAAAGATGGGGTAACCATGATTGGTATTTTCCATGATATGGATTGTATGAAAAGAATCAGTGATAAGATTTATGATATGAAGGAAAAAAGATATGCAAACAATCATTAGAAGTACAAAGGTACTCATTGATGGTAAATTTCAAGGGGCTGATGTTGTAATCCAAGGGGATAAAATAACAGCCGTTTGCCCTTATAAAAGTGTTGATGTGGCAATTGATTTGGGTGAGCGAAGAGTTGTACCTGGCTTTGTAGATTTACATGGAGATGCCATTGAAAAAGAGCTAGAGCCACGACCAGGAGCTAAATTTCCAACTAAAATGGCAGTAATAGAATTAGACAAAAAACTCTCTATGGCAGGAGTTACTACAATGTATCACGCTGTTGGTTTTAATGATGAAGAATTAAGCAAAGGAAGAGGAACTGAACAATCAAGGGAACTAATAGAAGAGATTTATGAGGCAAATAAAGCTCACTTAGGAGTTGATAATTTAGTTCATGCAAGATTTGAAATTACAAGTGAAAGCTCACTTGAAACTATCAAAAAACTTATTACCAAAAATAAAGTAGATATGTTATCTATCATGGATCACAGTCCAGGACAAGGACAATTTAAAACTTTAGAATCATGGAAAAAGTATCACTTAAGTGCATATACAATTGATGCAGAAGATGTTGATGAGTATATTGAGAAAAAGTTATCTAAAGATAAAGTTGGTATCGTTGAAGATTTAGTAAAATTTGGACTTGAACATAATATTCCAGTTCTTAGTCATGATGATGATTGTGAAGATAAATTAAATACTTTGAAAGCTTTAGGAGTTACTTTTTCTGAATTTCCTTTGAGTGTTGAAGTTGCACAAAAAGCAAAAGAGTTAGGAATAAGTACAGGAATGGGTGCGCCAAATGTTGTTCGAGGTGGTAGCCAAAGTGGAAATATTGCAGCTCGTGAATTGATTAAACAAGGAGTGTGCGATTACTTATGTAGTGATTATCATCCAGCTTCATTGTTACTTAGTCCTTATAGACTTAAAGAAGATGTTAATTTAGAACTTGAAAAAGGTTTTGCAATGATTAGTTCAACTCCTGCAAAGCTAGCAAACTTAAATGATAGGGGTGAAATCTTAGAAGGAAAATTAGCAGATATTGTTGTAATAGATGAATCTCATTTCCCAAAAGTTGTACTTACATTTAAAAACGGTGAAGTTGTTTACAATGGAATTAGAGGTTTCAAAATATAATGTACCAGATAAAATCATTTAATACAAAAGATAAAAGTATATTAAAAAAAGAGCCAAATATTGACTCTTCAAGTATGATTAAAAATTGTACCCTAGGTAAATATGTAGAAATAGGTGCAAATAACAATCTGCAAGATAGTATTATTGATGATTATTCTTATACAAGTGAAAACTGTCAAATTATTTACTCTACAATTAAAAAGTTTGTAAATATAGCTTCTTATGTTAGATTAAATCCTAGCCAACATCCTATGTCTTGGGCAAGTCAACATCATATGTTATATAGAAAAGAGTTATTTGGTTTTGGATTAGATGATGAAAGCTTTTTTGACTGGAGACGCGAAAGTAGAGTTGAAATTGGAAATGATGTATGGATAGGACACAATGTAGTTATTATGGGCAATGTAACTATTGGAAATGGTGCAGTTATAGGAAGTAGTTCAGTTGTAACAAAAGATATCCCACCCTTTGCCATAGCTGTTGGAAATCCAGCTAAAATCATAAGATATAGATTTGATAAAAAGACAATTGAAGATTTACAAAATATTGCTTGGTGGGATTGGAAACATAAAAAAATCAAAAACTCAATTGAAGATTTTAAAAGTATTGAGTTATTTATTGAAAAGTACAAAAAATGAAACAAATAGTTTTAATAGTTGGTTCTAGTGGTGTAGGTAAAGATACTCTTTTAAGAAATATTGAAAATAAAATAGAAGCAAATTTTATAAAAAGATATATTACAAGAAAACCAGATGAAAATGAGCATAACTATTATATAGATGATATTGCCTTTGAAAAATTAAAAAATGATAGCTTTTTTATCTCCACATGGGAAGCCCATAACAATAAATATGCCATTGCAAAAAACCAAATTAAATCTGGGTTAAATATTATCTCTATATCAAGGTCTGTAATTAAAGACTTTGAAGATAATTTTGAAAATGTAATTACCATAGAAATAACTCTTCCAAAAGATATTTTATATAAAAGATTAAAAAATAGAGCAAGGGAGAGTGAGCAAAATATACAAAAAAGACTCGCTAGAAGTTATAAAAAAATTGATGCTACAAATATCATACAATTTGATAACTCAACTTCTCTTGATATATCAATTTCAAACTTTATTATTTTATTAGAAAGAATAAAAAATGAATCAATCATTTAATATAGCAACTTATAATTTATGGAAAAATTGTGGCAATTTTCCTAAAAGAATTCATAAGATTGGAGATAATCTAAAAAATCTTGATTTTATTTGTTTTCAAGAAGACTATGAAGATCTATCATTTTCAAGTAGTGATACTATTAATAAAATATTAGGATTTCATAAAATTACATTGCCCCTACGCACAAAAAAAAGAGATGGACAAAAATCAAGTTCAAACCTAACAATTTTATCAAAGTATAAACTATCTCATTTGGAAGATATCTATTTTAATAAAAATGAAGAAGATGAAAGAGGTGCCCAATTTGTTCAACTAGAATTTAATGATAAAAAAGTAACCATTGTAAATACTCACTTAACAAATCTAAGCTATCAAGGTAGGATGAATCAAATAGATATTATAAGATACAAACTTGAAAAATACAAAAGTGATATTACGATAATCTGTGGAGATATGAATTCAAATAGTAACTCAAAAGAGATAAAAAAAATAAAAAGATGTGGATATAATACAGTAAATGAACTAGCAACCTATGAAGATGACTTGATATTAGATTATATTTTCTATAAAAGTAGTTTTGATGTGGATGTAAAATCAAAAATAAGTATTAAAAATTTGAGTGATCATTATTGTTTAGAAAATAGTTTTATTTGGTAAAATTACAAAAGAGGTAATATGAAACTAGATTTTTTAGGTACTGCAGATAGTGGTGGAATTCCTATACATAATTGTAAATGTCTTATTTGTGAAGAGTATAGAAAAAATAATAAAATCAATCTAGCCACAAGTGCTTATATAACTTGTGAAAATGGTGAAATTATTTTAATTGATGCAGGTATTGAAAATATTTCATCTATCTTTGATAATAAAAAAATCAAAGCAATATTACTTACTCATTTTCATCCCGACCATACATTAGGACTTTTAAGGCTTAGATATAGTGCTGATAAAATTGATTGTTATCATCCTAAAGATGAAAAAGGTTTTGCCGATCTTTTTAAACATACAAAAGCTATAAATTACATTCAAAATAGTGCTTTTAATCCTATAAAAATATATGAACTCACCTTTACCCCTATACCATTGCAACACTCAAAAAATACTACAGGATATCTAATAGAAGATAAAAATAAAACCATAGCTTACTTAACCGACTGTGCTGGTATATCAGATGAATCTATGGACTTTTTATTATCAAAAAAGATTGATGAGTGTTTTATAGATGCAGGACTTGCCCCAAATTTTAATAATGGTAACCATTTAAACTATGAAGAAGCTATAAAACTTCTAGATAAAATAAATGCTAAAAAATCACATCTAATTCATGCTTCTCATCATACGTTGAGTTACTTAAAATCAAATAACATTAAATTGAAATATGATTTTTACAATGTTTGATTTTATTTCAATGAATCAAATTGTATAATTCAAAAAATTAATTATGTAGGATAGATAATGAATAAAGTTGTACTTAAATCAAAAGAAAATAAAAAGTTTAGTTTACACTGTCCATTTACAAATGAAAAACTTGATAATGACAATAACTCTTTTGAAATATATGAAGGAGCAGGAAATTATCTATTTTCTTTATGTGAAGATTGTTTATTTTTTGATGCTGGAAATAATGAAGAAATTGAAAAATATTGGAAGAATTCAGCACTTGAAGCCATAGAACAATTTATTAAAAATCATGCAGAAGAAAATATTTTGGTTATTGAAGTATCAGATAAAGAAGATACTTATTTTTATGGTTTCTTAAATGAAGAGAATATAGAACTTACTCCAGAAGAGATAGAAAAAAGATTTATTAGATAAATATAGCAAAGTAGCCAATATAAAATAGGCTTCTCTTAGTGCTTTATATATTTATCTAATTAAAGTTAAATAATTAAATATAACTTTTTTCCTAAGAAAATAACCTCAATACATTTTGAGAAGTAGCAAATGCCTGTGACATTGCATAAGAACCTGCTTGGGATATCACATTTAGTTTGTTAAAATTTGATGACTCTTCTGCATAATCTACATCTCTTATGATTGATTCTGCTGCTGCTACATTTGTACTTTGTGTCATTAGATTTCTAACAGCACTTTCTACTTGATTTTGAGTTGAACCTATATCACTTCTATATGTATTTAATCTACTTATTGCACTATCTACTACACCTTGAAATCTATGTGCCATTTGTTGTGTAAATTGTCCTGCTTGTAGATTTTTCAGTGCAGCTAAAGTTTGTCCACCAACTAAAGTACCACTTGCATTTGATGTTACACTTACAGTTGCACTATCAGATAGGTTTGTAACTAAAAGATTATTTGCATTTTGAACTGATATTGTTCCACTTGCTGTAGTTTCTTTTATATTCATAGAGGCTATAGAGTAGTCATCACTAAAGGAGATACTTCCTTGACTTATTGTAAATCCACCACCACTTTTTGTTATAGTTGTACCAGAAGACAAGGTAACTGTAACACCATTTAATGTTTCACTATTATTTACTCCATCTATATCCATAGAGAGTGCATTTAACAAGTCATATGTAGTTTCATCTAGATTTGAAATAGTTCCTGAAGTTCCTGTTAGATTTATTGTATTTACATCACCACTTAGGTTTACATTTGTTGCACTTCCATCAGTTGCATCTATTGTAGCACTGTTTCCATCTCCACCAATTGAGAATATCATAGATTCACCAACTGACATTAGGTTATTTCTTGTAGAAGAACCAGTTGTTTGGTCTATAGCTTCACTTCCTCCACCAAGACCTAAAGTATTTGATTGAATACTAAAATTATTAATCAAATCACCTGAAGATTCTCCTATTTGAAAACTTAATCCTGAAGATACTGTTGTTACACTACTTGATGTAGTTGATGTACTACTTGATGTACTTGACGCTGTTGTATATGTCCCTGAGATTGTAATATCCACAGTTGAAAGAGCACTATTACTCAAAGAAGTTAATACTCCACCACTATAAGAGTATGAAGATGTAGCGGTACCACCAGCAATTTCAGCAATTACAAATGAATTATTTCCAAAATCTATATCATATCCATTAGAAATTGTATAAACCCCACCCCCCCAATCAAAAACATCACCTCCTAAGCTACTAAGAAAATTTTGAGTTGCAACATCAGTAGTAGAAAGCCCATAATTATTCGTAGTATTAGTTATCAATTTTCCACCCGTACCTGATAATGATACTATAGAGGCAAAGTAATTTGCAGATGTAAAAGTAATATCATAACTTGTTGCTTCATTTACTAAGCCATTATAGCTATCACCTGCTGTTAGTGTTTGAGTGCTTAGGGTATTGGTTTTAGAACTAGAACTTGATGAGGAACTTACACTTGAAGTAGTAGAGTTTATTGTTTTTAAGCTAGGTTCCAAAAGCTTTGTACCGTTATAATTTGTTTGTTGTGCTATATTGTCTAACTGTTGAAGTAATTTTTGAATATCTTTTCTTATAGCTTCTCTTCCATCATCTGAAGTAGTATCTGTATTAGCTTGTACAAGCTTTGATTTTACTATGTCTAATATCTTAGATTGTTCTGCCATAGATTTATCTGCTATTTGAAGCAGACTAATTGCTGAGTTTCCATTATCAATACCTTGATTTAAACTTGTCACTTGAGTTCTAAGTTTTTCAGCAATAGATAGCCCCGATGCATCATCACTTGCTTTGTTTATTTTTAAACCTGTACTTAACTTCTCTAAAGAGTTTGTAATTCTAATATTGTTCAAATTAGAATTTTCTTGAACTACCAGTGCTGAAACATTTGTATTGACTCGCAATTTGTTTTCCTATATAAAAAAATTAATTGAATTCTATTTCAACTTTTCTTAATATTAGCTTACAAATATAACAACTTAATAACTTTTTTTTATATTTTTTATTATTGACATTTATTTAAATCATGTAAAAATTGTAGTTGTATAAAAGATATATAGTGGCAGACAGGATGGGATTCGAACCCACGGTAGTTTTAGCTACACTTCGCTTCCAACGAAGTACCTTCAACCTCTCAGACACCTGTCTATAAGTAAATAGGCCGTAAGTATACTTTTAAAACTATTAATAATGTTTTAAAATCAATATATAAGTAAAAAGAATTTAAATTATCCCTATTGTTATGTTTATAGGGATAATTTATTTACATAAAATTTATTTAGCTTTTTTTGCTTCATTAATCCATTTATTTAATTTATTCATATTATTTTTTACCCACATTTGAGCATGTCTTTTAATATCAGCCTCTTTATTTTGACCTTTTGACATAAGCATATTTTCTCCACTTACATCATTAACATTTAATTTAATAATATCAAGTAACTTTACAATATCTTTATAGTTTTTCACTAAAGAAGCATTTACTGCAAACTTTTGAGAGTTTACATTAAAGCCATAATCTGCACCATTTGAAAGTTTTGTTGATTTTGTTACAGGATGAGCAGAATGTGTTACTTGTAAAAATACAGTATCCTTTCCTGGAACTAATTTTCCACTAACCCAATATGGAGTCCATGTATAATACAAAATTGGTTTCCCACTTTTATATCTTGCAATTGTATCTGTAATAATAGCTGCATATTGACCTTGATTGTGTGTTATTGTATCTCTAAGTTTAAAAGCATCTAATTGATACTCAATTACTTTTTCACATCCCCAACCTGCATCACAACCTGCTAAATCAGCTTTTCCATCACCATTTGAATCAAATAATTTGGCTATTTTAGGATCTTTTAAATCATTTATATATTTGATATTATATTTTTCTGCCGTTTTTTTATCTACTAGATAACCTTGTGCACAGTTTTCTATATACGAACCTAAAACTGCTATTTTTTTACTTCCTCCAGCACCTTCAATTTTTGCATTATGAAGAGGAACCCAAGCCGATGCCATAATATAAGCATCTTTACTTTTTCCATTTTGTGCTATTGTTTGAAAAGCAACTTCATAACTAACATCATTTGTTACTTCAACATCATAACCCAATTTTTTAACTGCTTCCATAGCAACATACATCTGAAAGCCCTCTTCTGCAACATTTGTTTTTAGAAAAGTAACTTTTCCACCAAATAAATTAGATGCCAAAAATAGTGTAATTAGACTAACTAATATTTTATTCATATTTGTTTCTCCTTTTTTAGTAAATTATAAACAAACCCAACAGGTCCTTGTTCATACCATTTGTTTTTTATCTTTTTATTTTTTTTCCCCATCTCTTGGGTTATCCTATCTAGAATAACTGCTAAGATAACTATTCCAATTCCTCCAACAGCTGCAAGACCAATATCTAATCTTCCAATACCTCTTAAAACCATCTGACCTAATCCACCAACTGCAATCATTGATGCAATTACTACCATAGATAATGAAAGCATAAGTGTTTGATTTATTCCTGCCATTATAGTTGGCATAGCAACTGGCAATTGAACTTTAAAAAGCATTTGAGATGAACTTGCTCCAAATGATCTAGATGCCTCTATCAAATCAGCAGGTACTTGTCTAATCCCTAAATTTGTAAGTCTAATAAGTGGAGGTAAAGCAAAAATAATAGTAACTATTACTCCTGGAACATTTCCTATTCCAAATAACATTACAATAGGTATCAAATATACAAAAGCTGGTGTTGTTTGCATCCCATCTAAAATTGGTCTTAAAACTTTTTCTACTCTATCACTTTTTGCACTCCAAATTCCAAGTGGCAATCCAATTAAAACAGAAAATAATACTGATGTAATAACTAAAGATAAAGTTGTCATACTCTCATCCCAAGCACCAATTAATCCAATAAAAGTAAGAGAAAGAAACGTTCCAATTGCCATTTTCTTAGTTGATACTTGAAGTGCAAGCAAAACAAAAAATGCAATTACTATATAAGGAGAAAGGGAGAGTAAAAATGATTCAATAAACCTTAATATCATATCAACAGGAGCTTTTGCAGATAGAAAAAACTCCCTAAAATTTTCAACTGTCCAGTTTATACCATCGTTTACCCAAGTATCAAAAGGAATAATACTATGGTCAAAGGGATTAAATATATCAAAAGAAGAGTTATCTTCTACAGGTGGAATATCATTTGACCAATCTACACTTGATACTTTATCTTCTTGAGCTGTTGAGGCATTTCCCCATGGATCACTAGCCATTTATTGCTCCTTCATCGATTGTTTTTAACAGAGTTCTTTTAGAAATTGAGCCCTTATATTTTCCATTTTCAGCTGTAACTGCAATTGGAAATGATGATTCAGCTATTATATTTATAATATCACTTATGGAATCATCTTCATGGACAACTTCTTGTTTAAATAAAGAATCATCAAGATTTCCATCTATTTTTTTCTGTTCTTTCAAAGACTCAATACTCAATATTCCTAAGTATTTATTGTCTTTTGTAAGATAATATGCAAAATCTTCATCATAATCATTAATATATTTGATTGCGGAATTAATTCCAAAACCATCTTTTTTTATGATTGTTGGGTAGTGTTTTTTTGCTATATGAGAAGCTTTAAGTACAGAAGTTACATCAACTCCTTTAAAAAATGATTTCACATAATCATTTGCAGGATTATTAATAATTTCTTCTGGTGTTCCTATTTGTGAAATTTCACCATTTTGCATGATTGCAATTCTATCGCCGATTCTAATAGCCTCATCCAAGTCATGTGATATAAATACAATAGTTCTTTGATGTTCACTTTGTAAAGTCAAAAGTTCATCTTGCATTTCAGTTCTAATAAGTGGGTCAAGGGCAGAAAAAGCCTCATCCATCAACATAATATCTGGATCATTGGCTAAGGCTCTTGCTAATCCAACTCTTTGTTGCATACCTCCACTTAGTTCATCAGGATATGATAAAGTATGATGGGATAAACCAACTTGATCCAAGGCAGCTTGTGCTTTTTTGTACCTATCTTCTTTACTAATTCCACTTAACTCTAGCCCAAATGATGTATTATCAATAATGTTCATATGTGGCATTAGTGCAAAAGATTGAAATACCATTGATATTTTATTTCGTCTAATATCAATCAACTCTTTGTCATTTAGATTTGTTATATCAGTTTCATCAATGAATATTTGTCCAGAAGTTGGCTCTATAAGTCTATTAAGTATTCGTACAAGTGTAGATTTTCCAGAACCAGATAGTCCCATGATTACAAATATTTCACCTTCATTGATTTCAAAATTTGCATTTTGAACACCAATAGTCATATTTGTTTTTTCAAATATCTCTTCTTTTGAAAAACCATTTTTGAGCATCTCAAGGGCTTTTTTTGGTTTCTCTCCAAAAACCTTGTATATATTTTTTACCGTGAGTTTTTTCTTTTTTTCTAAACTAATAACTAACTCCTTTTATTAAGTTTATATTTGATGGATTTTCACCGCCAACCATACAAACTAACAAAAAGTAAGTTAAGGCAAAATTAGACAAGAGAGATATTATGCTATAAAATTATCTGCTAGATATTGTAGTATGGGAGACACAGCAAATTCTAAAATTTGTATAAATTTGATTATATCTTTGAAGTTTTTATCTAGTTTAAAGTCTTTTAAGAGTTATATTATTTAGTAAAATTATTAATTGTAGTTGTTGAATTTTTTTTATCTTGGGTTAAATTTTGTATTATTGGTTGCGGAAACAGGATTTGAACCTATGACCTTCGGGTTATGAGCCCGACGAGCTACCGTGCTGCTCTATTCCGCGATTTGTAAATATCATATAAAACAAGTAAATTAAAGTTAAAGTCCCAAGGGATATTTAAAGAAAATAAAAGCTTATAAATAATGAATTTATATAAAAAGTAGATGGTGCGGATGAAAGGACTTGAACCTTCACACCTTGCGGCACCAGATCCTAAGTCTGGCGTGTATACCAATTTCACCACATCCGCGCACAAAAGCGTCTTAATAAGACAAAAAAGTGGTACTCCCTATACGATTCGAACGTATGGCCTACGCCTTAGAAGGGCGTTGCTCTATCCAGCTGAGCTAAGGAAGCACTCAAAAATAAAAATGGGGTAAGTAATGGGGCTCGAACCCACGACCCTCGGAACCACAACCCGATGCTCTAACCAACTGAGCTATACCTACCATCTAAAAATGGTCGGGGCGAGAGGATTCGAACCTCCGGCCCCCTGGTCCCAAACCAGGTGCGCTAACCAGACTGCGCTACGCCCCGAAACATACTAATCTTTCGAAAAGTGGACGGAATTATATTAAGTTTTTTGATATTTGTCAAGAGTAAAATTGGAAAATATTAATAAATTTTCCAATTTTAGCTAAATTTTAGTTTTAAGTATTAAAACTGAATCAATCCATCTATTGGAGAACTAGCTGTTGCATAAGGTTTTTTAGGGATTCTTCCAGCTTTATATCCCATTCTTCCTGCAATAACTGCATACTTCATAGCCTCTGCCATTGCTATTGGATTATTTGCTCCTGCAATAGCTGTATTTGTCAATACTGCTTCAGCTCCAAGTTCCATAGCAATCGCTGCATCACTTGCACAACCAACGCCTGCATCAACGATTACAGGAACTTTTACTGCATCTTTTATAAAAGCTATGTTGTATCTGTTTTGAATCCCTAAACCACTTCCAATAGGAGCAGCAAGAGGCATAATTGCATCAGCTCCAGCTTCTTCTAATCTTTTTGCAATAATTGGGTCATCATTTGTATAAGCCATAATTGTAAAACCCTCTTTTTTCAAAATTTCACAAGCTTTAATTGTCTCTATAACATCTGGATATAGAGTTTTTTGAGCATCACCTATAACTTCAAGTTTAATCAAATCTATTCCAGTAGCTTCTCTCATAAGTCTAAAAGTTGTAATTGCCTCATCTGCTGTAAAACACCCTGCACTATTTGGTAGAAGTTTTACATTTGTATCTTTAAAATAATCTAATAAATTCTCTTCATTTGGATTTGTAATATTTACTCTTCTAATAGCCACAGTAATAAGTTCACTTCCACTTGCAAGTGTTGCATCTTTTGTAGTTTGAAAATCTTTATATTTGCCACTTCCTACTATTAATCTACTGTTAAATTCATAATTACCAATTTTTAAAATATCGTTCATTTCGTATTTTCTCCTATAAAATTTTTATATTCTTTACTAACATTTTCAATATCAATAGATATAATTTCGGGCAAATCATAGCTATGATTTTCTTTTATTTCCCTTTGGATTTTTTTAAAGTTTTTCTTTTTAGTTTTGATTGAAAGTAACTTTTCTTTATCTTCACACAGCTCATTATTCCATGTATATAAAGACTCAATATCACTTATTTGGATACATGCAGCAAGTTTTTTATTAAGTAAAGTTTTTGCAATATTTTTAGCCTCTTCCATATCCTTACATGTAGTTTGTACGATACAAAGTTTCATAATTTTGTTACCTCATCAATTATATCTTGGGGAGCTAATGAATAAGAATTTTTACTAAAGTTATTTGCAGCAAAACTATGGGCTAATGAAGCAGTTATAGTTGCATCAAGACAATTATAACCTTGCGCTAAAAGTGAAGCAATAAGTCCAGATAAAACATCCCCGCTTCCACCTTTACTTAAATTTGGGGTACCATGATTGTTTATATATCTTCTTTCAGCTTTTACAATAATTGTATTGGCACCTTTTAAAAGTAAAGTGACAGTTGGGTATTTACTTGTAAACATCTCTATATACTTAAATCTATCATTTTGTAAAGTATTTACGCTAATATCAGCGATATTGCAAAGTTTTAAAAGTGAACAAAACTCTTTAGGGTGAGGAGTCAATACCACTTCCTTATGCAAAGCTTCGAGTATTATCTCTTCATAAAACAAATCAGCATCTATCACTTTTGGGATATTAAGTGCTAAAATATTTCTAATCTCTTCATTTTCATAATTACCTAATCCCATTCCAATAGCAATCGCAGTACAATTATCAGGAATAAAATGACTTTGCATAATATGATATGGTAAATTTAATTCTTTATGACAAACAGCAGTTACTAATCCTGCTCCAAATTTAAAAGCAGCATCACAAGCTATTCTTCCTGCACCACATTTTTCTCCCATGATTACAGCAACATGGCCAAAAGTTCCTTTATGGGAAGTTTTATCTTTTCTATAGGGAAGTTTCATATCAGATTTTTCTAAAAGAAAGGTATTACTACTAAGTTCATAAATCTCTCTTTGAACCCCCAAATTAGTAACCACAATATCACCAACATAGTTTTTTACTATATCACTAAGTAAAGCTTTTTTATAAGCTCCCATTGTAATAGTTATGTCAGCTTTAAAGGCTATACTTTTTATCTGTCCTAAACTGTTTATTCCACTTGGAATATCACAAGCTATTTTATAAGCTTCCAAATAATTCATTTTTTTCAAAATTTCTATTGAAGTCTCATCTAAATCTTTATTTAATCCACTTCCAAACAAACAATCAACAACTACATCACAACTACATACAAAGTTTATCTCTTCTATTCCTAAAAGTTTTACTCTTTTTAATTGAAGTTCTGCCATTTGGGATTTTACTCCAAAAGGGATATAAAGCTTTATATCAAACTTTTTATATAAAAGTCGAGCCAATGCTATTCCATCTGCTCCATTATTGCCTACACCACAAACAATAAGTATCGTACTATTTTCTTCAAATTTTTCTTCACAAAACTGTGCCATGGAAGAAGCTGCATGTTCCATAAGGATATCTTCACTTAGTGCAAACTCTTCGTAACATCTTCTATCTAAAGTTCCAACTTCGTCAAATACTTTTTTCATGGCATACTCTTTATTTGTTTTTAAATTTCCATCCATCTTTTGATAAGATTTCTATTATTTTTTGTTTAACATCACCTTGTAATTCTATCCACTCTTCTTTGATAGCTCCACCACAGGCAAGCTTTTTCTTTAGAAGTTTTAAAACCTCTTTTTTTTCATCTTCAGTTACATAAAATCTACCCACTAAAGTAACTGGCTTACCTTTTCTTTTTTCATAGGTAAAAACCAATTGGTGTGAATTTTTTGGTTCTATTTTATTTGATGGTTTCTTTTTCTTATCTTCTTTTTTTGTATCAAAACTATCACCATCAAGTTTTGCACCCATTTCGAATATCATTTAAAATACCTTTACTCTTGTTTGAACATCAAGTTCATCTATAGATATAAAATCATTCACTTTATACTGTTCTACTGCTACTCTTCCTATCATAGCTGCATTGTCGCTACAATATTTAAGTTCACTTAAACTTAAAGCAGTACCATATTTTTCACAAAGCTTTTCAACTTCACCTCTTAAACAAACATTAGCACTAGCCCCTCCTACTATTGCAAAGTTTTTAGGGGCTTTTATCTTAAAAAGCTTTTTTAACTTTTGCATAATATGCTCAACTGCTGTTTTTTGAAAAGAGGCACAAATATCTGCTTTTATTTCATCACTTAAAGTTCCTTGTTTTTCTATCTCAACTCTAACTGCATTTTTTAGCCCTGAATACGAAAACTCTATTTTTGGACTTTGTCTAAGTGGTACTGGAAAATCAAACTTTTGATTATCTCCTTTAAAAGCTAACTCTTGAATAACGGGACCACCTGGATAACCAAGATTTAACATCTTAGCAACCTTATCAAAACTCTCACCAAAACTATCATCCATAGTACTTGCTAAGATTTTCATATCAGTTAAAGAGTTCACCTCTATAATTTGAGTATGCCCACCGGAAACAAGTAAAACCGTTAAAGGAAGGCTAGAATCTTTTTCAATAAACAGAGAATAAATATGACCTTTTAAATGATTTACAGCAATTAGGGGAATATCTAAAGATAAAGCTAAAGCCTTAGCCATAGTTACACCTTCCATAAGTGTAACTGAAAGTCCAGGAGCATTTGTAACTGCAACTGCTTTTAAACTAGAAAAATACTCTTTACACTCTTCAAGTATTTTAGGTAAGGCTTCCACATGTAATCTTGCAGCAAGTTCAGGTACAACTCCACCATAAACACTATGCTGTAGTTCTTGAGATATTTTTTTGTGATAAATAAGTCTATTCGTAGCTATTTCAGTAATAGCAATAGAGCTATCATCACAACTAGATTCTATACTTAAGATCAACGATTTTCCTTACACTCTTCTTCTCTTTTTATCCAATCCAAGGCACAATCAAGTTTCCCAAATCCAGAAGCTGCATTTATATGTCCTGCATTTTCCATGATTTTCATACCAATATTAAGTTTTGATTGAAGGTCTATTGCTTCTTCTATTTCCATGTATGGGTCATTTGTTGATGCAGCCATAATTATTTCCCGTGATTTTAAATCTTTTGCAATAGGATATGGGTAAAAACTTTTTGCTTCTTTTACGACTCTATTTCTACTTACAGGTGCCACTAACATCAGTTTATCAAGCTTAATATCAAGTTCATCGCAAGTATGAAACCAAAGTACATTTGCCAAAGAGTGACAAACTACAATTTCTGGTTTGAAGTGTTTTATCTCTTCTTTTAAAAATTCTTTCCACTCATTTAAATCTGGATTATCCCTATTTGGAAAAGCTGGAAAAGAGACAATATAATTCTCTTTTATCAAATCACTTGCTAATTGTGCTTGCCAATGGGGGAAATCACTTCCTCCTAAACCATGTAATATTAAAACTCTTTTATTCACTTTTATTTTCCTGTTCTTACACATCTAACTAATTTTTTCTTATGTCTGCTATCAAAATATGGTGTACCACTTACAAAGTGCATATAATCAGCATAAAACCAAAATGTTCTCCAGTGAGCAGTACTAGCCCAGTAACCTTCATTTAAACTATATTTAAAAGCTCTATCAATATTTTTTGGAAAGTTATTTTTATCTACTATTGTTTCTAACTCTTCAATCTCGGGCAAACGCCAATCACTATATGTCCCATGAAGTAAATCTTCACAATATTTTTCTGCTTCTTGATGGGTAAAATAAAGCGTAACATTTGCTTCACTATCCATCCAAACAAGAGGAGTATTTGTATCTGTTACGATATTTAGTTGACTATCTCTTTTAAAAGAGCCGGCATTTAAAATCGCAAAAAGCGATATAATTAATATAAAATATCTCATTCTCTTATCTTTGAGTTGAATTTTCCTTTTTGAATTCTGTCATTACTAAACTCATCAAAAAGTTCTATATCTATTTTACCATCTTTTTTAAACACAAGTCCAACTAACTCTTTTTTTGACTCTTTTTTCTCTTCAGGTTTAGCATGAACTTTCCAGTTTTCAAATTTCTCTTCATACTCTTTAATTGTCTGTTTTTCAAACATTGTTCTAGTATAAATTAAGTATATTACTAAAATAAGTAATATCCCAAATGGAATTAATAAATCAAGAGTCACAATAAGACCTAACTTCTTTATCCCAAGCAAAAATCTCTTCAAGGGAACTTGGATTTACGTTATGAAAATGATTTACTGCATCTAGGGTCATCTTTGAAATATCTAAAAATCCTATTTTTTCATTCAAAAACTTTGCAACTGCAACTTCATTGGCTGCATTTATAACAACACCTAAATTTGGATTTTTTAAAACTTCATCTTTTATACCCCAGATTGGATATCTTTGTTCTTCTATTTTTTTAAATTCTAAACTTCCAACTTCTACTAAATCTATATGTTTAAGTATATTTTCATCAACTCTACCTAAAACAGCATACGAAATAGGAAGTTGCATATTTGCATTTGCAATATGTGCAGTTGTACTTCCATCAGCAAAATTAATAAGTGCATGAATAAGTGATTTTGTCTCTATTATTGCATCTAGTTTTGTTGTATTAAATAACCATTTAGCCTCTAAAAGTTCAAAAAGCTTATTTGTCATGGTTGCACTATCTATTGTGATTTTATTTCCCATTGACCAATTTGGATGATTTAAAGCCTCTTTTATAGATACATTTTTTAACTTCTCCAAAGGATAGTCCCTAAATGAACCACCACTTGCAGTTACTGTCATAGAGTCTATTTTTTTATCTTGAAGTAAATACCAAAGTCCAAAGTGTTCACTATCTATTGGCATAAGATTTTTTTGATCAATAAAAGCACCAGCAACAACAAGGGATTCTTTATTGGCTAAGGCTACTTTTTTACCACACTCTATTGCCTTAAGAGTTGGTTTAAGTCCCAAAAAACCAACTAATGAGTTTACTACTGTTTGTGCTTCTGATTCTTCAATAGCTTTTAAAATTGCTTCTTCACCAAAAGAGACATTTTTATGATTTACTTTTGGAATATCATCCTTTGAAGCAATTACTACTTTTTTGGGATTGAACTCTTTAATTTGTTCATTTAACAAATCTATGCTTCGTCCTGCAACTAATACATCAATATTTAGATTAAATTTTCTGGCAATATTTAGAGTATTGACTCCAATAGAACCTGTACTTCCTAAGATTATCAAATTATTGCTCTTAATAAAACTAACATTACTATTGAAGCGAATAAGAATCCATCTGTTCTATCAAGTACTCCCCCATGACCAGGTAAGATATTTCCACTATCTTTTACGTCAGCTTCTCTTTTTAAGTAACTTTCAAACAAATCCCCAAAAATAGATGACACAGCAACAACTACAGAAATAACAAGTGTACCTAAATAAGTTATTCCATCAACTGCAAAGATTGGTCCTAAAAGTGCAGCCAAAACAATTCCTCCAGCAACACCTTCTAAAGTTTTATTTGGGCTAGTTACACAAAATTTAGTCTTACCAAATGCCCGCCCCACATAATAGGCTCCTACATCAGCCGATGCAACAACAAACAACATCCACCAAAGTACTTCGATTCCATACTCATTATATAAAGTTAAAAGAGCTAAAAAAGAAACTAATGGATATAAAAGTGGTAAAAATATTTTTTTGTCAATTTCTCTTTTATAAGCTAAATTAGAAGCAAAAATTACAAGAGCTACTAAAACTAATATTTCAGGATTTGGATAAAAATAAGCAACAATCCAAGTAATAGCCGCATATTGAAAAACACTTGCATCTTTTATTTTAAATAGATTCATAGCTTCATCTATACCAACAATCATAAATGCACCAAGAAAAAGCCAAGTTACAAACAGCGTATCTATATAACTTACTACAATAAACACTGCAAATAGAACAAGTGCTGTTTTTATTCTTGTTGAACTTGAGGAGATTAACTCATACATTGAAAGCCTTTGATTTTTTGTTATTTTATCTTAAGTTTTCTTTCTATTTTGTAAATGAAGCTTTAAGGGAATAAATTGACTAATTTTTCAACTATCTTATTTTCTAACATATTGATTATATTTTCAATAGACTCTTCATCAATTGTTCTTTCTGCAATAACTTGCGTTATATTTTCATTTATTATCATATTATTTTGATGTTCACTAATTGTTACGTCCAAAATTATTTGATAAGATTTTGTATCTAAGCTATCTCCTAAAATTGAGCCTATCTTTGAACCAATGGTACCACTAACCCCAACATTTCCAAAGACTTGACCTATTGTAATATTCAAATTTGTATTACTTAAAATTTCTTGTGCTGTACTTTTTTTCCCTATTTCATTGGCAAATATTGTACTTATATCTATTGTATATTTTCTATCATAATCATTTGGAACCACTTTATATCCATGGTCTGTTAATTCTTTTTTTAGTTTTTCATAAAGTTCGACTTTTTTATCTGTATTGTTACTATACATTATAGAAATAGTTTTATCACTACTTTTATTTATTTCTATTTGATTTGTTGTTTCTATTTTTAAAATATTTTTTGAACTACATGAAGAAAAAAAGATAATAATTAAAAACAGAAAGAATATTCTCATAATTAGCCCTTAAATGTGCACATCAATCGTATCATATGGATTGTATAAAACATTCGCACCATTTTGAACTTTTACATTTCTTCTTTGGGTAAAATCAACTAAATATTTTCCACCAAAATCCGTTGAAAATTTTACACATAGTTCAGCTGCTTTATATATCACATCAATAGGCAATGTCTTTTTAGTATTTTGTACAATCACATGGGCTGAGTTTGTACTTTGCATATGAAACCAAAAATCACTAGCTTTTGAATTTTGAAGAAGATAAATATTTGATCTTTCATCTGTTCCTAAAAGTATCCTATATCCTTCAAAGAAAAAACTCTCATAAGGCTCTTGTTTTTTTGTTTTTGTTTGATTTTTTTGTTTTTTGGGAAGTAAAAATTCAACTTCATCAATAGATTTACATAAATTTACATTTGTAATCATTCTATTTAAAAACTCGATTTTTTTCTCTAAATTCTCTTTTTCTATGGAAATATACAGACTTTTTTGTTTAAATTTTTTTGCTTTTTTAAAAAGTTCATTTGCAAAGGTTGAAGGATTACTACATTCACTCAAATCAATTTCTACAATATTTCCATTATAATCATCCAAATGAACAATCTTTTGATAAGGTTTTATCTTATGTAAGTTAGCTAATATCAAATTTGCTTTTTCGTAAAGAAGTAAAGATTCCTCTTCTAACTCTTCTTTTTTAGGTAAGCTTTTAAGTATTTTTGATAACTTATTACAATTTTTTTCAATCAAAGAAACTTTTTGTTTTTTTAAACTTACCAATAGACTTTGTTCTTTTTGCGAGTAATTATTATATAAAAACTCTTCAGTGTCTTCTATTTCTTCCATCTTTGGAATAAAAGTTTGCTTTGGAATCTCTTCTAATTTTTCACCAACTTTTACAACTCTTGAGGAACTAAACTCGTCGATATGCCGTAAAGCTTCTAAAATTATTTCATTTTCATCTAAAATAATAATATTTGTATGTTTCCCCGTAAATTCAAGCTGTAAAATTGTAGTTAATTCTTTGTATGATGATTTGGAATTAACATAAAATCTTATAATTTTATCATCATTGTGCATTGTAATATTTTTAATTTTTGAATTATTAAATCTTTTTTGTAATATAGTATCAAAGGGTGCTATAAAATCTTTTTTTGTAGAAGTTTTTTCATCTTTTTTGTAGATTAAACTATTGCTTTTTGACATATCAAAGTAGATAGTATTTCTATCGTTAAACTCCATAAAAATAGTATTATTCTCTACTCTTTTTACATTTCTTATTGTATTGCAATTTTCATTTAGATAGTTTATGATATTTTTCAAAGCGTAATACTTCATTTTCTTCCAATTATAAGTTTTTTTTATATCTATTTTTTAGATTTAGACTAATTTATTCACTCAATTTTAATAAACTTTTTAATATTGTAAGCTATAATTATAGCAAATCTAAGGAGACATATAATGAATAAATTACTAAAAATTGCTTTAGCTTCTGCTTTAGTGCTTGGAGTTGCTTCTACAAGCGTATCTGCAAACCCTGTAAAAGGGCAAAAACTTTTTATTAAAAAGTTAAAAAGTCCTTGTGGATTCAATGGTGCAAAATTTGCTGCAAAACATACTCAAGATGAGTGGTCAAAAATCAATGAAGCTGGAAAATTTAAAGAAGAGATTGGGAAAATTTGCCCAAATGCAAATCTTGATGATATAAAAGATTCATGGATTGAGCATCTTTATGATTTCTCTCATGAGTACGCAAGTGATTCAGGAAATGTTCCATCTTGTTAATTTTTAAGTAAAGAGAATAAATATTCTCTTTACTACTCCCATAAAATATTAGTTTAACTACTTTTACACATAAGAAAAAATAATATTATATTAAGTATCAATTAACCCTTATAAGAGTAAACTTAAAGTAATTGTAAAGACAATAATTATAAGGAGGAGTTAATGAAAAAGAGTAGTATAGCTTTATCTTTAGTTGCAGCTTTATGTACATCAAGTTTTGGTGCTAAACTAAATCATGATGACTTGCAAGCACAAATTGAAGCTTTAAAAGCACAAATTGCGTTACTAGAACAAAAAGTAAATCAAGCAAATGAAAAACCATCTGAACTAAAACTTTCAGAAGTAACAGAAAAACGAATTGAAAAAATCGAAAAGAAAGTTGCTACAAACTATAAAAAAATAAATGAAGTAAAAACCCATGATGCAAATGACAATATCAAATGGGATATTGATTTTAGAACACAAATGGATAATATAAGTTATAAATTATCAAATGGAACTAAAGCAAAAAATGATGCCCTAATGACAAATAGACTCTGGCTTGGTATGGGTTATTCACCAAATGATAATACCATATTCAAAGGTACTCTATCATATAACAAAGCTTATGGAGATTCTGCTAACCACTCACAAGCAAATACAAATCCAGGATATGCAAATTTTGATTGGGTTACAAATGAAAATGCAAATGACAATACTATAAAAGTAAAAGAAGCCTATTGGTTATATAAAAATGACTCTTTTATGGGAAATGAAAAACTTCCTTGGACAATATCAGTTGGTAGAAGACCATCAACTGATGGTTTAGGTATAAATGTTAGAGCAGACCAAGAAAGAAAATCTGCACTTTCTCATACTGTAAATGTAGAATTTGATGGGCTTTCAGCTAGATTTGATTTAGATAAAATCACTGGTGTTGAAGGTATGTGGTGGAAATTTTGTGCAGGAAGAGGTTTAACAAATGCAAAAGCAAGATTTAGTGCTGATGGACTTGATTATGCGAATGATGATACAAAAAATCCAAATATAGATATGGCAGGATTCATTTTTGTTCCATACGATAATGGACAATACTCTATCCACACAAACTATGCAAAAGCTTGGAATATGATTGGATTTACACAATCTGATTTATTTGATGGAAATAATTCAAATAATACATTTAAAGATTCTGGTGATTTAGAACTTGCAACAATTATGTTTAAAGTAGATGGTATAGGAAATGAAATCTCAGATTATCTTGATAATACAAACGCTTTTGTATCTTTTGCAATGTCTAAAACTCATCCAAACTCTTTAGGAATGTTAGGCTCTACTGAATCTAAAACTGGAAATTCTATTTGGTTAGGAATCAATGCTCCATGTCCTTTAGATAAAGAAGACTCAAGAATTGGAATTGAGTGGAACAAAGGTAGTAAATATTGGAGACCTATGACATATGGTGAAGATACTATGGTTGGTTCAAAAATAGCTGCAAGAGGTACTGCATGGGAAATTTATAGAAACTCTAAAATAAATAACGCCCTTAGCTGGTCATTAAGATATACAAAAATTGATTATGATTATGCTGGAAGCAACAGTTTCTTTGGATATGATGGAAACCCTGATTTAGGATTGGTAAGTCCATATGTAACTGAAGCTGAAAATATTACAGCAAATATAAGATATAGATTTTAAAATAAAAAGAGGGAAACCTCTTTTTATTTTAATAGATATTTATCATACTTTAAAATCACTCTTTCTGCTATTTCTATCATTTTTATATTCAATATTTTAAATTTTTCATCTTTTAAATTTAAAAGTAATTTATCATAAACATTTGAGTAAGGATAAATTAAAAAATATATATATTCTTTGGACTTGGACTCTTTTGAAAGTTCTTTAAACCAAGTTGCCAAAAGTGAAATATACAACATCGCTGGATTAAATTCTGCTCCATCGGTAAACTCTTTTGAAAGTTCAAAACTAATAAAATTATAAGCTTTTAAAATACCAGATATTCGGTAAGATGTAGTTCTATTTTTAAGATAAAAATCATTATCTTTAGTTACTTTATTTAACTCTTTTAATATATTTTTAGAAACATCATTGATATAATTTTTTATATCTTCATTAATAAAAAAATTTTCATTCTCACTATTTTCATATGATGTAATTATATCTCTACATAAAAGTAATAAGGCTTCAGTCTTTATTTTAGATAAGTTAATAATCATAACTAATTTTATCTAAACATTTCTAAATAAGTACAACTCTAAAGTTTTTTAAGTGTAATTAAGTTAAAATGTACAAATTTTTATAAAAAACTCAAGAAAAGGAAATTATTGGAACCAATTGGTGTATTAATGGATGGTCAGATTTATGACCTTCAAACTTCGGAAGCTTTAAATATTCAAGGAGAGGTGATAAAAGCCGATAACTCTAAGGAATCTTTAGAGATTTTAAGACACTCATGTGCGCATCTTATGGCACAAGCAATCAAAGAGTTATATCCAGATGCTAAATTTTTTGTAGGACCTGTTGTAAATGAAGGTTTTTATTATGATTTTAAAGTAGAATCAAAAATTTCAGATGAAGATTTACCTGCAATAGAAAAGAAAATGAAAGATTTAGCAAATGCTAAATTACCTATTGAAAGATATGAAGCTACAAGAGAAGAGATTTTAGAGAAGTTCAAAAGTGATGAACTTAAACAAGCTGTTCTGTCAAGAATTACTGATGACACATTAACAATGTACAAACAAGGTGATTTTGAAGATTTATGTAGAGGACCACATTTACCAAATACTAGAATGATAAGAAGTTTTAAACTAACACGTGTAGCAGGTGCTTATCTTGGTGGTGATGAAAAAAATGAGATGATTACTAGAATTTATGGTATTGCATTTTTTGATAAACAAGAATTAAATGATTATGTAAGAATGCTTGAAGAAGCTAAAAAAAGAGATCATAGAAAACTCGGGAACGAACTTGAACTATTTACATTTAGTGATGACGTTGGAGCAGGACTTCCAATGTGGCTACCAAATGGGGCAAGACTTAGATCAAAATTAGAACATATCTTATACAAAGCACATAGAGTAAGAGGTTATGAACCAGTTAGAGGACCTGAAATTTTAAAAGCTGAAATGTGGAAAATATCTGGTCACTATGCTAATTACAAAGAGAATATGTATTTTACTACAATTGATGAACAAGAGTATGGAATCAAACCAATGAACTGTGTTGGACATATTCAAATTTTTAAAAACAATTTAGTTTCATACAAAGACTTACCTAAAAAACTTTTTGAGTATGGTGTTGTACATAGACATGAAATGAGTGGTGCAATGCATGGATTATTTAGAGTAAGAGAGTTTACTCAAGATGATTCACATATATTTTGTACACAAGATCAAATAAAACAAGTAATCTTTGAAGTTTTAGAGTTCGTTGATGCTTTACTTAAATTATTTGACTTTAAATATGAAATTGAAGTTTCTACAAAACCAGAAAAAGCAATTGGTGATGATATATTTTGGGAAAAAACAACTAAAGGTATCATGGATGCACTTGATGAAAACAATATCTCTTATGGTATTGATGAAGGTGGAGGAGCATTTTATGGTCCAAAAATTGATATTAAAATCCTAGATGCTATTGGAAGAAAATGGCAATGTGGAACTGTTCAAGTAGATATGAATTTACCATCAAGATTTAATGCAGAGTTCATCAATGAAAAAGGTGAAAAAGAACAGCCAGTTATGATTCACAGAGCTATTTTAGGTTCTTTTGAACGATTTATTGGTATATTAACAGAACATTGTGGAGGAGAATTTCCATTTGCTATTGCTCCAACACAAGTTATTTTTGTACCAATTGCAGATACTCATAATGACTATGCAAAAGAGTTACAAAAAGAGCTTCTACAAAATAGTATGGATTCTAAAATTTTCAATATGAATGAAAGTTTAAATAAAAGAATTAGAATGGCAGAAAAACAAAGAGTTCCAATGATTGTAGTAATTGGAGATGAAGAAGTAGCAAATAAAACTGTGGCACTAAGAGATAGAAGAAAAAGAGAACAGTCGAATATGAGTAAAGATGAATTTATCAAAATGTTAAATGAAATTAATAAAGGAAGTGAAATTTGAGTCGTAACAACAAAAAAGACGATGTAATAATGAATGAAGACATCACAGCTAGAGAAGTTAGATGTATGGGTGATGATGGTACTAATTATGGTATCATCTCAACGGCAGATGCACTAAAAATGGCTGATGATGAAGGTCTTGATTTAGTTTTAATTGCACCAGATGGTAAACCACCAGTTGCAAAAATCATGGATTATAGTAAATTCAAATATCAACAAGAAAAAAAGAAAAAAGAAGCTAAAAAAAATCAAAAAGTGATTGTTTTAAAAGAAGTTAAATTTTCTGTTAAAATTGCTGAAAATGATATTAACTATAAAGTTAAACATGCCATTGAATTTCTAGAAAAAGGCTACCATGTAAAATGTAGAGTTTTCTTAAAAGGAAGAGAAATGGCTCATCCAGAAGCTGGAATCGAAGTTCTTGAAAAAGTATGGCCTATGCTAGAAGAGTATGGGGATAGAGATGCTGAACCAAAACTTGAAGGAAGATTCGTAAATATGATGGTTCTTCCTAAAAAAGACTAAATTTCACTTCAGTAGAAAGGGAAAACTCCTCTTTCTACTAAAAACTTCAAATTAACTTAAACTTATTCAAAGCTTTTTTTAAATATAATCACAAACTTTTTCTAATATCGAAGAAGAATGCAAATTTAAGAAAGGAGAAATCCATGCCTAAAATGAAATCAGTAAGTGGAGCTTTAAAGAGATTTAAAGTGAAAAAGAATGGTTCAATCAAATGTGGTTCAGCATTTAGAAGTCACATCTTAACAAAAATGTCAAGAAAAAGAAAAGTGGCATTAAGAGGACCTCAAACTATTGATAGCACTGATGCTACAAGAGTTAAAAGAATGTTGTGTAAAGCGTAATTAAAGAAATTTAATTACATGTCCCTCCACAATATGTGGACAAGTTCGGCAATAGCCGACACCAATATTTAAAGAAAAATATATGGTTAAGAAAGGAATAAAATGCCTAGAGTTAAAACTGGTATAGTAAGAAGAAGAAGACATAAAAAAGTTTTAAAAGCCGCTAGAGGATTTTTTGGTGGTAGAAGAAAACATTTTAGAAAAGCAAAAGAGCAATTAGAAAGATCTTTAGTATACGCATACAGAGATAGAAGACAGAAAAAAAGAGATATTAGAAAGCTATGGATTATCAGAATTAATGCAGCTTGTAGATTAAATGATATCAACTATTCAAGATTCATGAACGGTATTAAATTAGCTGGAATTGAATTAGATAGAAAAATATTAGCAGATATGGCAATGAACGATGCAGCAGCATTTACTTCACTTGTTACAGCAGCTAAAGCAGCATTAGCAAAATAATTTTAAATTTGCAAAATAAAAAAGGGGTTTGATTAATTTCAAACCCTTTTTTTATGTAATTTTACTCTATAGGTTCATTTACTTTTACTTTACAATCACTACCTTTGCAATCAATATTTGCATCAAAATAAAAAACTTCAGAAACATCGTATTTTGCTTGTTTTAATCTATTCCAAGCATCAAGTGATCTTCCACCAGCTGTACAATTAAATACTATTGATTTATCTTTTGGTAATTTTTCATATAAATCTTTTGCACTTAATTTTTCAGCTTCAATATTAATAGCTCCTACTAAATGACCTTTTGCAAACTCTTCTGGTGCTGTTACATCTACAATTTGAATATTTGCTGGTACTTTACCATCTTTATATAGTTTATAAAACCACTCACCATCAACAGAACCTTCATCAGAGCCTATTTTGACACCATTTGCACTAAACTCTTTTTTACTTATCTTTGTCTCTTCTTTTTTTGCAATTGATTTAGTTGTACCTAATCCTGCTTCTATCCATACAGGCATACCACCTGCAAAAACAGAAACATTTTTATAACCTTTAGCTACAAGTTTATTAGCAACTTTGTGTGATTTCGCACATTTAAAGCCACCACAAAATACTACAATTTTCTCTTTTTTATTAAAAGGAAATCGTCCAAGGAGTTTATCAATATTTGTATCTGGAATTGAAATTGCTCCAGGGATAGTCTCTTTTAAATACATTTTGTATGGTCTAGCATCAACAAGTAATCCTGAATTATTCTCTTGTATCGCTTTTGCAACTATTAAATCTACTTCTTTATATGATTTTTTTATCCACTCAGGTTCACCTGCTTGGTACAATTTAACATTTGTAAAACCATCTTTTTTTAGCATTCCTGCAACTTTTGGACTTTTCCCACATGCCCATCCGCCACAAAATACTATTATCTCTTTATTTTTTGCAGTATCATTTAGTTGTATTTTATATTTATCATAATCTGTATCAGGAATATTTATACTTGAAGGAATAGTACCTTTTTTATATTTTCCATCTGGTCTAGCATCAACTAAAACTGCACTTGCACTATCTTTTGTACCCTTTGCAATTGCTTTTTTCACATATTTATAGTCAACGATTTCCAATTTATTTTTTTCTATTAGTTCTTGCACTTTTTGTGTTGGTTTTGTTAAATTATCTTCAGAGAATAAACTTGTTCCTAAAAATAAAGAACTAACTACAAAAATTGAAATTAATAATTTTTTATTCATTTTACATCCTTTTAATAATTATGCTTTTCCAGATAACATTCCGTACTGTGTCATTGGTTTTAAAATATAATATTTTAAAAGCCACCATATATATCTCTCTTGTGTTGGATCTAAAGGAAAAGATGGTGTTGGCTTCATCGTATAATCAAACTCTGCTAACATAACTTTCCCAATATCAGTAATAATTGGGCAAACAGTATAACCACCATATTTTGCCTCTAATTCTTTGCCTTCCATAAGTGATATTAAATTATCAACTACAACTTTATATTGTTTTCTAACACTTCCACCAGTTTTTCCAAGAGGTACAGCTGCAATATCACCTAAAGAGAAGATATTAGGATACTTTACATGCTGTAATGTCTCTTTATTGACAGGTACCCAACCTTTAGCAGAACCTATTTCAGAATCACCTATTTCAGGTGCAGCTTTCATAGGTGGTGCAATATGTAAAAAATCATAAGCAACTTCAACAAACTTATGTTTTTTTATCATTGTATATTCTTCTATATCTGGGTCATATGCACCTTTTTCTTCCCAAAAATTATCAAAAATAGCAGTTTTTTCTTTTAAATTTACCTCTATTAGATTATGATTAAGATTATAATTCATATTTCTAGCTTTATATTGTTTTATAATTGCTTCTTCATACTCTTTTACTGAAAACATCTTTGAACTATTTGCATAAAATGTCATGTCAACATTTTCTCTTGCTTGTTTTGACACTTCATTTAATCTTGAATTCATTAAATACATTATTTTCTTTGGAGCTCCACCACATTTTATTGCAGTATTTGGATGGGAAAATATTGCAGTTTGTTTTTTACCATTTTTTGCTTCTTCAATTGTTTTTTGCATATTTTCCCATGTAATAACAGCACCATCAACATTATAAATTGAGCTAGCACCACTATTTCTAAATATGCTATTTAATTTCTCGCTATCTTTTGCAGTATATATATCCCCTATCTCTTCCAAGCCTTTTATCTTTGCAAAATCTAAAACAACACCAGCTGTTACAATTAAATAATCATAAGAGATTTTTTCGCCATTTGAAAGGGTTAAATTATTGTTTGTAGGATCAAACTCAACAGCTTTTTGAGCAATAAAGTTTACACCCTTTGGTAGGAAATCTTTTGTTTCATATAAAACATCTTCTTTTGTGTAAATACCTGCACCAATAAAAGTATTTCCAGGTTGATAAGTTACAGATTTTGGATTTGGTTCTATTATTGTAATATCAGGATTTGATAATCTACCAGTCAATCTTGCAGCTGTAGAAATTCCTGCCAAACCTCCTCCTACAATTACAATTTTAGCCTTTACATCGCTAGCTTCTAATTTAGTTGTTGCATTTAATTCATCATTTGTTAAAAAAAGTGCTCCCCCGACACCTAAAAGTTTTAAAGCTTCCCTTCTTGAAAGTCCACTTCTTTTTAATTCATCTTCTAATACAGTTAATTGATTGTCATACATAAGAGTCTCCTTTTAAAAGTCTATCTCTCTTCTTAAGTATATAACAATTATATATAATAATCAAGAAACAAATTTTCAAATTTTAGGAGTATATTAATAAGTAAATATATAAATTATTGTGATTTATTTTTTAAAAACATTATTGTAATTCTTGGTATCCATAGTAGTATATAAATGATAAAGGTAATAACAAAAGGATGTAAATATCCAAGTCCATAAACACTGCTTTTTGGCAAATTTGAGATATGTTCAATTGGATTGGTTACAAATTCATTAAAATGTGAGAATAGCGAAAAAACTATAAATATAAATAAAAAAATTGTTAATTCTTTTTTCATTTTTTTCCTTAAAAATCTAAGCCTTAGGCTTAGATTTAAAATTATGCTTTTCCTGCAAGCATCCCATACATAGTCATAGGTTTAAGTAAATAAACTTTTAGTAACCACCAGATATATCTTTCTTGAGTAGGGTCTAAAGGAAAAGATGGAGTTGGTTTTTTAGTCCAGTTAAATTCTGCAAGCATTACTTTTCCAATATCAGTAATTAATGGACAAACAGTATATCCTGCATATTTAGAAGTTAGTTCTTTACCTTCCATTAATGCGATTAAATTATCAACTAAAACTTTATATTGTTTTCTAGCACTACCACCCGTTTTCCCCATAGGAACAGCTGCAATATCACCCAAAGAGAAGATATTAGGATATTTTACATGTTGTAAAGTTTCTTTATTAACAGGTACCCAACCTTTTTGCGAACCTACAGCAGAATTACCAATCTCATCTGGAGCTTTCATTGGTGGAGTAATATGAATAAAATCATAATCTCTTTCAATTTTTTCGCTTTTTTTAACAATTGTATACTCTTCTAAATCAGCATCCCAAGCACCTTTTTCTTCCCAAGACTTTTCAAATGTAGCTTTTTTTGTATTTACATCAATTTCAACTAAATTGTTTTTATATTCCCATTTCATATTTCTTGCTTCAAATTGTTTAACAATTGCATCGTGATACTCTTTAACACCAAACATTGTTCCACCATTTGGATAAAACCACATATCAACATTATCTCTTACTCCTGCCTCTATTAACCTAGCATTTGTAAGATACATTATTTTTTTAGGTGCTCCACCACACTTAATTGATGTATTTGGATGTGTAAATAATGCTTTTAATTTTTTACCACTTTTTGCTTCAGAAATTAACTCTTGCATTCCTTTCCAAGTATTTACAGCTCCATTTGCATAATATATTGAGTGAGTTCCATTTTGACCAATTTTCTTTGATACTTCAAGATTTTCTTCAGATGAATATCCAACTCCTTCTAATCCTTTAATCGCTCCATAATTAAGAGCAAGTCCTGCTGCAATAACTAAAAAGTCATAAGAAATTGTCTCTCCACCTTTTGTTATAACTTTATTATTATCTGGATCAAAATCAACTACTTTGTCATTGATTAGTTTTACACCTTTTGGTAAAAAATCTTTTGTATTGTAAACAATATCTTCTTTCTTCCAAATACCAGATGCAACTAATGTTTGACCTGGTTGATATGATACTGAAATTGGATTAGGTTCAATTATAGTAATATCAGGATTTGATAAAGAGTTTGTTAATCTTGCTGCTGTAGAAATTCCAGATAATCCACCACCAACAATTACAATTTTTCCTTTTGCTTCACTTGCATTTGCTACAGTTGCAGCCTCTACTTCACTTGGATTCATTAAAAATGCTGCAGAACTTAAACCTGCAAGTCTAAGTGCATCTCTTCTTGAAAGTCCTTGTTTCTTTAATTCTCTATCTAAAATTTCAAGAGAATTTTTTAATTCTTCATTCATAAGATTACCTTTTTTATTTTCTTTAACTGAAGAATAACAAAGTTGAAATAATATTAAACTTAATTTTAACTTAAATTGTTTTATAATAAATATTAGTTTATCTTATAGTAGAAATTGCTTTTTTATAATCTTCAATTTTATTTAAATTTAAAAATTCATTTTCATCATAAAATCTAATTTTGTTAAAACTCATATTTTTGATTAAGTAGCCTATTTTATGATTATTTTCATCTATCATTTTATTTATAAAAGATAAGCAATTCTTATTATATATACCACACAAATTATGCTCATATTCTGTTATAGGAATAGTAATATTACTTATATTTGAATTTATTATTAACTGCTCAATTGTCTCAATTTTTACAAATGGTGTATCTACTGTTATAATAAAAGCTTTTTCTAAGTTTAGCTCTTCAAATATACTTTTTAAAGCAACTAAAGGGGAACTAACATTATCTATTTTGTCATATATTATATTTGCTTCAAAATCAAATTTGTTAGTTTTTGATGATAAATATATCTCTTTGAAATATGGTTTTAATCTTTCATATTGGTATTGGGTAAGTGTATTATAGTTAGAAAAGGGAAGAAGAGCTTTGTCTTCTCCCATTCTTGAGCTTTTACCACCACAAAGGATTACACAAGGTATATCAAATTGTGGCTTAGTCATTTATAGACTTCTAGGGTCTGTGATATATCCACTAATTGCACTAGCAGCTGCAACAGCACTATTAGCTAAATAAATTTTTGAGCTTCTTGAACCCATTCTTCCAACAAAGTTTCTATTTGTAGTAGAAATACAAACCTCATCATCACCTAAAATTCCCATATATCCACCTAAACATGCTCCACATGTAGGATTTGAAACAACTCCACCTGCATCAACTAAAGTATCAATATAACCTAGTTTTGTAGCTTCTCTTAGGATTTTTTGAGTTCCTGGAGTCAATATTAATCTTACATGCTTAGCAACTTTTTTACCTGCAAGTAATTCAGCTGCCACTTTAAAATCAGATAATCTTCCATTTGTACAGCTTCCAATAAATACTTGGTCAACTCTAATATTATCTTCCACAGCTTGATTTACGCTATGTCCATTTGATGGTAAAAATGGATATGCAATTACTGGATTTAATGCTTCAACATCTATTTCAATTACTTGAGAATATTTAGCATCCTCATCTGAATAATGAATTTTAGGTTCAGCTCTTAGACTATCCCTTGAATCTAAAAACTCTTTTGTAACTTCATCATATGCAACAATACCATTTTTAGCTCCAGCTTCAATAGCCATATTACATAAAGAGAATCTATCATCCATACTTAAATATTTAATTGTATCACCTGTGAATTCTAAAGCTTTATATAAAGCTCCATCAACACCAAGTATTCTAATAATCTCTAAAATTAAATCTTTTCCAGTTACAAATGGTCCTGGTTTTCCTTTAAATACTACTTTGATTGATTCAGGTACTTTAAACCAGTTTCCACCAGTAATCATTCCAAAAGAGATATCTGTACTTCCCATACCAGTACTAAATGCACCTAATGCACCATGTGTACATGTATGTGAATCAGCACCGATAATAACATCTCCTGGTAAAACTAAACCTTTTTCAGGTAAAAGTGCATGCTCAATCCCCATATCTTTTTCATCAAAAAAGTATTTAAGGTTATGTTTCATTGCAAAATCTCTAGAGATTTTTGCTTGATTTGCAGATGCAATATCTTTAGCAGGAATAAAGTGGTCAAGTACAATTGCAAAACCTTCTGGATTTGCTAGTTTTTCAAAACCACCCTCTTCAAATGCTCTAATTGAAATAGGAGTTGTAATATCATTTCCAATAACCATATCAATTGGACTTCTTACAATCTCTCCTGCATAAACTTCTTTTCCAACATGTTCACTAAAAATTTTTTCTGTTATAGTTTGACCCATATTTTCTCTCTTTATTTAAACTTTTCTTTTTAATTTGTGGGATTATAGCCAAAATCTGTTTAGCTTTCAAAAAAGCTTTTATACTCTTTTTTTATCTTCTTTGTATTGTTTATATTGTATATAAAGTATTAAAACAACAGCAAAATCAATAATCACATCTGCAAAATTAAATATTGCAAAATCAAAACCACAATGCCAATAAACATAATCAACAACTGCACCATAAGTAAATCTATCTAAAATATTAGATAATCCACCAGCAAGAAGTATTGAAATTGGTATATAATATTTTTCAAAAACTTCTTTATTAAAGTATATATATAAACAAATTGCAAGTATCAAACCCAATTGTATAAATTTTAAATTCTCTTTTAAAAATTCAAACATAGAAAATGCAACACCATAATTGTATGCTAAAACCAATGATATACAATCACTTTCAAAACCAAAATCTAAAAATACAAACCCATATTTTATATATTGGTCAATACATACTAATATAAAAAAAAGTACTATGGATATAGTTAATTTTTTCTTCATAATGCTTTTGTTAAAAATTCTATTAATTTATCCATATACTCATTAACTAACTTTTTATCTCTACCTTCAATTAATACTCTTAATTTATTTTCTGTTCCAGAGTATCTTATTAAATCTCTCATTCCCTTTGATTTAATCTCTTCTTGAAGTTCATTTAAACCCTCTATTTTATCTAAAGGAATTTTTTCACTCACTTTTAGATTTTTTAAAATCTGTGGATAGAGTTCAAATTTATTTAATGCTTGACTTGCTTTTTTCCCACTTTCAATTACATATGCTAATACTTGTAATGCCGTTGCAAGTCCATCTCCTGTTTTTGAAACATCAGAAAAAATAACATGACCACTTTGCTCACCACCAAAATTTATATTGTTGCATTTCATATTTTCTAATACATGTTTATCTCCAACATCTGTTCGATTTAATTTTAAATCAAAAGAGTCTAGATAATCTTCTAATGCTTTGTTACTCATTACTGTTGCAACACATGCTTCACCTTTTAAAACACCTTTATCATTTAGATAAACACATAAAGCTCCTAAAAGTTTGTCTCCATCAACCGTATCACCATTTTCATCTATTACTACAAGTCTATCTGCATCACCATCAAGTGCCAATCCAATATCTGCTCTTACTTTTTTAACTATCTTAGCAACGTTTTCAGGATGCATAGCTCCACTATTTTCATTGATATTAAATCCATTTGGTGTTGCATTTATTGTAAATACTTCAGCACCTAATTCTTCTAAGATTGTTGGTGCAACTTTATAAGCAGCCCCATTCGCACAATCAAGTACAATTCTAAGTCCACTTAAAGTTAAATCTTTTGGAAAAGAACTTTTAATTGATACAATATATCTTCCAATTACATCATCAATTCTTTTTGAAGAACCTATTTTTTTACCTATTTTTTGTGCATTTGCTCTGGCTTCATCATCAAAAAACAACTCTTCAATCGCTTTTTCACAATCACTACCTAATTTATTTCCATGTTGGTCAAAGAATTTTATTCCATTATCTTCAAAAGGATTATGAGAAGCACTTATCATAATTCCAGCATCACATCTCATTGATTCTGTTAAAAATGCAATTGCTGGAGTTGGCATTGGACCTATTTGAATTACATCATATCCAACAGCAGTAAGTCCAGAAACAAGAGCATTTTCTATCATATATCCACTTCTTCTAGTATCTTTACCCACTAAAATTTTATTTGTATATGAATGTTTTCTGAAATAAATTCCAGCAGCCATAGCAAGTTTCATTACCGTCATAGCGTCCAAAAATGAACCAGCTTGACCTCTTACACCATCTGTACCAAATAGTTTCATTAAAAAATCCTAAAATTAAACTTAATTTAAACTTACTTTAAAGTTATTTGGCTAGTATTCTAGCCTTAAAAAAATTATAAAGAGGTTAAAAATGGCAAACCATAAATCTTCGGCTAAAAGAGCTAAACAAACATTAGTAAAAACTGAAAGAAACAGATTTTACAAAACAAGAATTAAAAACGTAACTAAAGACGTATTATCAGCAGTTGAAGCTAATGATAAAGAAAAAGCAACTGAAGCAATGAAAACTGCAAACAAATACATGCACCACTGTATTGCAAAAGGTATCCTTAAAAAAGGAACTGCAGCTAGAAAAGTTAGTAGATTACAAGTAAAAGTTAACGCATTATAATAAAAATTTACTATCATACAAAATTTATGGTAGTCAATTTTTTTATTTGCTTATAAATACTACAAAATATGTTACAAGATAAATTACAACCATTTATTGATAGATATGAGGAGATTAATACATTATTAACTTCTCCTGATATTACTTCAGATATTAAAAGGATGACTAATCTTTCAAAAGAGCAGTCAACAATTGAACCAATCGTAAACAAAGCTAAAGAGTATATAAGTGTATTAAATGACATTCAAGAAAATAAAATGCTTCTTGATGATCCAGAATTAGGTGACTTGGCAAAAGATGAACTTAAAGAACTAGAGGTTAGAAAACCTGCTATTGAAGAAGAGATAAAAGTTCTTATGATTCCTAAAGACCCTAATGATGATAAAAATATTTTTATAGAACTAAGAGCAGGTGCTGGTGGTGATGAAGCAGGAATATTTGTAGGAAACCTATTTAGAGCATACTTAAGATATGCGGAACTAAAAGGGTGGAAAGTTGAGATAATGAACCAAAGTGAGAATGAAGCAGGTGGATATAAAGAAATCGTAGCTTTATTCAAAGGTGAACAAGTTTATTCAAGACTAAAATATGAAGGTGGAACACATAGAGTTCAAAGGGTTCCAGCAACCGAATCTCAAGGTAGAGTTCACACATCGGCAATTACTGTTGCAGTTATGCCTGAAGTTGATGATGTTGAAATTGAGATTGATCCAAATGATTTAAAAATTGATGTTATGAGAGCAAGTGGAAATGGAGGACAGTCTGTAAATACAACTGACTCAGCTGTTAGAATTACACATATTCCTTCTGGATTAGTTGTAACTAACCAAGACCAAAAATCTCAACATAAAAATAAAGATAAAGCAATGAAAGTTCTTAAAGCAAGACTTTATGAAATTCAAATGCAAGAAAAAATGGAATCAGAAGGTGCCAACAGAAAAGAACAAGTTGGAACTGGAGATAGAAGTGGAAGAATTAGAACATATAATTATCCACAAGGTCGAATAAGTGACCATAGAATTAACCTTACATTATATAGACTTGATGCTATTATGAATGATGGACTTTTTGATGAAATCATTGACCCATTAATTGCAGACCATCAAGCAAGACTTATTGAGGCTAATGGATTATAATCCATTAGTTTCACTTTTTTAAATATTCTTTAGTAACCAAAATGTAATCAAATAAAAATACAATTTCTCCGTCAAAAAAATCTATCGGAGAAAAAAACATGAAAAAAACTGCAATCGCTTTATTAGCATCTGCTGCTTTAACTGTTACACTAAGTGCTAGAGACCAAATCAAAATCGTTGGTTCTTCTACTGTTTATCCTTTTTCATCTTCAGTTGCTGAAGAATTAGGAGCTACAACGAAATTCCCAACTCCTGTTGTTGAATCAACTGGTTCAGGTGGTGGTGCAAAATTATTCTGTGCTGGAGATGATATGAATACTCCAGATATTACAAATGCTTCAAGAAGAATGAAAACAAAAGAATTTGAACTTTGTGCTAAAAATGGTGTTACTGATATAACTGAAGCTGTTATCGGTTATGATGGTATTGCTTTTGCTCAATCAAAAGCTAACCCAAAATTTAATGTTACAAGAGAGCAATTAGCATTAGCTGTTGCTAAAGAAGTTCCTTCTAAAGATGGTAAATCTTTAATTGCTAACCCATATAAAAAATGGTCAGATATTGATGCTAGTTTACCAAATAGAGAAATTATTGTTTACGGACCACCAAAATCTTCTGGTACAAGAGATGCTTTTGAAGAGTTAGTATTACAACATACTTTTAAAAAGATGGCAGTATATACTGACTTATATCATGCAGATAAAGTTAAAAACAAAAAATATAAAAAATATTCTGAGTTAAGAACTGATGGTGTTTATGTTGAAGCTGGTGAAAATGACAACCTAATTGTTCAAAAATTAGATAAAAACAGAACTGCATTTGGTGTATTTGGTTACTCTTTCTTAGAAGAAAATGGTGATGTTATCCAAGGTGCTACAATCAATGGTGTTGCTCCAACTCCAGAAACAATTTCTGCTCATACTTACCCAGTAGCAAGATCTTTATTCTTCTACATCAAAAACTCTCATGCTAAACAAGTTCCAGCTATGAGCAAATATGTTGATTTATTTATGAGTGAAAAAATGATTGGAGATAAAGGAATTTTATCTGAAATCGGTTTAATCCCACTTCCAAATGCTGATAGAACTGCTATTAGAGCAAGTGTTGCAAAAAGAACTAAATTAACTTTAGAAGACTTAAGTAAAAAACACTAAAAACTAAAAGAGGAAACTTTTCCTCTTTTTGAATTCTATTTATAGCTCTTTATCTGTTTTATGCGAACGAAGAGATAAAGAGCTATAAATAGGATTTAAATATGAAATCAAAATGGCTTTCAATTGTTGAAAAACTTGACTATGCTTTTCAACCTATTATTCATTCACACTCAGGTAAGATATTTGCTGTTGAGGCACTATTAAGAAATGCCGAAAAAATATCAAAAATTGATGATATTCAAAGTATATTTGATTTAGCTTTTAAAGATGATTATCTATATCAAGCTGATTTATTACTTAGAGATAAAGCTATCAAAAAGTTTTCAGAAATAAATATAGAAAATCTCCAACTATTTTATAATCTAGATAATAGAATAATCCATACAAAAAACTATTCCAAAGGTAATACAAAAAAAATATTAAGCAAATATAGCCTAAATAAAAATATAATTTGCTATGAATTAAGTGAAAAAGGTACCTTAAAAGAACAAGATGCTTTGATTGAAATGATAAAAACATATAAAAGTAGTGATTTTTGTATTGCTATTGATGATTTTGGTATTGGTGTATCTGGACTAAAACTTCTATATTTTTCACAAGCAAATATTATAAAAATAGATAGATTTTTTATAAGTAATATAAATACTGATTCCAAGAAAAAGTTATTTTGTTCATCTATTATAAATATGGCTCATACAATGGGTATGAAAGTTGTAGCAGAAGGTGTTGAAACACTAAAAGAGTTTTATACTTGTAAAAATATAGGTGCTGATTTTATTCAAGGATATTTTGTACAAAAACCTACAGTAAATGTAGATGAAATAAAACCTATTTACAAAGAGATATTAAAATATATTATTCAAGAAAAAAGAACTAACGAAATACTACCTATAGCTGATGAATATATACAATATATTGTTCCTTTTAATATAAATTCATCTCTTCACTCTTTATTTTTATATTTTAAAGAACATAGTAATAATCACTTTGCCCCTGTAATTGATGATTATGAAAATTTAGTTGGTGTAATCTATGAAGTTGACATAAAAAAAATATCTTACTCACAATATGGTCTATCACTTGCACAAAATAAATCTTATAGTTCACAAATCAATCAATACCTTAAACATGCAATGTCAATAGAAGCTTCTTGGGGAATAGATAAAACCTTAGAAATCTTTAATCATGACCCAAACTCTTCAGGTATTTTTATAACAAAAGCAAATAAATATTCTGGTTTTATTGATTTAAGATCATTATTACAATTATCTCATAAAAGAAATTTGGAAATTGCTGAAAATCAAAACCCTCTTACAAAACTACCAGGCAACAAACAAATTGAACTATTTATTTATAAAAGTTTAAAAAATAGGGAAAAATTTATATCTCATATCTTATATTTTGATTTTGACAATTTTAAACCATTTAACGACTTTTATGGATTTAGACAAGGAGATAGAGCCATACTTTTATTCGCTGAACTTCTTCAAAAAAAATATCCTAATGATACATTTATTGCTCATATTGGAGGAGATGATTTTTTTATTGGTATAAAAAATTCTACAATTGAGGATGTTTATGCCTTAACTAAAGAGACTTTAGATGAATTTAGGGAATCTGCAAAAAATCTTTATAACACAGTTGATAAACAAAATGGATTTTTTTGTGGAAAAGATAGATTTGGAGAAGAAAGAACTTTTAAATTATTGTCTTGTTCTTGTGCTATTATTGAAATATCATCTAACTCAAAAAAATCAAATTTTGACTATACATTGAATATTATGAAAAAATATTCAAAGAACCTAGAAAGACCTATTTGTGCCTCATTCTAACTATTGTAATCATTTTGTAATTTAACTTTTCTATAATGATTACAAATTTATAAAAGGTTAACTTTTGAGTACATTTGAATCAAGAAATAAAAAAACTGAATTAATCGAGAAATTAATCAAATTTTCTCTTATAATTGCAGCAACTATCTCTATTCTTACTACTTTTGGAATTCTTTTTTCAATACTTTTCGAATCAATTGAATTTTTTAAGTTAAGAAGCTTTTGGTATTTTCTAACTGGTATTGAATGGTCGCCAGGAATTGTAGGAAGTAAATTTGGAGCACTACCAATTTTTGCAGGTACCTTTGTTATTACTATAATCGCCCTTGCTGTAGCTATTCCTGTTGGTTTAGGAAGTGCAATATACATGAGTGAATATGCAACTCCTAAAACAAGAGATTATTTAAAACCTCTACTAGAAATTCTTGCTGGAATTCCTACAGTTGTTTATGGTTTCTTTGCCGCTATTACAGTAGCCCCTTTAATTGTAGAAGCAGCTGAAATATTTGGTTTAGAAGCTACTTTTAACTCTGCACTTGCTTCTGGAGTTGTTATGGGTATCATGATTATTCCTGTAATTTCATCTTTAAGCGATGATGTTATTAAAGCTGTTCCAGATTCTCAAAGAAAAGCTGCATTTGGACTTGGAATGACCCATGGTGAAACAATAAAAAATATTGTTTTACCATCAGCACTTCCTGGTATTATTTCTGCATCTTTATTGGGTCTTTCTAAAGCTTTAGGTGAAACAATGATTGTTGTTATGGCAGCAGGTTTAAGACCAAATCTATCTTGGAATCCTTTAGAAGACATGACGACTGTAACAGTAACTATTGTTAACTCTTTAGTAGGTGATTTTGAATTTAACTCGCCTGAAACACTATCTGCTTTTGCACTTGGTTTAGTTCTTTTTGTTATTACGTTAATTTTAAACATGATTTCATTGAGTCTAATTAGAAAATTTAAAGAAAAATATAAAGTGAACACATTATGATTATAAAAAAAAGAAAAGAAAAAAAGAAAAACAATCCTTTTTATGATCCAAGTTTAGTAAAAAGACATGCTAGTGCTAAAAGATTTAAAAGATTTACACTTACATCTTTAATCTTCTCTATAGCATTTTTAGCATTCTTTTTATTTGATATAACAACAAAAGGAATCCCTGCATTTAAGATTACTTATATTCAAATGGAAGTAACTTATAATGAACAAGTTATGAATGATTCTAGAAAAGCTATTCCAGATGAGTACAGAAAAATTGTTTCAAGAGCTTGGTTAAGAGATATTCCTAATAGAGTTAGAGCAAATCCTGAACTAATGAACACCACAAAATTAGAATGGGTTTTAGCAGATGATCAAGTTGACCAATATTTAAAAGGTCACTATTATAAACTAAAAAGAAAAGATAGACATTTAGTAGATGAACTAAAAGAAAAAAATAAAATAGAACAAAAATTCAACACTATTTTCTTTGAAAATGGAGATTCAAAAATTCCAGAATATGCAGGTCTTAATTCAGCTGTAGTTGGTTCAGTATTAACACTTATTGTAACAATGCTTGTTGCTTTCCCTATTGGTGCAATGACTGCAATTTATCTTGAAGAGTTTGCTGATGATAACAAATTTACAAGATTTGTGGAAGTAAATATCAATAACTTAGCTGCAATTCCATCTATTTTATTTGGTCTTTTAGGTTTATCAATTTTTATCAACCTTTTTGGTCTTCCACGTTCTTCACCAGTTGTTGGTGGTTTAACTTTGGCTTTAATGACTTTACCAATTATTATAGTAAGTTCAAGAGCAGCATTAAGAGCTGTCCCTGATTCAATAAGACAAGCAGCATATGGTTTAGGATTAAACAAAATTCAAGTAACAAAAGACCATGTTCTACCACTTGCTTTTCCAGGTGTTCTAACAGGTTCAATTATTGGTCTTGCACAAGCAATGGGTGAAACAGCACCATTAATTATTATAGGTATGATTGCATTTATACCTGATTCACCTGATTCTATATTACATGCTGCAACTGTTATGCCAGCACAACTTTTTACTTGGGCTGGTATGCCAGAGAGAATGTATATAGAAAAAACTGCTGCTGGTATTATGGTACTTTTAACTGTACTAATCTCACTAAATGCAGTTGCAATATATTTAAGAAAAAAATTTGAAGTTAAATGGTAATAAGGAAAATTATGAGTAATAATACTATAGAAAATAATATAAAAGTAAAAGTTGATGAACTTAATCTTTGGTATGGAGATAATCATGCTTTACATAATATAAGTCTTGATTTATTTGAAAATAAAATTACTGCACTTATTGGTCCATCAGGTTGTGGTAAATCTACTTTTTTAAGATGTATAAATAGAATGAATGATTTAATTAACATCGTAAAAATTGATGGAGAAATAGTTATAGATAATAAAAACATATATGACAAAGATGTAGATGAAGTAAGTGTTCGTAAAAAAATTGGTATGGTATTTCAACAACCAAATCCATTTCCAAAAACTATCTATGATAATGTTGCATATGCACCACTAAAACATGGAATAGTAAAAAAAGGTAAAGATTGTGATGAGTTAGTTCAAACTTCACTAATCAAAGCAGGTCTTTGGGACGAAGTAAAAGATAAATTAACTGACCCTGGAACTTCACTTTCTGGAGGGCAACAACAAAGATTATGTATAGCTAGAACAATCGCTGTAAAACCAGAAGTTATTTTAATGGATGAACCAACATCAGCTTTAGACCCAATAAGTACAGAAAAAATTGAAGCACTTATGCTAGAACTTAAAAATGACTATACAATTATAACAGTAACACACAATATGCAACAAGCCGCACGTGTTGCAGATTACACTGCATTTTTCCATTTAGGAAAATTAATTGAATATGATAAAACAGATGTTATATTTGTTAATCCTAGCAACAAAAAAACAGAAGATTATATTACAGGAAGGTTTGGATAATGTTAAAAGTTTACGATACAAAAAGAGCACAAATTCAACATGATTTATTAGAGATAGGGGATATCGTTATTGAGTCATTGAATACTGCATTAAAAGCTTTAAAAGACGATGAAATCAAATCACTTAAAGGTGCTGATTTATCACTTAAAAAACTTACTGCAAAATCAAATGATATTGATAATGCAATTGTTACAGCACTTGCTTTATATCAACCAGAAGCAAAAGATTTAAGAGAATTAGTTTCATACTTAAAAATTACAAATGAATTATCAAGAGCTGGTGAAAATACAAAAGTTTTTATAAAAGTTTTTAGAGCTGCATTTAGTGATGATTTAAATACAAAAACTATTTTGGAATTTGCTATACCATTATTAAAATCAACTATTCTTTCGCTTCAAACTTCTATGTTGATTATCAAAGAAGAAAACTCTAAACATATAGAAGAAAAATATCAAAGAGTTGTTGTAGAAGAGAGTAAAACTGATGATTTATATGCAATGATTGAAAAAAATATTTTAAAACTAATCTCTAAAAATTTAGATTTATCAAAAGAGTATTTTGACATATTAACTTCTCTAAGAAAACTAGAAAATATCTCTGATAGATCAGTGGCTATTGCTCACCTATTACTTTTTGCAGAAAAAGGTGGAGAACTAGAGCGAAAATAGCTCTTTATGATATAATTACTTTTATGAGAAGAGCCATATTTAAAATAAAAAGATACTTTGAATACAATTATGAAGTTACAATAGCAATGATTTTATTTATTGCTATTATAACTTCTGGACTAGAGTTTTACAAAGCAATTATTTACATGCTAGAATTTATAGTTATCATGGAAGTTATAAAAATGATTTCTGATTTTATAAAAAAAGAGAAATTAAGACTTCGTTTTGTAATTGATATTTTTATTATATTTCTAATTAGAGATGTAATTATTCGAGCTTCACACAAAAATATAGACTATTTTGATATATTATTTTTACTAATTGTTATATTTGTATTTTTTATTTTTAGGATAATGTCAATAAAATATTCACCAGGAATAAATAAAATAAACAATAAAAGTGAGAATCGAAGTGAATGATATTACACTACTAATAATCGAAGATGAAGTTGATATACTTGAACTTCTTGAATACACCTTACAAAAAGAGGGATTTGAAACTATTGGTTTTTTAAATGCTTCAGATAAAGTTTATGAAGTTTTAGATGAAGAAGAGATAGATTTAATCCTAATGGATAGAAACCTACCAGGAATTGAAGGTACCACTTTTATCAATGATATCAAAGCAAAAGGTTACTCAATACCCGTAATATATGTAAGTGCAAAAGATAAAGACGAAGATATTTTAGAAGGATTTGATAAGCACGCAGATGATTATATTACTAAGCCATTTAATTTAAAAGAATTAATTGCAAGAATTAAAGCTGTAATTAAAAGAACTAAAAAAAATGTAGAAATTGAAAAGATAAAAGACATAACATATAAAAGTTCTAACAAAACTTTCTATATAGATGATAAAAAAATCGACCTTACAACATTAGAACATGATTTATTTTTAGAGTTTTTTAAAAATAAAGATATTCTTTTAAGTAGAGAGTATCTTTTAGAAGCTGTATGGGAAGACTCTTTAGAGAAAAAACTAAAAACAGTAAATGTTGCAGTAAAAAGATTAAAAAGTAAAATTGACCCAAAAGGTAATAAAAAATACATTAAATCAGTTCGTGGTGAAGGTTATATGTTTTGCTAAAAATACATCAGCTTTTCCTTAGAAGTTTTATATTTATCTTCTTATCAATTCTTTTACTTATTTCTATTGTTGTATATTTCTGGTCTAAATCCATATACTTTGAACAAATAGAAAAAAATATTTTATCAAATATCGATACCCTTGCTATTTCTTTACCAAATTTAAAAGATATCGATGCAAAAGTACTAGAGATAAAAAAAGCAACAAATCTAAGAGTTACAATAATAAATAAAGATGGAGTTGTTATTGCTGAAAGTGATGAAGATAAAAATCTTATGGAAAATCACTTAAACAGAGAAGAGGTAATTGCTGCAAAATATAAAGCATATGGAGAAATTGCTAGACACTCTCATACTCTTGATAAAGATCTCTTATATATTGCAAAAGAGGTAAATATTGATGGTGAAGATTATTATCTTAGAATGTCAAGTGAAATAACAACCATAAAAAAGTATTTTATAAAATTGACCTTACAACTTATAGGTATATTTTCTATTTTTTTACTTTTAGCTTTTGTAGTTTCATACTATATTTCAGATAAAATTAGACATGAAACTGACAATATTTTAAACTTCTTAATTAACTTGACTAAGAAAAAAGACCTAACAAATATGTCTTCTTTTTATACCCAAGAGTTTTTTACTATAAATAAACTACTTAATAAAGTAGCCATAAAGCTACAAAAAAAAGAGAAAACAAAAGCTAAACATACAGCAAAATTAAAACTTGCAAATAAACAAAAAGATGAAATAATTAGTGCTATCTCCCATGAGTTTAAAAATCCTATAGCAATTATCACAGGATATGCACAAACATTGCAAAACGATAAAGACTTACCAGTTCAGATGAGAGAAAAATTTTTAGCTAAAATCGATTCAAATGCAAATAAAATGACTCAAATAATAGATAAATTAAGATTAGCTCTAAAACTTGAAGAAGGCAAAGAGAAGATTGAAAAGAAATCTATTGATTTAAACAACTTATGCAAAAATATAATTACAGATTTAAAAGATAAATATCCTGCAAGAGTTATTGAAATTACTGGTATCGAACACAAAATTGAAGCAGATGAAACACTAATGAATATGGCAATATCAAACTTAGTAGAAAATGCACTAAAATATTCAGAAGATAAAGTTACAATTGAAATTACAAAAGAACACCTAAAAATAATAGATTTAGGTATTGGAATTAGTGAAACTGATCTTTTAAAAATAACAAGAAAATTTTATAGGGTTTCACAAAATGGATGGAATAACTCTTTAGGATTAGGTTTATTTATAGTTAATTCTATTCTAACATTGCATGATTTTAAACTTCAAATAAGCTCTATTTACGGTAAAGGTTCTGAATTTACAATTAAATATTAAAAAATACTTAATTTAAGCTATATGTAAGTATTTGTACACTATTATTCCACCTCATTAATTAAATCGGAGAATGTAGATGAAATTTACTCAAATGGCTAAAGCCAATGAAATTGATAGAGATTGGGTTATTATAGATGCAACTGATAAAGTATTTGGTAGAATCATTACTGAAGTTGCTACAATCTTAAGAGGTAAAAATAAGACTAATTATACTCCTCATGTAGATTGTGGAGATAACGTAATTATTATAAATGCAACAAAAGCAAAATTTTCTGGAACAAAACTAGAAACTAAAAATTACTACACACACTCTGGATACTTTGGTAGTACAAAAACTCACAAAATGTCAGAAATGTTTGAACAAAATCCTGAGAAGTTATATAAATTAGCTACTAGAGGTATGTTACCAAAAACTAAACTTGGTAAAACAATGTTAAAAAAATTAAAAGTATACGCAGGTAGCGAACACCCACACACTGCGCAAATTAAAGGATAAGACTAATGGCAAAAGTATACGCAACTGGAAGAAGAAAAACTTCTATCGCAAAAGTATGGTTAGAAGCTGGTAACGGACAACTTATTATTAACGGTCAAACTTTAGACGCATGGTTAGGTGGACACGAAGCTATCAAAAAAAGAGTTATGAGACCTTTAGAAGTATCTAAACAAGAAACTTCAGTAAATGTTGTAGTAAAAACTTTAGGTGGAGGTTACTCTGCACAAGCTGACGCTGCAAAACATGGTATTTCTAGAGCATTAGTTGCTTTTGATGAGCAATTTAGAGCTATCTTAAAACCATATGGTTTATTAACTAGAGATGCAAGATCTGTTGAGAGAAAAAAATACGGAAAGAAAAAAGCAAGAAAATCTACTCAATTTTCAAAAAGATAATTGGTATTTTACAACTTTATTTCAAAGTATCACAAAAAGGAGCGACAATTGTCGCTCCTTTTTTTATGCACTTTTTTACAAAAAGATATTACAATACTCCCATGAAAAATTTCCTCAAAATATTAATCACTTTTTATATTTTATTAAATACTACATATGCAAGTACATTGAACCTATCCATAAGTAGTTCACCTATTAGATTAAATCCTATTTTAGCTAATGATAGTGCAAGTAGTGATATTACTGGATGGTTATTTAATGGATTATTTAAATATGATAAAAATGGAAAAATAGCTATTGACCTTGCTTCTTCTTACAAATTTATAAACCCTACTCATCTGCTAATAAACTTGAAAAAAAATGTCCTATGGCATGATGGGAGAAAATTTACAGCTGATGATGTTATTTTTACCTATGAAAAAATAAATGACCCAAAAGTTTTCACAACAATAAAATCAAATTTTAAAGAAGTAAAAAGTGTATCTAAAATTGATGATTATACTGTTGAAGTAATTTATAAAAAACCCTATTTTAAAGCTTTAGAAATTTGGATGTTTGGAATAATTCCAAAACATATTTTAAAAGATGACAAAGACCTTATGACAAGTACTTTTAATAAACATCCAATAGGAACTGGTTCATATAAAATTGATAGCTTTAAAGTTGGAAGTGACATAAAACTATATGCTTTTGATAACTATTTTGAAGGAAGACCTAAAATTGACGAATTAAATTTCAAATTTTTACCAGATCCTAATACTTCATTTTTATATTTAAAACAAAACAAACTTGACCTTGGTAGCTTAACTCCCCTTCAAGTTGATAGACAAATAGATGAAGAATTCAAAAAAAATTACCAAATAATTGAAAAACCAGCTTTTGCATATGATTATTTAGGATTTAATCTAAACAACAAAAAGTTTAAAGATATAAAGGTGAGAAAAGCTTTATCTTTAGGTATAAATAGAAAAGAGATAATTGATATCCTATTTTTTGGACATGGAGAAGTATGTAATGGCCCTTTTTTACCAAGAACATTTGCATATGATGAAAATGTAAAACCAATTAAACAAAATATAAAAGAAGCAAAACGATTATTGAAACTTGCAGGTTATGATGAAAATCATCCTTTTAGTTTTGAAGTTATTACTAATACAGGAAATGATACTAGAATCAATGCTGCTCAAATTATCCAATATCAATTGGCAAAAATCGGTGTTAAAATGAAAATTAGAGTTATGGAGTGGCAAGCATTTTTAAATACAGTAGTTCATCCTAGAAACTTTGAAGCAGTTGTTTTAGGTTGGGGTCTTGCACTTATGCCAGACGCTTATCCATTGTGGCATAGTGATTCAATGAAAAAAGGTAGGTTTAATCTTGTTGGATATTCAAACAAAGAAGTTGATGAACTTATTGTAAAAGGTTCAACTACTGTAGATAAAAAAGAGTTAAGCAAGATATATAAAAAAATATTTAATATAATTTCAAATGATACGCCATATCTTTTTTTATATATACCAAACTCCATTTCAGTAGTAAGTAAAAAAATAAAAAATATAGAGCCTACTTTTATAGGTATAACTCACAATCAAAAAGATTGGATAAAAGAAGAATAAAAAAGGAAAATATTGGAAAACATTATATTATTTGATTTAGATGGTACATTAATAGACTCAACAGATGCAATAGTATCTACTTTCCATCACTCATTTAAGCAAATGAATTATGATTTTAAAGGAAATGAGGAAGATATAAAATCTCTTATTGGATACCCTTTAGATATTATGTACTTAGAATTAGGAGTTGAAGAAGAAGTTGTTTGGGATTTTGTATCTGCCTATAAACAAAGATATAAACTTATTTCAACAGAAAAAACTTTACTTTTACGAGATGCTATCGAAGCACTAGAAACAGCTAGTAAGTTTGCACGTTTATCTGTTGTTACAACTAAAACAGGAGCATATACTATCCCTTTACTTGAACACTTTGGCATTTTAAAGTATTTTGAAGTTGTTACAGGAAGAGAACATGTGGAAAATCCTAAACCTCATCCAGAACCAATTCTTAAAACTTTAGAACAAATGAATATAAATAAAACCTCAAATATTTGGATGATAGGTGATACCCATTTAGATATTTTAGCTGCTAATAGTGCAGGAATAAACTCTGTTGGAGTTTTATGTGGATATGGAAAAGAAAAAGACCTAAAAGAATTAACTAATTTTGTCACAAATAACTCTTTAGATGCTGTTAATTTAATCAAAGAATTCAAGCTTTAAAACTTAGTAATGAATTAAAAAAATTCATTAAAATATTTTTTAATTCATTTCTACTCATTTTAAAAAAGTAGAGAAATTTATCCAAAAAAATAAATATTTTTTCCAATTTAAATCAAAATACACATTTTTTTATACCCTGTAAGTATTATTTTCAGAAAAAAACACAATTTTAAGTAAATATTAAGTTTAAAAGTAAAAATTTGCAATTTTTTTATATTTTTTTCTTTTTTATACATAATATGTACATAATATAGGGCTTTTTAGAAATAAAATCGATATATTTATGTAAAAAAAAATTTCTTAGAAAAATAAACAGAAGCTTATATTTTACTTAATGGTCATTTGCTCCATTTAAAAACATACAAAAAGTATGCCAAAAAGTAGTTTTTCTTTACTCAACCTTATAATAATAAACTATATATTTTGAATTAAAATTCACCAAAGATTTATACAGCTAGAATACTTGAAGTTTTTATGATGTTACAAAAAGTTCATTCATAAAATATAAGTAAAGTTTATAATTAGGAGCTAAAAATGCTAGAAATTAGATGGCACAGCCGAGCAGGACAAGGGGCGGTTACTGGGGCAAAAGGTCTAGGTTCAGTTGTTGCAGAAACGGGGAAAGAAGTGCAAGCTTTTGCATTTTATGGTTCTGCAAAAAGAGGTGCATCAATGACTGCTTATAATAGAATTGATGATCAACAAATCATAAACCATGAAAAATTTATGAGACCAAATTTTGTATTTATATTAGACCCAGCATTAGTTTTTACAGATGACTTCACAGCTAATGAAACAGAAGATACAAAATACATAATTACAACTCATCTAAATAAAGAAGAGTTAATAGAAGCTGTTCCAGCTTTACATGGAAGAGAAGATAGAACATATATATTAGACTGTTTACAAATCTCTCAAGAAACTATTGGAAGACCTATACCAAATACGCCAATGTTAGGGGCATTTATGAAAATAAGTGGTATGTTTGAATTAGATTATTTCCAAAATGCAATGAAATCTGTACTAAAAAAACTTCCTCAAAAAGTAATCGATGCAAATATGATTGCTATTGAGAGAGCATATAACGAAGTACATTAAGGAGCAAATTATGAGTAAATCAATTAAAGAAATGGGTTGGGATGAATTAGTACCTGGGGCGGCACTATTTGCATTTAACCAGACAATTGAAGGTATGATTGCTGAAGTTCAACCAGAAGATAGAATATATGCAGAAACAAACTCTAAAAATGCTTATGTTGGAGATTGGAGAGTAATCAAACCTGTGTGGAATACTGAACTATGTATTGACTGTCAAAACTGTTGGCTGTATTGCCCAGATACAGCTATCATTTCAAGAGATAAAGAGATGAAAGGTGTTGATTATGACCACTGCAAAGGTTGTGGAATCTGTGTTGAAGTGTGTCCTACTAATCCTAAATCATTAATAATGTTCAATGAAACAGAAAAAAATGAAATTGCACTTACTAAGTGGCCTGAGAAAAAACAAAAAGGTGAGAAATAATGAATAGCAAACAAATGGAACTAAACAAAGTAGAAGTTTGGGATGGTAATACATGTAATGCTCATGCACTAAGACAAGCAGGAGTTGATGTAGTTGCTGCTTATCCTATTACTCCATCAACTAATACTGTTGAAAACTATGCAGCAATGCATTCAAATGGTTATGTAGATGGTGAAATTATTATGGTTGAATCAGAGCATGCTGCTATGTCAGGATGTGTTGGTGCTGGTGCTGCTGGTGGTAGAGTTGCAACTGCAACTTCATCTCAAGGTTGTGCACTTATGGTTGAAGTTTTATACCAATGTTCAGGTATGAGAATTCCTGCTGTTTTATGTTTAGTAAATAGAGCACTTGCAGCTCCACTAAATGTAAATGGTGACCACTCTGATATGTATTTAACAAGAGATTCAGGATGGATTCAATTAGATTCATTTAATGCTCAAGAAGCATATGATTTAACTTTATGTGCATTTAGAATAGGTGAACACAAAGATGTTAGACTTCCAGTTATCTCAAATCAAGATGGATTTTTAACTTCACATACAGCACAAACAGTAAGACCATTGTCTGATAAAGTTGCTTATGATTTCGTAGGTGATTATGTACAAGTTAATGCAATGCTTGATTTTTCAAAACCAGTAACACACGGTGTGCAAACTGAACATGATTGGCATTTTGAACATAAAGCTAAACAACATGCGGCATTAATGGGTTCATTACCAGTTGTTGAAGAGATTTTTGAAGAATTTGAAAAAGTAAGTGGTAGAAAATATAATATTGTAGAATCATATAAAGTAGAAGATGCTGATGTAGTTATTGTATGTTTAGGAACTACATATGAAACAGCAATGATTGCAGTAGATGCAATAAGAGAAGAAACTGGTATAAAAGCTGGTGTTATTGCACCAAGATTATTTAGACCATTCCCTCTTACTCAATTAGCTTCAAAATTACAAAATGTAAAAGCAATTGCTTGTATGGATAGAAGTGCCCCTGGTGGAACTGTTGGTGCGTTATATAATGAAGTTGCGGGAGCATTATTTAACACTCCTGCAAGACCTGTATTAAGAAACTTAGTATATGGTTTAGGTGGAAGAGATATTATTGTAAATGAATTAAAAGATATCTTCACTTCTTTAAATGAAGATGCAAAAAATGGAAAACTTTCTGGAAAAATCCAAACACTTCATGGTGTTAGAGGACCAGAGTTAAGTTTCTATGAACACTAAGGAAAAAATATGAGTAATCAAAAAGAAATCAAAAACTTAAAAACGTTTTCAACTGCGGCTGAAAGATTTGAGGGTTCTCACGTTTTATGTCCAGGTTGTGCACACTCTATTATTGTAAGAGAAGTATTAAATGCAACAAATGACAACTTAGTTGTATCCGCTGCTACTGGATGTTTAGAAGTTTGTACAGCTATTTATCCACATACTTCATGGGATTGTTCTTGGATTCATATTGGATTTGAAAATGCTTCAACTGCAATCGCAGGTGCAGAAACCATGAACAAAGTTCTTAGAAAAAAAGGAAGAATTGACCCATCTACTCCTGAACCAAAATTTGTAACTTTTGGTGGAGATGGTGCTACTTATGATATAGGTTTCCAATGGATTTCTGGATGTTTTGAAAGAGGACATGACTTTATGTATGTTTGTTTAGACAATGAAGTTTATGCAAATACAGGAGGTCAAAGATCATCTTCAACTCCTATTGGTTCAAGTACAACAACTGCACCAGCTGGAAGTGATTCATATGGTGAAAAAAGAAATAAAAAAGATATGTTAGCTATCATGGCTGCACATGGTTCTCCATATGTTGCACAAGTTGCACCAAATAAATGGAAAGATATGGTTAAAAAAATCCAAACAGGATTTGCAACAAAAGGGCCAGTATTTATCAATGCTATGTCTGCATGTACAACAGAATGGAAATTTCAACCACATCAAACAATTGAAGCATCTGATTTAGCAGTTGATTCATTGGTTTTCCCATTATATGAAATCATTGATGGAACAGAGTTAAATATCACATACAGACCAAAAAATATTGTGCCTGTTAGAGATTATTTAGGATTCCAACCAAGATTTAAACACCTATTTAAACCTGAAAATGAGCATATCATAGAAGAGTGGCAAAAAAGAGTAGATGCGAAATGGGAATATCTACAAAGAAGAGAAGAAGCAAGAGTATAAAAGCATCGCTTTTAGCCTGACTATTCGTCAAAACAACATTTTCAAGCACTCACCTACTTCATGTAGGCTCCCTTGCTTGAAAATATTTCTTTTCCTCAATTCAAACTAAAATCAATACTTTTCTATAAGTTATATATCTCTAATCTCTGATTCTTTAATAATAAATCTTTCATTAATAAAATTTTTATTACTAAAAAGTTTTCTAATTTCTTCTTTATATTTAGTATCTGAAAAAGGAGAAATATAAATTTCATGAACTAATATATCTAAATCTACTCTAACATTTCTTCCTTTAGATAAATCATATGGAGGATTAGTACCTCCTTCAGAACGAGGATAATTTAAAATAAATATTCTTAATTCTTTTTCAAAATCATAAAAAGGTTTTTTTGTAGAAATAACAGTGAATCTACTTAATTCATCACTATTTAAATGCTTTTTATATTTAACTTTTGAAATAAAAAAATCTTCTGGATAATTATCCTTCCCTTTTTCTATAGCTTTTCTTAATTTAGAAACTGTACTTTTTATCGCTATACCATTTTTTTCTCCACCTAAATATATTTTCCACAACGCATAAGATTCAAAAGGATTAACTGACCAACAATTAATTAAAACTAAATTTTTCATTGGATTAGTCTCCCAATAAAATCGAAATAATTCTTCTTCTAGTTCTCTCCCCTTAAAACCTGATTTTTCTAATAACTTTTTTTGATTCTTATAAGTAGATGCTGGTATTGAAACTTCATATTTATCAGTTAATATATTTGCATTTGCAAAATATATTGAAGAATCATTTATCATTCGTTGTAGTTTACTATGATTCATATACCTCCAAATTATAGTATTCCCATGTGGAAGTTCTAAATATTCACTTTTTCTATAATTCATTTAATTATCCTATATAAAAAATCTTTTCTATTTTACACTAAAATAATCAAATTAATAATACAACATTTATCATTTATGAAGCTAATTTTGGGCTTTTATAAAATAAAATTATTCAAGGATATAAAATTTTAAAACTTTAACACCAGTTATCTTTCCATTAACCTTTGATTGTTTATTCATTTATTATCACTTGTTATAATTTTCTTACAAGACGAATACGAACGTCTTCATTTGTTCTCCTAAAAGGAAAAAAGAGGTCCGCGAAGCCTCTTTTTTTTTGCCTAATTAAAAGCTACTTTATTTTTGATTTTTATTTCTTCTTTTGAAATCTCTGATTGATAAACTAAAACTTCTACACCTTTTTTTCTTGCTTCAATCAAAGCATCATTATATTTTTTATCTATTTCATCTGCTATTTTAAATGGCAATTTATCAGTACGTTGAATTATATACAACATAACGGCTCTATGTCCTTGTTTTACCATTGATACAAGTTCGTCTAGATGTTTTTTTCCTCTTGTAGTAACAGCATCAGGAAATGCCAAATGGTTACCAGATTTTAGGCTTACACTTTTTATTTCTACATAACATTTTTCATCTTCACTTTCTAATAAAATATCTATCCTAGAATTTACTCCATATTTTTGTTCTGGTTTTAGGGAACTATAGCCTTGAAGCTCTTTTATTGTTCCATTTTCTATTGCTTCTATGGCAATCTTATTTGCAACACCTGTATTTGTACAAATAAGAACATCATCCATTTTAGTAAGCTCTAATGTATATTTTAATTTTCTTTTGGGATTATCATGGAAACTAACCCAAACTTCACAATTTGGTTCTATACAAGAAGTCATTGCACCACTATTTGGTACATGTGCAGTTACCTCTTCACCATTTTCTAAAACTACATCAGCCAAAAATCTTTTATATCTTTTTACTAACCTAGCAGTATAAAGTTTATCAAATTTCATACTCTTCCTTCAAAATTTTCTATTAAAAAATTTTATTTGATTTCTTTACTAAGTTCCAAAGTCAGATTTTTAGATATCTCTTCAAAAGCTTTGTTTACTGCAATAACAAAGCCATATGGAGAGTTTGTCTCACATAAAATCTTTTTATCATAACTATATGTTTTTAGAAGTTCTTTTTTTGATATCAAATCAAACTTTACTTTTAAAATAGCAAAAGAGTCTTTTCCTTCAAAACTATGGTAAAGATTAGTGATATTTGATTTTAAAGTATAGTCAAACTCTATACTTGAGCTTTTTTGTAATACAGCTTTAAAAATATTACTATTTTCTAATGATTGAACTAAATAGTTATGTATCATATTACTTGGCAAATTTATCCATCTATTTTTTGCATATTGCTCAAATAAATAAGGTTTTTGACTATATAGTATTGCATTTGTATTAAAACTTTTATTTACAGTTGGAACTTCTACATATATAGATTTTAAGCTATTTTGATAAGAACTTTTATCTGTTTTATACTCAATAGCATAATGATTTACTTCGACGATTGTCTGCTTAAAAGCACATCCACTAAATACTATTGCCACAAACAAAAAAAGAAGTAACTTTATATTAGTTTTTATCATTTAATTCTCCTGGTCCATATTTGATATTTTTTTGCTTAAATAAAATATCACTTGGACTTTGATTTAAATTATCAATTAATTCTTGACTTTTTTCTAAACTATTTTCTAAACTATCCAAAACTACATTTAACTTATCAAAACTCTCTTGAGATAAATCTTTTATATTAAAAGAACCATTTTCAATATTTTCTAAAAGCTTTTGAGATAATTCTTGAAATTTTGCAGCAGACGTTTTTACAGATATTGCAGATGAATTCATAGAATCAAAAGATGCACTACCTGTTTTCGCAAAATTGTTCATATTTATAAATAATTCATCAATAAGTTTTTGATTCTTTTTTAAATTTGCAGAAACTTCTGCAATATTTTCCATACTTTTTTTTGTATTAACCATAGTTTGAGAAAAGTTTTTTATATTTTCTTCACTAAGCACTTTTTTTATTTGCCCTAAAACCAAAACCAATTCACTTGTAATATCAGCTGTTGAATCTTCCAAAGAAGCCAACATAGAGGTATGTGAAGGAATAACCATTTTTCCTGCATCATTAGGTTTTAAAAGCTCTGAAGCATGACTTCCACCCTTTAACTCAATATACTTTAATCCTGTAATTCCAAGATTTCCCAATACAGCGTAAATATCATCTTTTATTGGTGTTCCTTTTTTAATTAAAATATCAAGTTCTATCTCTTCTGAATTATTTTGATTGATTTTTATCTCTTCTACATTTCCTACTTCATATCCTCTATATTTAACCGTTGAACCAATATTTAATCCCGAAATTGATTCTTTAAAATAAATTGTATATTTATCAAATTTTTTATCTTCAAATCCATATTTACCCAACCAAAAAATAACACCTAAAATAAGTGCACTGAAAACCAATATAAAAAGTCCTATTTTAAAAAAGTTAATTTTGGTATCCATTTAGTCTTCCTTTCGTCTTAATAATTCTTTTGTAAATTCATTATCTGATTTAAGAGCATCTTCGATATTTCCATCAAAAATGATTTCTTTTTTAAGTATTATAAATCTATCTAAAACTGTTTTTATTGTTCCTAAATCATGGGTTATTATTACAATTGTCATATTTAATATATCCCTTAAATAAATTATCAATTCATTTATCTTTTCAGTACTTGCAGGATCCAATCCACTTGTTGGTTCATCCAAAAATAATATCTTAGGTTGCATAGCAATAGCTCTTGCCAATGCAACTCTTTTTTTCATACCTCCACTTAACTCTGAAGGATATAATAAAGCACTACTTTTTGGAAGACCTACTATTTCTAAATTTGTATATGCTATTTTTTCAATCAAATCTTTTGGTAAATCTGTATATTCATTTAACATCACACTTATATTTTCTATAACATTCAAAAATGAATACAATGCCCCAAACTGAAAAAGATAAGCAAACTGTTGTTTAATATTTTGGCTATCTTGCAAAGATAAAGTGGATACCTCTTTACCAAAAATTTTAATACTTCCTTTTTGAATCTTATTTAACATAACTATTTGTTTTACAAGTACAGATTTACCAGCACCACTTCCACCAATTATTCCAAATATCTCTTTTTCTTTTATTGAAAAAGAGATATTATCATGGACTATATTATCTCCAAATCTTGTTGATAAATTATCTACTCTTATTATTTCCATTATATTCCAATCTCCGTAAAGATTACTGAAAATATAGCATTTAATGCTATTACAACAAAAATAGCATTTACCACACTTATAGTAGTATATTTACCTATACTTGTGGTGTTATTTTGTACTTGAAAACCTCTATAACAACCTATTAAAGCTATGGCTATTCCAAAAAATACTGATTTTGATATCCCTATTACAAAATGTTTTAAAGGAATCTCTTGCCCAAGCCTATTTATAAACTCCCAAAAAGAGATATTTAAATCAATATACGAAATAACCATTCCTCCAAATATACCAATAACATCAGAAAAAAAGACCAATAAAGGCAAGGATATAACAAGAGCAAAAATACGAGGAAGTGTTAAAAATAGCGTTGGTTCAAAATTCATAGTACGCATAGCATCAATTTCTTCTGTTATTTTCATAGCACCTATTTCAGCTGTATAAGAACTTGCACTTCTTCCTGCTATTACAATAGCTGTAACCAAAGGAGAAATCTCTCTAAACATTGTAATAGAAACCATTTCAACTATAAAAATATTTGCACCAAATTTTTCAAGTTGGACTGAACCTTGATAAGCAATTACTACCCCAATTAAAAAAGAGGTAATACCTACTATAAATAAAGCATTTACAGCAGATGTATCAATATACTTGAACATAGCTTTTAATCTCATTTTTCGGGGATTCATTAATGAATAGATAAAAAAATAAACCACTTTACCAACAAACTCTATAAAATTTATACTTGATAAATATAATTCATAGGTTTTTTTTCCAATATCCTCAACAAAATGACTTTTTTCTTCAAGTTTGAAATTATTATCTTGGTAATGTTTCTCATAAAATTTATAAATTTTTTCATATGTGTTTAGATTTTTTATGGTTACATTTTGAAAAGTTTTAAAAAAAGAGATTAAATATATAATTGAGCAAGAGTCACACTCTTTTAAAGCTTCAAAATCAACAATTAATTGTGAATTCTTAGATAAATTAGTTTTTTCTAAAGCTTTTATATCTTTTAAAAGGGTCTCTTTTTTCCAACTATTTATTAATAAAAGTTCAAAAGTATTATTATCAAATTTATTTAATTTAAAATTATAATCTTCCATAACAACTAATTATTCCTTTATTAATACTAACTACATATATTATATTTAAATTTTAATATAAAAAAGAAATTTTATGGTTACATTGAAAATTTTTATCCAAGATATGAAGCTTTTTAAGGTACAAATCTTGCATTGTATAGAAAAAGGAAAAGAAATGGACATACTTAAAAAAGCTTATGATTGGGCATATACATATGAGTTTACACCTATTGAAATAGAGTATGCAGGAAAGTTAGCACTTAAGATGCTCGATGACTCTTGCCAAATGTCAAGCGAAGAGCGAAAAATGTTTTTTTATGTATATGATGGCATAACAGATAGAGAAGATATCATATTAGATGATGATATGAATAGACTAATACTTCTTGCTCGAGATAGAGCAACAATTTATTCTAAACCAGAGTTTGCAAATATAGTTCATGCTTGTAAAGAAGATATCATACCAAATATGCTAAAAGTTCATATGAAAGCTTTTAAAAAAATGGTTAGAGAAAATCTTTACTAATTATTATATATAATCATCAATTTATTAACTTTAAGTTAAAATCCCTTTTATAACAAATTTGAAGGATTTTATATGCCATTATTAGATAGTTTTAAAGTTGACCATACAATTATGCCAGCACCTGCTGTTAGAGTTGCAAAAACAATGAAGTCACCATCAGGTGATATTATTACTGTATTTGATTTAAGATTTTATGCACCAAATAAAGCAATGATGGGAGAAAAAGGTATTCATACATTAGAGCACCTTTTTGCTGGTTTCATTAGAGAACATTTAAACTCTCCTACTGTTGAAATTATTGATGTTTCTCCAATGGGTTGTAGAACTGGTTTTTATATGAGTTTACTTGGAAATCCAAAAGAAGAAACAGTTGCTGATGCTTGGGAAGCTGCTATGAAAGACGTTTTAAATGTTGCAAAACAAGAAGATATCCCAGAATTAAATATTTACCAATGCGGAACTTGTAATATGCACTCACTAGAAGAAGCAAAAGATATAGCAAGAGATATCTTATCTCACAAAATTGGAGTAATGTCAAATGAAGAGCTTTATTTATCTGATGATAAACTAGCATCTTTAGGAAACTAAGAAAGTAAAATTAAGAGATATTTTTATATCTCTTAAAATCCACATGAATAAACCAATCCAAACAATAGATGGCTCAAATACTCTATTTTCCACTAAATACAATCAACACTTTCACGACTTAAAAACAGGCGCTATAAAAGAGTCTTTAAACAAACATGTTATTCCAGCACTTTCATTAAAAAAAGATTCAAAAAATCTAAAGATTTTGGATATTTGTTTTGGCATTGGGTATAACACTTTTTCTACTATTTATTATATTTTAGAAAATAATTTAGATATCTGCTTAGAGATTTATTCTCCTGAATTAGATGAAGAGTTAATAAAGAGTTTAGATAAATTTGATTTCCCAAAAGAGTTTGAAAAAATAAAACATATCATTGACTCTATTGCAAAAAATTTTTCCTATGAAGATGAAAAAATCAAAATCAATGTTTTTATAGGTGATGCTAGAGAATATATTAAAACCTTAGAGCATATAGATATTATATTTCAAGATGCCTTTTCTAGTGAAGTAAATAAAGAGTTATGGAGTGTAGAATATTTTCAAGATATTTTTAAACTTTGTAAAAGTGATGCAGTTATGACAACCTATTCTATCTCTACAAATGTTAGATTATCCATGTATGAAGCAGGCTTTTTCATATATGAAATAAATCCAAGTGGAAATAGAAAACAGACAATTGCACTAAAAAGTAAAAAAGATATAGAAGCAAAATATATAGATATGGAATTAAAAAAAAGTAGAAATAAAGAAGCTAAAGCATTTTATGATTAGATTATTATTTCTTTTTATTCCATTTATTTTAAATGCAAACTTTGAGTATAAAAACTTCAACTATATTAAATATTTACAAGGTAACATACCAATTATTATCTCTGCACCCCATGGGGGAGATTTAAAACCTGAGCATATTCCAAATAGAACATATGGGAAAAAAGGTAGAGATAAATATACAGACCTTTTGGTACAAGATATTGCCTTGGAATTTTTTAATCAAACAGGCAAATATCCCTATATAATAATTTTAGAATTAAGCAGAAAAAAACTAGATGTAAATAGAGAAATAAAAGAAGCTACACAAGAAAATGAAACAGCAATAAATATTTATAATACTTATCATTTTACTATTGAGAATTTTATAAAAGAAATAAATCAAAAATTTGGAAAAGGTTTATTTATTGACCTACATGGTCACTCTCATCCAAATAGTTATATTGAATTTGGATATTTATTAAGTAATGATATTTTAAAACTTTCAGATAATGAAATAGCAAAATTCCAAAAATCATCAAGTATAAAAAACCTATCTTTAACTTCTAAAAAAACTTTTATTGAACAACTAAAAGGTGAAAGCAGTTTTTCTGGAATAATGTCAAAAAAAGGGTATAAAACTATTCCAAGTAAAAATATTCCTTATGCCTTAGATGATAAATATTTTAAAGGAGCATACAATACAAAAAAATATGGCTCTTTTAATGAAGAAAACATAAATGCTGTTCAAGTTGAATTACCTAGACTAGGATTTAGAGACACCCAAACAAATAGACAAAAATTTGCAAAAGATTTTGTAAACTCAATTATTGAGTTTATGATGATTCATTATGAAATCAATTTAAGATAATTTAGCTTTGAACTAAATTATCTAGTATATATCTCTCTAAATCTTTTTTAGGGATTTCATCTTTCATTGCCCTATGAAAAATCTCTTCGATTTTAAATCTATATTCATCATATGGGAAATAAGGGAAATGTATCTCCCATGCTTTTCGTATAACTTTATTTGCCATTTTATCTTTTATCCAGATTCTAAAAAAGTTGAACCAAATAAAAATAATCGCTGTAAATATAATAGAAACTAAAATTGAAGCATGGGCATCAATTTTTGCAAAAAGAGTATGCGCAACTAAAGCTAATGGAATTACAAAAATAGAAACAAGCATAATATATACAATATATGCTTTTCCAATACTAAGTCTAAATCCCAATTTTGCTGCATCAACATGCATTTTTTCATTATGCTGAACATTTGCTACTAATAAATCTTTTAATAAAACCGGTTGCTTAGAAGTACTAAAACAAAAATTTAAAATTTTTTCTAACAAGTTTATTCCTAATGATTATATATGCCGTTGATTTTATCTAAAATTTACTAATACCTATTTAAATTATTTACTTATGAAAAAAGATTTACAAAAATCATTGATAAAGCACAAAGTATAAGAATAGCTCCCATAATAATATTAAACATACGTAATTTAAAATCCGTATCAAATATTTTTGTAACTTTACTTCCAATAAGACCCCAAAATGACAGTGACAAATAACAAACAACAAAATATATAATTACAAAAATAGCAAACAACTCTTGAGATGAATACATAGATACAACTGAAATACAAGCAATCCATGCCTTAGGATTTAGCCATTGAAGTAAAAACCCTTCATAAAATTTTAAATTTACATTATCGGATTTGTTTATTGATAAACTTGGTTTTGAAGTTAAAATCTTATATCCCATATACATAATAAATGTAAATCCAAAAACTTCGACATATAATAAAATATCTGGATAAAGATTTATTATCTTAGACAGACCAAAACCAATAGCTAACAACAAAAGAATAAATCCAATAGTTGCACCTGATATAAAACTAAATGTTCTAGCAAATCCATTGTTTATACTTGAAGTTATTATCATCATATTAACAGGACCAGGAGAAATAGACATCACCAAAGAAAAAGAAAACATTGTCAAAAAAATTGCAAAACTCATATATTTTCCTAAATAAAATTTAGAAAAAGTATATATTTTTTTTAAAATAATTTATTGTACAAAATTGAGTCTATACTCTTTTGGTGTTGTTGCAACTATTTTGACAAAATTTTTATGAAAATGGCTTTGATCAAAAAAACCACACTCTAAAGCCGTATCAACTATAGAAGTTCCCTCTTGTAATAACTCTTTAGCTCTATTTATTTTTAGATTTATTAAAAAGGCATGAGGTGTTAAGTTTATTTTGGATTTGAAAAGCCTAATTATATAATAAGGATTTAAATTAAAAATTTTTGATAACTCTTCAATTGAAATATTTTCTTTATAATTTTTCTGTAAAAATAAAACTATTTCATCATACTCTTTATTTATAGTTGGTACTTCACTTTTATCTAAAAAAAGAGAAAAAAATCTTATAAAAAAATCAATTAAAACATCTTCCTTATCTAAAATATGATTATCCGAGAAAAGAAATTTACATAGACTTAAGTACTCATTATAAAAAGCTTTATCATCTAAAATATCCACAGGTATATTTACAAAATCACTAACCCTATCATCAATACTTTTTTGAATATCTCTACACCAAGCGATATCTAAATACAGCATATAATATATATTTAATACCTCAGTACAAGAATTACAAGAGTGAACAGCATACGGATTTACAATGCTTAGACCACTACTATCATCTAAGGTATAAACTTTATCGTTGTTAGTATAAACACTAAGCCCTTGTTCATTTATACCAAGGGAAAAAGTATCGTGAAAATGTTTTTTATAGTGCTTATTTGAGTTAGAATATCGAAGTTCTAAAAAAGGTAATTTTTTATCTTTAAATATTTTTGTAAATGTTTTTTTCATGTGTAATTATATTTAAATGTATAAAATAAATAGGTTAATTAGATATAATACTTTATGAAATATTTATGGCTTCTTATTTTTATTACTATTTTTATTTGGTCAGGAATAAACCCAAAAGATCAATTTACTTGGGCTTTAGAAGTATTTCCTGCAATTTTAGGTTTTTTAATCCTTGCTTATACTTACAAATCTTTTAGATTGACACCACTTACTTATACTCTTATACTTATTCACTCTGTTATCTTAATGGTAGGCGGTCACTATACTTATGCTGAAGTTCCTTTATTTGACACTATTAAAGAACTACTAAATCAAAGTAGAAATAACTATGACAAAGTAGGCCATTTTGCTCAAGGTTTTATTCCTGCAATAATTGCAAGAGAAATACTTATACGAAAAAATATAATTACATTTCCAAAATGGAGAAACTTTTTTATAATCTGTTTCTGTCTAGCATTTTCTGCTTTTTATGAACTTATAGAGTGGTGGGTTGCTTTATTAAGTGGGACAGATGCCACTGCATTTTTAGGAACGCAAGGCTACATTTGGGATACCCAAAGTGATATGGGCTTTGCACTTTTAGGAAGTTTTGTTGCTTTATTAACTTTAAGCAAATATCACGATAAACAGTTATATAAGTAAGAATCAGCCAAAAGTGGCTATTCTTTTTTCATGATGTACATTGAGTTTACTATCAAAGTCAATAAAATAATACTCCCACCTACAAAAGTATAAGAACTTGGTACTTCTTTTAAAATCATCCAAACCCAAATAGGTCCCATAACTGTTTCAATAATTAATAAAAGACTTACTTCACTTGCATTTATAAATTTTGTACCATTAAATATCAAAACCCTTGAGAATGGTGTAATTATCAATCCCATTACAGCTACAACACTTAGATTATAAAAATCTATTCTTATAGTATCACTTACAAAATATGCTATTATTGCTAATGCCATTCCAGTCATAGCTGTCAATGCTATTCGGTTTATTTTTGTATGTTTTGCCATAAAAACAAAAGATAAAGAAAACGTCATTGTGCATAAAAGGGCTAAAAGATTACCCTTTAAACTACCTACTCCTATCTTATCATTAAAAATTATAAGAAGACCAATAATCATAAAAAATGATGCAATAAGAACATTTATTTTTATTCTTTCTTTATAAAATAAATAAGAGAAAAAAGATGTAAATAAAGCTCCTGTACCTATGATAAGCACAACATTTGCAGCTGTTGTACTTTTTATAGCCCAAATAAAAAATATATTTGCACTACCCATTAATATTCCGCATAAAATAAAAATATAAAAAGATGTTTTTGTAACTTCTCTTACAATATCCCTTTGTTTTATTAATAATGTTATCATCATAGATAGAAACATACATATTCCAAGATAAAAAGAAAAAGTAAAAGGTGAAATGGAAGTTAGCTTTATAAATAAAGACTCAAAACTCATTATCAAAACACCCAAAGCAGTTATTAATATACCTTTTGTATTGTTGTTCATATATTCTCGATTGTTTAAATTTCAATTTCGTAAAAAACTAAAAGAGACCACTCATAATTAAAACTTGAAATAGTCAATTTTGGTTTAGTTCAAGGCGGAGTTGTAAATTTATGAAGGAGCTTACTATAAGTAAGTGAGTTTATAAATTTTCAACTTCAACGCAGAAATTAGCCAAAAGTGGCTATTTCTTTCTAAATATTGTAGTAGTTAGCTTTATGATGTGGCACCACTATAGCACAAGTTGATTGTTCTGGATCTATTTGGAAAGTTTCACTTAAAGTTATTCCAAACTCTTCAGGCTTTAATAAATCAAATATATCCCTACTTTGTTCCAAATCAGGACAAGCAGCATATCCAGGAGAGTATCTACACCCTACATACTGTTTCATTTGAACATCATTTAAAGTATGTCCTTCTTTTTGAACTATATCAAGGTCAAGTCTTATTTGCTTATGAATTACCTCAGCTAAAGCTTCTGCAAGTTCAACTCCCAAACCATGAATTTGATGATATTTTGAAAACTCACTATTTTGATAAAGTTCATTTTCATAAGATGTCAATTTCAAACCTGAACTAGCAAGTGTAAAGGCAACCACATCCAATCTATCATTTGCAAAAAAATCAGCTATACATCTATGTGGTGCTTTTGTTTGTCTTGGGAACTCAAATACTTTTATAGCCTTTTCCAAAGGAGGTACGTTTTGTGCCTCTTTTAAACTATGAAAGGCATACTCTTCGTCAAAAATATAAAGTTTATTGTCATGGGAAATACAAGGATAATAACCATAAATAGCAATTGGATCAAAAATATTTTTTTCAAAAAACTCTTCTTTATATTTTTCATATAACGGTTTTACCACATTTTCTTCATGCTCTAAAAACTCATCTGCTTTCATTGCACCTTTTTTATATCCCCATCTTTGTCTAAATAAAACCCTATGATTTATCCAAGAAAAAATCAAATCTTTATTTAATAAAGCTTTATTTTGAGTAACTCTTCCCCAAAGTGGTGGAAATGTAAAATCAGCTTTTGGAGGTAGTTCTATTTGCTCATATGGAGGAATAAGCACCTCTTTTTTCTCTTTTTTAATATCATCTTCATCTTTTATCAAATCAGCGGCAAGTTGTGTATTAAGTGAATCTCCAGACTCAATTCTTTGCATAGATACAACTCCATCAAAGGCATCTCTACAATAAAATATTGGACCATCATATAAAGGTCTGCAATACTCATTTACAAATGATTTAGTAAGTGCTGCTCCTCCTAAAAGTACAGGTATATCAATACCTTGTCTTTTAAGTTCTTCAAGATTATCTTTCATAACTGCTGTTGATTTTACAAGTAATCCACTCATACCAATAGCCTGTGCTTTATGTTCTTGAACAGCTATAATAAAATCATTAATATCAGCTTTTATTCCTATATTTATTACTTTAAATCCATTGTTACTTAAAATAATATCAACCAAGTTTTTACCCACATCATGAACATCACCTTTAACTGTTCCAATTACAAGTACTGTTTCACTAGCTTTTTCTTCTTTTGGTAAATATGGATTTAAAGCATCAACTGTTGCTTTCATAGTTTCAGCACTTTGAAGTACAAATGGTAACTGCATTTGACCTGAACCAAAAAGTTCACCTATGATTTTCATACCATCAATTAACCACTCATTTACTATGATTTCTGGATTTACATTGTGTCTTAACTCATCAACTAAAGGTAAAAGTCTATCTTTGTCCCCATCCAATAAAAGTTTTTTTACTTTATCTATTGGCTCTAATTTTTGATACTCTTCATCACTTTGGTCTTCTTGAGCATCAACATTTGAAAAATGGTCAATAAATTTAAATAAAGGGTCACCATCTTCTTGATTATTGAAAATCAAATTATCACAAGCCTTTCTGTCTTCTTCTGTGATTTTATTTAATGGTAAAATATGTTTAACATTTACAATGGCACTTGTAAGTCCTGCTTTTACACAATGGTCTAGATAAATAGAGTTTAGATAAATTCTAGCTTTTGTATCAAGTCCAAAAGAGATATTTGAAAGTCCTAATGTAGTTCCCACTTCTGGATGAAGTATTTGAAATTCTCTAATTGCTTCCATAGTCTCAATACCAGCTGTTCTATACTCATCATCTCCACTTCCTATAGTAAAAGTAAGCATATCAAAAACTAAGTCTTCAGGATTAAATCCATGTCTATTCACACATAAATCATAAATTCGCTCAGCAATTCTTACTTTATCTTCTTTAGTTTTTGCCATTCCTACTTCATCAATAACTAAACAAACAAGTGCAGCACCAAATTTTTTGGCAAGTTTACACACCGCATCAAACTTCTCTTCCCCATCTTCAAGGTTTACAGAGTTAATAATACATCTTCCACCTATTTGTTTAAGTGCTGCTTCTAAGGCCTTTATTTGCGTAGAATCAGGCATCAAAGGAAGTGAAACTTTTTGAGAATAAAGTTCAACCACCTTATCCATATCTCCTGTTTCATCCCGTCCAGCAAATCCAACACTTACATCAATAATATGAGCTCCTGCTCGCACTTGCTGTTGCCCAACAGATAATGTTCCTTCATAATTATTATCTTTAAGTAATTCTCTAAAAGCTTTTGAACCAGTAGCATTACTTCTCTCACCTATTAGTAAAGGAGCTGGATCTTGCTTTAAAGGAACTGTATTAAAAAGTGATGCCAAAGAAGCCTTTAAAAAGCCACTTGGTGCTTTTGGTTTTACACCTCTTACTTTATTGGCTAAAGCTTCAATATGTTCAGGTGTTGTACCACAACAACCACCTAAAAATGATACTCCATTTATATCTAAGAAACTACTTTGTAGTTCAGTAAACTCCTCAGGTCCCATTGGATAATATGAAACTCCACCTTTATTTTGAGGAAGTCCTGCATTTGCATGAACTGAAATTGGAAACTTACAAACTTCACTTAATGTTTTTACGTGCTTGTGAACTTGTTTTGGTCCAGTACCACAGTTAAATCCTAAAGATAAAATATTAAAAGGACTCATTATAGCTGCTATTGTCATAGCATCTGTTCCTATTAACATAGTTCCAGATAATTCAATAGTTACAGATACCATTACAGGAATTTCTGGGTGAGTATCATTTAAAGCATGAAGAGCAGCTTTTATTTGAAGTGGGTCTTGACAAGTTTCAAGTAAAAATATATCACATCCACCATCAGCTAAACCATTTGCTACTTCTTTATACCCATCATACATCTCATCATATCTAATATGTCCTAGTGATGGAAGCTTTGTTCCAGGTCCAATAGAACCTAAACAAAATCTAGGCTCATCAGCTGTTTCATATTTGATACAAGATTTTTTTACAAGTTGCGCACCTAATTTAGATAATTCATAAGCTTTTGAAGAGATTCCATACTCATCTAGTACCCATGGCATTGTTCCAAAGGTATTAGTTGAGATTAAATTTGCACCTGCTTTTGCATAGGCATCATGAATCCCTTCTAAAATCTCAGGTGCAGTTTCATTAAGAAGTTCATTGCACCCTTCTAAATCTTGGTTATCATACTTCCATGCTTCAGGTTTTACCTTTGAAGCTTGAAGCTGTGTTCCCATAGCTCCATCTATAATCAGTACTTTATTTTTAATTATTTCATCTATTTTATTTTTCATTATATTTATTATCTCTTATTTATTCTTCAATATTTAGTGATAGAGTGTACTAAAAAGTTTGTTAAATACCTGTTAAAATCAAATCTTTTGCGCTATTAGCCTTATTACACTAGCTTCACCTTGATGACCAGTTCCTTCATTTAATTCTACAATTACCTCTTCTAGTTTATGTATTTTTAACTCTTTAATATTATCTTTAAAATCATCAACACTATATAATAATTCTAAATCTTTTGGACCACCACTATTTTTTTCAATTTGATTTTTTGAAAAAACTTCCACCACAAAAAAACCCTTCTCTTTAAGTGAATTTTCTACTTTTTTTAACAATATTTTCAACTCTTCAATTTTTAAGTGCATAAAAGTAAACAGTATAGCTCCATATTTTTTTTCAGGTTCCCAATTATTTATATCTATACATGTAGTTTTAACTTCAACATTTTCCAATTTACTTTGTTCATAAAGTTTATTTAATCCAACATCAGATGCGTCAATAGCCTCAACTTCATAACCTTTTTTGGCAAGAAAAATTGCATTTCTCCCCTCTCCTTCTCCTAAACATAATACTTTTTGACTTTTTTTAAAATTATCATAACAATATTTTATAAACTGATTTACCTCTAAACCATACAAATATCCGTCCCTAGAAAACTTACTATTCCAAAATTCTTGTTGATTCATACTTTCCCTCATTTTTATCTAGCTATTTGTACAATATTTTAAATTAAAATTATATCAATAAATCTTTAAATGCAACTAAGTCGCATTTAATATTTCCTGTTATATTATTCCATTTATGCAACTAAGTTGCAAAATTAACAATAGGAAAGAAAATGAAATTTATATTTACACTATTTGTCTTGATAAATATTATCTATGCAAAAACAAATATAGTGGTTAGTATTTTACCCCAACAAACATTTGTTGAAAAAATCGGTGGAGAAAAGGTAACTGTAACAACTATGGTTAAACCAGGGAGTGATCCTCATACCTATGAACCTAAACCATCACAAATGAAAGCTATTTCTAAAGCACAAATATATTTTCCAATTAATTTAGAATTTGAAAATAATTGGTTAAATAAATTTAAAGAACAAAATAAAAATATGCAATTTGTCGATATGACAAAAAATATTGAATTAATTCCAATGCAAAAGCATTCTCATGGTGAAAAAGACCATAATATGGAAGCCCTTAATGAAGAAAAACATGAACATCACCATCATGAAGAGAAAGACCCACATATTTGGACTAGCCCATCAAATGTAAAAATAATGGCAAAAAATATTTACGATACATTAATAAAAAATGACCCAATAAATCAAGAATATTATAAAACAAACTATATGAATTTTTTAGATGAGATTAATAAAACTGATAAACAAATAAGAACCCTATTTCTAAATTTACCTGCAAATTCTAAATTTATGGTTTTTCATCCTTCTTGGGGATATTTTGCAAAAGAGTATGGATTAATACAATTACCAATTGAAGTTGAAGGAAAAGAACCAAAACCTAAAATGCTTCAAAATATCATAAATGAAGCAAAAGAAGAAAAGGTAAAAGCTATTTTTACTCAACTAGAATTTTCTGATAAAAGTGCAAAGACAATCGCTGAACAGCTTAATATTAAAGTATTAAAACAAACACCTCTAGCTGCAAATTGGTCTGAAAACCTAATTCAAATGGCAGAAGCCATTTCAAATCACAAATAAAATTTATTTAAAAATCTCTCTTTTATATTTAAAGAGAGATTTTATTACTTAACATTATAAATTTTCTTACTTCTGTGTATTACTTATTTTTATATATAACCTTATTTATTCACTTTTGTTTAATCAAAACTTCGATAGACTATTTATCAAAAATTTAATATAGGAAAAATAGGATGACAGAAGCAAAATACATCTGGATGGATGGTAAATTTGTTGATTGGCAAGATGCTAAAGTTCATGTACTAAGCCATACTTTACATTATGGTAATGGTGCAATTGAAGGAACAAAAGCATACAAAACTCATGATGGAAGATGTGCTATTTTTAAATTAAAAGAACATACAAAAAGATTGCTAAACTCTTCTAAAATGACTTTAATGGATGTTCCATTTACAGAAGAAGAATTAAATAAGGCACAAGTTGAATTATTACAAAAAAATGAATTAACACAAGGTGCTTATATTAGACCTCTTGTATATTTAGGTTATGGTGTTATGGGATTATATCATAAAGATGCACCAGTTAATGTTTCTGTTTCAGCATGGGAATGGGGTGCATATTTAGGTGAAGAAGGACTAAAAAAAGGTGTTAGAGTTAAAATTTCATCTTTTACGAGAACTCCAAATACATCAGGTATGGGAAAAGCAAAAGCAGTTGCAAACTACCTAAACTCACAAATGGCTAAATATGAAGCTGTAGAAGCTGGATATGATGAAGCACTTTTAAGAGATGATCAAGGTTATATTGCAGAAGCATCAGGAGCTTGTTTCTTCATCGTTAGAGATGGTGTAATTATCACTCCTCCAAATGATAACTCATTAGAATCAATTACTCAAGCAACTGTTATTGATTTAGCTCGTGACTTAGGTTATGAAGTTGTAAGAAGAAGAATTACAAGAGAAGAAATTTATATTGCTGATGAGGCATTTTTTACTGGAACTGCTGTAGAAGTAACTCCTATAAGAGAAGTTGACTGTAGAGTTATTGGAGCTGGTGAAAGAGGTCCAATAACTGAAAAACTTCAAAGTGGATATTTTGATATAGTTCAAGGTAAAAATGAGAAATATGTTAAATATTTAACTTACATTAACTAAGTAGATTTTCTACTTAGTTGAGATACAAAAGATAAAATTATTTAGTTTTATCTTTTGTGTTTCAAAAAATGGAACAAAAAAATTTAAAGATATTTAAGGATATTAATGCCAATAGATAATGATTATTTTAAAAATAGACAACAGAAGAACAGTGGTGGGGGTTCTAATGGAGGTGGTGGTTATCAACCACCTTTTGAAGCTCCTGAATTTTTTAAAAATTTTGGTAAAAAAGCAGGTTTCATCTATGCAATTATACTTATAGTAGTTATGCTATTTGTACTAAAACCATTTGTTATTATAGAATCTGGGCAAGTAGGTATTAAAGTAACTGCTGGAAAATATGAAAGTATGCCATTAAATCCAGGATTTCATATTTATATTCCAATTATTCAAAAAGTAATTGTGATTGATACAAAAGTTAGACTTATCAACTATTCAAGTGTTGAACAAATGGGTGGTTTTGATGCGGGGATTAAACTTAATCCAGCAATTAACATCCTTGATGCAAGGGGATTACCTGTTTCTATTGAATTAACAGTTCAATATAAACTTACAGCAGATGGAGCTCCAACTACTATTGCTAACTGGGGTCTTTCATGGGAAGAAAAGATTATAAATCCTGTTGTAAGAGACATTGTTAGAAATGTTGTTGGAACATATACAGCTGAAGAATTACCAACAAAAAGAAATGAAATAGCAATTAAAATTGAAGATGGTATTAGAGCAAACATTGAAAAACTTGATGGTAAACCTGTTTCTCTTTTATCAGTTCAATTAAGAGAGATTGTACTTCCTCCTAAGATTAAAGAACAAATTGAAAGAGTTCAAATTGCTAATCAAGAATCTGAAAGAGTAAAATATGAAGTTCAAAGAACTAAACAAGAAGCTGAAAAAAGAGCTGCTAAAGCTGCTGGTGATGCTGAAGCAAACAGAATTGAAGCTAAAGGTAGAGCAGATGCTGTAACAATTGAAGCTAAAGCTCAAGCTGCAGCAAATAAGGTAATTGCTGAGTCTTTAACACCAAATTTACTTAAAATGCAACAAATTGAAGTTCAAGGTAAATTTAATGAAGCACTTAGAGAAAATAAAGATGCTAAAATCTTCTTAACTCCTGGTGGTTCTACTCCAAATATTTGGGTAGATACAAAAGATAAAGCTGTTAATTCTTCGATAAATAAATAATTTAAAGCAAGGATTACCCTTGCTTTAATCTTCCAAAGGTACTCCAATGAATATTGATAAAATTGACTGGGAAAAAATGAACGACTTAGTTCCAGTTATAACTCAAGAATATAATACTAATGAAGTTCTTATGCTTGCTTATATGAATAAAGAAGCCTTAGAATTAACTCATAAAACAAAATATGCTCACTACTTTAGTCGAAGTAAACAAAGGCTATGGAAAAAAGGTGAAGAATCCGGTCATACACAAAAAGTTCAAGAAATTTTAATTGATTGTGACAATGATACAATTTTACTTAAAGTAATTCAAGAAGGTGTAGCATGCCATACTGGAAGAAAATCATGCTTTTTCACAAATTTAGAATCAGATACTATTATCAGTAATGTTGAAGTAAATATGAATGAAACTTATTCGGTTTTAGATAATTTATATCATACGATTTGTGAAAGAAAAAATGATGATCCAAAAAAATCATATACTGCAAAACTTTTAAATGGAAAAGAAAATTCAATGCTTAAAAAAATTGTTGAAGAAGCAGGCGAATTTACATTTGCTGTAAAAGATAATGATACAGAAGAAATGATTTATGAAGGAGCTGACTTAGTTTATCATTGTATGGTTGCATTAGCGAGTAAAAATATATCTCCTGATAGAATTAAACAAGAATTAACAAGAAGATTTGGAATGTCAGGAATTGAGGAAAAAAATTCAAGAATAGAAGAGTAATATTACTCTTTATTCCGTACAAAAAGTTTAATAATAAAACTTAAACCCATAAATAACAATAAACCAACTCTCACAATAATTATAATTTTATGCAAAAAGCAAATCAAACTAAATGAATAAAAATAAATGGTGCTCACAGTAGGAGTTGAACCTACAACCTTTCCCTTACCATGGGACTGCTCTACCATTGGAGCTATGCGAGCT
>NZ_JBNKXY010000010.1:0-115602 GCF_050300555.1 Arcobacter sp.
AGTAACATCTGTAAATTCAGTATTTAATGACCCTTTGATTACTGCTAATAATACTGAGTTTAGTGGGATTGATAAGAATAAAGGCGATAATAGAGCTTTAGGAAAAGAAGAGATAGCTTTAAATTATATGCAAGATGCAAAAGATTTAAAAGAAGCCTTAGCTGAAACATCTAATATGTCAAAAGAAAGTATTGATAATATATTTTTAACAACGCAAAAAGGAATGGTAAATTTCTTTGATAAATCTTTAATTGATTTACAATTAAATACAGTATATAAAGATAAAAAAGATGACATTCAGTTTGTAATAGATGAAGCTAAACAATATTTTACAGAAGCCTCAAAAGGACAAGTATATCTTGATAGAAATACAATGCAATTAGTTCCAATGATGGATATAAATAATTATAGAAATTCATTATATACTCCATCAAGTAATTCTAAAATAGTAAAAGATACTTTAGTATCACTTGGATTAACAGGAGCAGGATTAGTAAGTGCTCCAGAAGTATCTATACCTGCTTGGGTTATTGATACATATAGGAACTATAATAGTAATGGATTAGACCCTCAAAATACAATTGTACCTGCAGGGTTAGGAAATCCCTTATCACCTAGAATATTGCAACAAGCAGGAGCAGGATTAAGTATAATTAATACTGTGCAATCAATAGATAATTATGAAGATAAAATTAAACAATTAGAACAACAACGAGATAGTCAAAATAATCAAGAGTTACAAAATATATATAATAATAAAAATAATGTTAAAATCATAGATATACAATCAACTAATAATGTAACCAAAATGAAGTTTATAAAGGTAAATCCATGATAGTAAAAATTTGGAATTATTATATTAAGTGGTTGTTAAAATATTTAGATACAGATAGTGGATTGAATAAATATAAATTTACTTTAATGGAAATTTTGCATATTGGAATAGCATTTTGTATATGTTTTATAATTTTTTATTTTATAGTTGGTAGTAATTGGATATTAATGATTTTTGGAGTTTCAATAGGATATGGAAGAATATTTCTTGACCAAGTTTTAAAAAAATATGATAAAAATCATCCTTATGACAAACGATATACTCCATTTTTAAGATTTATTGCATATTCATCTATTTTATTTGTAACAATTGGAGGTACATATATACTTATAAAAGATGCATATGAAAATAATACAAACGTTCAAAAGTTTATTCAAAATGAAGTTTTACCTGAAGTACAAAAAGATATAGAAAGAGAAAAAAATGCCAATAATTAAAGTTTTATTACTGAGTTTTTTGATTTTTATGGTTATTAAAATAGGGGTCAGTAAAACAGTAAAATTAAAATAGGGGTCAGGTGATAACGATAACCTAAGTTACATAAATAATATTGCAAAATGTAATTAATTGAATTATAAAAAAATATCTGAGTTAAAATACTTTTATCTTATTGCAAAAGGTGTAAGTATGGCAAGAAGACCAAGAATAGAAATAGCAGGATATTACCATATTGTAAATAGAGGAGTAGAAAGAAGAGTTGTTTTTTATGATAAAGATGACTTTGAATATTTTCTAACCTTATTATCTGATGGCTGTGTAAAGTTTAATATAACTTTGCATAACTATTGCCTAATGAATAATCATTACCACCTTCTAATTGAACTAAAAGAAGAAAATCTTTCAAAATTTATGAGATATTTAAATTCTACATACGCAATATATTTTAATAAAAAGTATAAAAGAAGTGGACATTTGTGGCAAGGAAGATTTAAATCATGGTATGTGGCAAATGAAGCTTACCTTTATATTTTAATGAGATATATTGAACAAAATCCATTAAAAGCAAAAATAGTTGAAAGAATAGAATATTATCCTTATAGTTCTAGTTATCATTTTTTTAAAGAAGAAAAAGTTCCTACATATTTACAAAATTCTTGGATAGTAAAAATATATGGGCAAAATATTAATGAGATAGAAAACTTTTTTACTTTAGAGATAGATAGTGCAGACTTGAAAGAATTACTAAAAGCTTCAAGTTTAGTAGATGCACCAGATATTGAGAAAAAAGTAGATAAAGAAAAACTAAAAAAACTCTTTCATGAAGTTACGGATAATCAAACAAGAAATAAACATATATTAGAGGCATATAAACAAGGATATTCACAGTATGTAATTGCTAAAATTATTGGAATATCCCAGCCTGCAGTTAATAAGATAATTAGGAGAAGTACTTGATAAAGTTATCGTTATCACCTGACCCCCAATGGTCTGAATCTTGGTAAGGTTGCAGAACAACCTGTTGGTGTTGATAATCCAAAATATAGAGGTAATGCTGACCAAGTTTTATTACCTAGAGATTATTCACTAAACTGGGTAAAAAGTGTTAGAGATGGAAAAACAGGAAAAGTTTATACGATTGAAGAATTTAAGACACTGTTCCCTGAACAATTTAGAAAGTGATATAAAATGGCATATACTGAGAAAGAAAAAGAATTAATTACTACATTATTAGGGAAAATAGAGTTGATTGAAGAGATATTAACATCAAAAGGCATTAATGTTTCTGATAGTTATAAATATATAATTAAAGTGAAAAATATACTAAAAAATAAAGATGAGAAAGGTATGAAAAATGTTAAACAACATTTATTTATGGATTTTAGGCAAATGTTTGAATCATCAACATCTTTTGAAGAGTTGAATATATTAGTAGAAGAATCTTTTAGAATAGCAATTTTAAATTCAATTTTTAATAAATAAAAATCCAATAAAGGGGGTCAGGTGCAATGGCGTTAAGTTAAGCAATAAATCCTCTAAATAAGGTGTTTAACGACTACTAAAAAACACTTTTTTTCTTCCTTTTCTGATGATTAGCACTTTTAATACCTTTAGTATTTTTACCTATTTCTTTAGTAGGTCTTTCATATTTTCTATTTGGTCTTATAGCTATAGTATTTGTTAAAAATAGTTTACTCATCTCTTCAAATATTATCTCTATATCTTTGTTACTATAAAAGAGTTCAAAGCAGTAGTTTTTAACTGTATTAAAAGAGATAGATTTATTAATCTTTTGTTTAAATTTAATATTTGTTTTACTAGATAGCTTTTCATTACTATTGAAAGTAACTAAGGTTTCTAAATTACTTATAAATATTGTTGCATAAAAATCTTGTTTTATTGCAAGTGCTGATAATCCTGTAAAATTCTCTAAAGATAATCTATTTTTAATAATCTCATAAAAACTCTCTATTCCCCATCTTTTAAAGTATAACTCTTTAAAATCATCTGTTTTTAGTACCTTACTATTTAATACAGAAGTTCCTAGTACTTCAACCTCTCCATCATCTAAGATAACTTGTACAAATCTAACTTTTATATTTAAGGGTAAGTTTTGTTCTATTATCTCTTTATTGAGTTTTTTAGTTGTTGGTTTTAATGTTACGACAGTATCTTTTACTAAGCTGTTTTTATCAAATAAAAACTGAATATCTTTATACCAACTTTTCTTCATTCTAATTAAAAAGTCTGCATTATACTTTGTTGTTATAGTTGTAAATAATTCATAAGATGGATAAGCTCTATCTGCAATAACTAAATCATTCTTTTGAAGTTTTTTAAAATGATTATCTTTTGCAATTTTAATTTCACTTGTTTTAGAATCTATGATTATTGAATCAAGAGTTATATTATTTAAAACATCATATAAAACAGAAACTCTAGCTTGTACTATTATTTTAGATTTATCTTCATATTGATTAACAACATTAGTAGTACAAAACTCTTTTTTAACATCATCATTAAAAGGTAAAGTTACCATACTTCCATCTATTGCTAATAATTTAAATCCTTTATATGTTTTATAATCATAATCTCTATACATCATATCACTAGCATCATTTGCTAGTTCTTTAAAAGCTGTATAATTTAATTTATCTCTAGCTTGGGAATAAGCACTTTTAGAAACAGTTTCCAAATCTTCATCTAATAAGATACTTAAATGTTTTTGTGTTTCATTTAAGACATTTTGTATAGATTTAACACCTTTTCTGACAACTGTTAATAATACTTTTGAAAAGGGTAATTTTCTATTTCTTGTAAAATCTTCTTTATTCATCTTATTTTCACTTTTAAAACTATCAGATAGTATTTTATCTTTAAAAAACTCTAAATTCAATATTGTTTTTTTTTAGTTCAATTGACATAATTTACCTTTTAATAATATTTATTATTATATTGTAAAAGTGCTTATAAAGCCCATAAAAACAGGACTTTATATAGATTATTTTTGTAATACATTACTTGTTTTATGGTGAGTTTTTTATTTGTAAATCGTTATAGTTTATTTATAATTATTTGATGAATAAAAGAAGTTGAAATTTATATTTTAAGATAATTTGTTTTTAGTACTTTTTTAATGTTTTTGCTTAACTTAACGCCATTGGGGGTCAGGTGCAATGGCGTTAAGTTAAGCAATAAATCCTCTAAAAATAAAAATAGAAAAGGAATAGGGTCAGTTGCCACCTTCAAAGCCAATAAAAATTAACATATTTTAGACTCTTTTTGTTTAAAGCATTTATATTCATCAAATTTCTAATTTCTTATACAAAATATTAAAAAAAATATTTATTCAAAAATTTATTTTTTTTTGCTACAATCCCAGCATGATAAAAAGATACCCTACAAAAAAGATTTATGTTGGCAATGTTGCAATTGGTGGTGATGCTCCAATATCTGTACAGTCTATGACTTATAGTAAAACTTCCGATATCCAAGCTACGGTTGAGCAAATAAGACAGTTACATTTTGCTGGTGCAGATATTGTAAGAGTTGCAGTTCCTGATATGGAAGCAGCACTTGCTTTAAAAAGTATAAAAGAACAGACTTCCTTGCCACTTGTTGCTGATATTCATTTTAACCATAAATTAGCACTTATTGCTGCTGAAAGTGTGGATTGTATTAGATTAAATCCTGGAAATATTGGAAGTAAAGATAGAGTAAGAGAAGTTGTGAAAGCTTGTCAAAATAGAAATCTACCAATAAGAATCGGAGTTAATTGTGGCTCACTAGAAAAAGAGTTTGAAGATAAGTATGGACAAACAGCCGCTGGAATGGTTGCAAGTGCTGATTATAATATTAAATTTTTAGAAGATTTAGGTTTTACAGATATAAAAGTATCTTTAAAAGCTAGTGATGTTCAAAGAACAGTACAAGCTTATAGGGATTTGAGACCTATGAACAATTATCCATTTCACCTTGGAGTTACTGAAGCTGGAACTTTGTTTCACTCAACAATTAAATCATCTATTGCTTTAGGGAGTTTATTACTTGATGGTATTGGTGATACTATGCGTATTTCAATTACTGGTGAGTTAGAAAAAGAGATTGAAGTTGGACGTGCTATACTAAAAGATGCAGGACTAACAAAAGAGGGATTAAATATTATCTCTTGTCCAACTTGTGGAAGAATTGAAGCAGATTTAGTAACAGCCGTTGCTGAAGTTGAAGAGAGAACAAAACATATAAGAACACCACTAAATGTCTCTGTTATGGGTTGTGTTGTAAATGCTTTAGGTGAAGCAAAAAGTGCAGATGTTGCAATTGCCTATGGAAAAGGTAGTGGTTTGATTATAAAAAAAGGTGAAACTATTGCAAAACTGCCAACAGAAGAACTTCTTGAGAGATTTTTAGAAGAAGTGGAAAAAGAAGTAGAAAATCAAAAAGAGTAGATTAACAAAAGAATAATCTATTCTTGGCTAGAATAATATCCTTTAATTGGAGAAATAATGGATAGTATTTATAGTATAAACATAGAAAGGGCAGTTCTAAGCTCAATTTTATTTAATCCTGATGAGATAGAGGATGTTTTAGGTATCTTAAAACCTAAAGATTTTTATCTGCCAGCCCATCAAAAAATCTTTGCAGTTATGGAAAAACTTCATAATGATGATTTACCAATCGATGAAGAGTTTATTAGAAAAAGAGTAAATTCTAAAGATGTCGATGATGATATTCTTATTGAAATTCTATCAGCAAATCCAATTACAAATACATTAGCTTATACAAAAGAGATAAAAGATGGAAGCGTAAAAAGAGAGCTTTCAACACTTGCAACAACCATAAAAAAAGTAGCAATTGAAGACGATATTCCTGCTACACAAGCTGTGGATACTGTACAAAATGAACTTTATAAAATCACTACTGATTCAGCTTCTAGTGAATTAAAAGATATCCATACAATTACTGATGATACCTTAAGTTATATAAAAAGAATGAAAGAACTAGGTGGGAAACACCTTATTGGTGAAACAACTGGGTTTTATGATTTGGATAAAAGAACAACTGGATTTAATGAAGGGGATTTGATTATCATAGCAGCTCGTCCTGCTATGGGAAAAACGGCACTTGTTTTAAATATGGCACTTAAAAATGTTGAAGCAAATAAAGGGGTGATTTTCTTCTCACTAGAAATGCCAGCAGAACAGTTGATGCTTAGAATGTTAGCGGCTAAAACTTCAATTCCATTACAAAATCTTAGAAAAGGGGATTTAAATGATGAACAATGGTCAAATTTAAGTGCAGCCTTTGAAGATTTAAATAAAAAAAGACTTTTTGTTGATGATGGTGGAAGTGTAAATATTAACCAACTTCGAGCGAGAGTACGAAAACTAGCACAAAATAAAGATAATAATATTTCTATGGTAATTATCGATTATTTACAACTTATGCAAGGAACGGGAAATAAAGATAGACACCAAGAGGTTTCTGATATAAGTAGGGGACTTAAAATGCTTGCAAGGGAGATGAAAATCCCTATTATTGCACTTTCTCAGTTAAATAGGGGACTTGAAAATAGACCAGATAAAAGACCTATGCTTAGTGACTTAAGGGAGTCTGGAGCTATTGAGCAAGATGCTGATATTATCATGTTTGTATATAGGGATGATGTTTATAAAGAAAGAGAAGAAGCAAGAAAAGAGAAAGAGGCAAAAGATAAAGGTGAAGAGTATAAATCTAGTTTTATAAACAAACCTGTTGAAGAGGCTGAGGTAATTATTGGTAAACAAAGAAATGGACCAATAGGTACAGTTAAACTTGATTTTCATAAGGCATTAACAAAATTTGTAGATAAAGAACACAGAGGTGAAGCACCTATTGAAGTTGTTTTTGAAACAGTTGCAGATGTGCAAAAAGAGACAAATATTGATATCCCAAATATTTTATAAGGGCATTTATTGTTAGAAAAAATTGATTTAGAAGTTATAAAAAACATTGCTTTAGAAGCAAGTAAAGTAATAATTGAAATTTATAGAAAAGATTTCCAAGTTGAGTACAAAGATGATAAATCTCCTTTAACAGAGGCTGATTTAAAATCTAATGAAATTATTTGTAATAGTTTAAAAAAACTATATCCAAATATTCCTATTATGTCTGAAGAAAATAAACAAACAGATTATGAGGAAAGAAAAAACTGGGAGTATTATTGGTGTATTGATCCAATAGATGGAACAAAAGAGTTTATCAAAAAAAATGATGAATTTACAATCAATATTGCATTGATTCATAATCAAGAACCAGTGCTTGGTGTAGTTTATGCTCCAGCAATTGATATCATGTATAGTGCAAAAAAAGCTTTAGGTGCTTTTAAAAATAATGAAAAGTTACCTATCAAAAAAAATGATGATAAGTTTATTATTGTAGCAAGTAAATCTCATATGTCTAATGAAACTCAAGAGTATATAAATAATATAGAAACCACAAAAGAAAAAGAGTTGATTTCTATGGGAAGTTCTTTAAAACTATGTTTAGTAGCTGAGGGAAAGGCTAATTGTTATCCAAGAATTGCACCAACAATGGAGTGGGATACAGCTGCGGCTGATGCAATAGTAAGAATTGCAGGAAAAATGACATATAATTTTGAGACAAAAAAAGCATTAATTTATAATAAAAAAGATTTATTGAACCCTAATTTTGTGGTTGAATAATATATAATTAATAAAATCTATTTAAAAGAGTTTATATGGCATATGATTTTTGGAATAATTTTGATTTTGTTCCTTACGATTTGACATTGAAGTTTGATTACAGACTAGAAAAAGTTATTTATACCTTGGAAAATTTTTTTAAAAATGTAAAATTAGACTCATATGAAGATGAGCTTGTAGAGTTTTATTTAGCAGGTTCTTGTATAAAAGCTGACAGCTTTAGGGATATTGATATATTTTTAACTACTAAAGAGAGCTTAGAAAAAGTGTGTGCAAATTTAGATAGAAAGTATTTTTTATATGAAAATAATTCTAATACCTATCTTTATGATGAAGATTTAATCCAATTGGTTTATCGGGAAAGATTTTTAAATAAAGATTTAAAATTTATTGTAGATATATTTGATTTTTACTCTACAAAAATAGGTTTTAAATGTGTACTAAATACAAAAACTTTTAAAATAGAGGTAAATGAAGCTTATATAAGAGAAGAGTTTATTGAGTATGTACTTACTAAAAAAAATGGTTTAACAAGGGTAAATATTAATCCTTTTGTTACCCTTCAAAGGGCAATTCACTTTTTAAAAAGGGGAGATGATGTGCCTTTTTATGTATTTCTACAAATTTTTTCTAAAATTTCAGAGATTGATAAGGCTGAACCAATTGAAAAATATTTTGATAGATTGCAAGGTGATGAAGATAAGGTTAATGAAGTAAAAGAAGCTATTGCTAAATATTTGTCATTTAGTTCTAATTAAAAAGTAATTTAAAAATTTAATGATATAATTTTTTTATTATTAAAAGGTATAGCATGGGATCTAAAAAAGCTTTTTCATTACTAGAATTAATTTTTGCAATAGTTATAATAGGTATAATCTCTACAGTGGCAGTTCCTAAGTTATTAGATACAAAGGCAAATGCAGAAGCTGTTACTATCAAAAAAGATATAGTTACTATTGTCTCATCAGTTAGAGCATATTATTTAATAAATGACAATTTGGATGAATTTAGTAGTGCTTTAACTCTTAATCAAAATATATGGGATGTGGATGGTACAACTGCAACTTTTAAAGATAATCAATCAGATTGTATCTCAATTTCTATTGAAAATAGAAAACTAAATGTTACTGTAATAGATGAAAATAATGGAAAAATCTGTGAGAAGATAAAAGCTTCTGGAGTTTCATCTACAACATACGACTTATAATGGATAATCATGGAAAAAGCAATTTTTTTAGATAGGGATGGAGTTATAAATGTTGAAAAAAACTATTTATTCAAAGTTGAAGACTTTGAGTTTATAGATGGGGTTTTTGATACATTAAATTATCTTCAGAAACTTGGATTTAAACTTTTTATAATAACCAATCAATCAGGCATTGGTAGAGGTTATTATACACAAGATGATTTTAATAAACTAACTTCATGGATGGTAAAAGAGTTTGAAAAAAAAGATATTATTATATCTCAAGTTGAAGTTTGTCCTCATGCACCAAATGAAGAGTGTAATTGCAGAAAACCAAATACAGGTATGATAGATAATATTTTAAAAAATCATAAAATAAATTTAGAAAAATCATGGCTTATTGGAGATAAAGAATCTGATATCTTATGTGCAAAAAATAGTGGAATAAAAAATACTATTCAAGTAAAATCAGGACATGATTTTGATGAAAAAAGTAGCTTGGCAAATTTTGTATGTAATTCTATTAAAGAAGTAAAAAATATAATTATCCCTCTTTCTTAACTTTTATTATAAAACCGTAACTTAATTTTCGATAGAATAAAGCCCATTTATGTAAAGTAGGAAAATATGAAATATACAGAATATGATTTTAATGAAAAAACTATATTAATTACTGGTGCTGCTGGATTTATTGGTTCAAATTTATGCTTTTATTTTCAAAATAATTATCCAAAATCAAAGGTTATTGCATTAGATTTATTTAGAAGTGGTGAGACTTTAAGCAATGGTAATTTAAAGTCTTTTGGTCACTATAAAAATTTATTAGGTTTTAAAGGTATTGTTATAAGTGGCGATATCAATGATAAAAAGCTATTAAAACAAATTGATGAAGATTATGATTTTGATTTTATTTTCCATGAGGCTGCTATTTCAGATACGACCGCTAGTGAGCAAGACTTGATGATAAAAACAAATGTAAATGCCTATGAAGACTTATTAAAAATTGCAATTAAACACAATGCAAATATGATTTATGCAAGTAGTGCTGCAACTTATGGTGATGCTGCTTCTCCTCAAACAGTAGGAAATGAAAACCCTGGAAATGTTTATGGTTTTTCAAAACTTATGATGGATAATATTACTTATGATTATTTAAAACAAGATTTAGATATCTCTATTGTAGGGCTTAGATATTTCAATGTGTATGGTCCAAGGGAGTATTACAAAAATAAAACAGCTTCAACTATGATACAATTTGGTCACCAAATATTAGCTGGTAATACACCAAAATTATTTGAAGGAAGTGATAAAATTCTAAGGGATTTTATCTATATTGAAGATGTAATTCAAGCAAATATAAAAGCAGCAACTCCTAAAAAAAGTGGAGTTTACAATGTGGGAACTGGGAAAGCTAGATCTTTCCAAGATATTGCAGATATCTTACAAAAAGAGTTAGGGACTAATTTAGGGACAAATTATATTCCAAATCCATATATTGGTCAGTATCAATTTCATACTGAAGCAAATATAGAAGATACAAAAATTTATTTAAATTATATGCCAAGATATGAGATGGAAGATGGAATAAAAGATTATATTAGTGAGATTAAAAGAATATATGAAGTGGAGGTTAAATAATGGAAAGAATTTTACAAAATGAAAAAAAACCAAATATTTTAGTTATTGGTGATTTAATGGTTGACCACTACTTATGGGGAACTTGTGATAGAATTTCACCAGAAGCTCCTGTACAAATTGTAGATATTCAAAAAGAGACTTCAGTATTAGGAGGAGCAGGTAACGTAATAAGTAACCTTTTAAGTCTTGGTGCTGATGTTGGTGTTTTATCAGTTGTTGGGGATGATGGTGTTGCTGAAGAGGTAAAATATTTGATTGATGCAACTGATGCAAAAAGTTATTTAATACTTCAAAAGGGTCGTAAAACTTCTAAAAAATCAAGAATCATGGCATCAAAATCTCAAGTTGTAAGATATGACCACGAGAGCAAAAATAATATCTCTTTTGATTCTACTGATAAGCTTTATGCTAAATTACAACAAATAATCAATGGATATGATTTGGTGCTATTATCAGATTATGGTAAAGGTGTTTTAACAAATGATTTAACTCAAAGAATAATTAAAATAGCAAATTCATATAATAAAAAAGTAATAGTAGATCCAAAGGGTAAAAGTTACAAAAAATATGAGGGTGCATATTTTTTAACTCCAAATAAAAAAGAAGCAGAAATTGCAACTGGTATAAAAATTGATTCACCTGATAGTTTAAGGGATGCCCTAAAAGAGCTACAAAAAATAGCAAACTTAGAGATGTCAGTAATTACTTTAAGTGAAGATGGAATAGCAGTATTAAAAGATAAAGAAGTTACTATAAAACCTACAGTAGCAAGAGAAGTTTATGATGTAACAGGTGCTGGTGATACTGTTTTGGCATCACTTGGATATGCCTTATCTTTAACTGAAGATATATACGCATCTTTAGAGTTTGCAAATTTAGCTGCTGGTGTAGTTGTAGGGAAACTTGGAAGTGCAACAGTTACACTTGATGAGATAGAAGATTATAAAGCAACATTGCATAAAAGCTCTATTGAATTACACATAAAAACAGTAAAAGAGATAAAAAAAGTAGCAAAAAGACTTAGAAAACAAAATAAAAAAATCATCTTTACAAATGGATGTTTTGATATTTTACACAAAGGTCATGTATCTTATTTAAACAATGCAAAAGCTTTGGGTGATATCTTAATCGTTGGTGTAAATTCAGATGATAGTGTTAGAAGATTAAAAGGGGAAAATAGACCAATAAACAACCATGATGATAGAGCTTATATTTTATCTGCTTTAGAGTGTGTGGATTATGTGGTTATTTTTGATGAAGATACTCCTTATGAACTAATTGAGCGAGTTAAGCCAGATGTTTTAGTAAAAGGTGCTGATTACAAAGGTAAAGAAGTAGTTGGTTCAGATATTGCTAAAGAGACGGTTTTAATTGATTTTGTTGAGGGTAAAAGTACAACTTCAACTATTGAGAGAATTTTAGGTAAATAATATGAAAAAAACAATAGAAAATGAATTTTTATCACATTTAGAGACAATTCAAAAAGTAATAGAAACTATGGGAGAACCACTTGAAAAAGCTTCAAAATTAGCTGTTGAAACTTTAAAAGCTGGTAATAAAATTTTACTTTTTGGAAATGGTGGAAGTGCAGCAGATGCACAACATATAGCAGCTGAACTAACAGGAAGATACAAAACTGAAAGAAGAGGTCTTCCAGGAATTGCACTTACAACTGATACAAGTGCACTTACAGCTATTGGCAATGATTATGGTTATGATAGGGTTTTTGATAGACAAGTTGAGAGCTTAGCAAATAAAGGTGATTTGCTTATTGGTATATCAACTTCTGGAAACTCTAAAAATGTAATCAATGCTTTTCAAGTAGGGAAAGACTTAGGTTGTAAAATTATTGGATTTACTGGTCGTGATGGTGGAGAGATGGATAAATATTGTGATGTAAATTTAATCGTTCCATCAAATAATACTCCAAGAATACAAGAGATGCACATACTTTTTGGACATACAATTTGTCAACTAATTGATGAAGCATACGAAGGATAAAGATGAGTTTAACACAAGAACAAAAAGATTTGATTTTTAATTCAATAAGAGATGTAAAAGATTTTCCAAAAGAGGGAATTGTATTTAAAGATATTACAACACTTTTAAATAATAAAGAGGCTTTTCAAACATTGATGAATCACCTTGAAGAGAGATATAAATCTTATGATTTAGATTATATTGCCGGTATTGACTCAAGAGGGTTTATTTTTGGTGCAGCATTGGCTGATAGACTAGGTATTGGTTTTGTTCCTGTTAGAAAAAAAGGAAAGTTACCAAGTACAACAGTGTGCGAAAAATATGAATTAGAGTATGGTTTTGATGAGGTAGAGATTCATTTGGATGCTTTCCCTAAAAAAAATCCAAGAGTTTTATTAATTGATGATTTAATTGCTACGGGTGGAACTGCAAATGCAGCTGCCAAACTAATAAAACATGTTAATGCAAATTTGGTTGAAGTATGTTTTTTACTTAATCTTACTTTCCTTTCAGGTGATAAAAAAGTTAGTGAACATGCACCTGTTTATTCTGTATTGGATATTTAATGAGTGAAATTTATATACCTAAAAAAAGTAAATTTGATCCAGATGAAAATGGACATTTTGGAGAATTTGGTGGAAGATATGTTCCTGAAACTTTGATGCCTATTTTACTTGAATTGGAAGAAGAGTATAAAAAATATAGATTTAATCAAGAGTTTTGGGAAGAGGTAAATGAGTTATTAAGGGAGTATGTAGGTAGAGAAAATCCTTTATACCATGCTAAAAATATTTCAGAAGAGATTGGTGCAAAAGTATATTTAAAAAGAGAAGATTTAAATCATACAGGAGCTCATAAAGTAAATAATGTAATTGCACAAGGACTTTTAGCAAAAAAACTTGGCAAAACTAAAGTTATTGCTGAAACTGGTGCGGGACAACATGGTGTTGCAACAGCAACTATTGCTGCACTTTTAGGTTTAGAATGTACAGTATTTATGGGTGCAAAAGATGTGGCACGTCAAGAACTTAATGTATTTAGAATGAAACTTTTAGGTGCAAAAGTTGTAGCAGTTCAATCAGGAAGTAAAACTTTAAAAGATGCGATGAATGATGCCATTAGATATTGGGTTACAAATGCTAGAGATACTTTTTATATAATTGGAACTGTTGCAGGTCCTCATCCATATCCTATGATGGTAAGGGATTTCCAAGCAGTAATTGGTTGGGAAGCAAGACGTCAGATTTTACAAAAAGAGGGAAGATTACCTGATTATGTGGTAGCTTGTATTGGTGGAGGATCAAATGCCATTGGTATTTTTTCACACTTTTTAGAAGATAAAGAGGTAACTTGTATTGGTATTGAAGCTGGTGGATTAGGACTTGATACAAATAAACACGGATGTTCTTTAGAAAAAGGAAGTCCAGGTATTTTACACGGACAATGTTCTTATTTACTTCAAGATGAAGATGGGCAAGTTTTAGAAGCTCATTCTTTTTCAGCTGGACTTGATTATCCTGGAATTGGACCAGAACATGCTTTCCACAAAGATAATAAAATTGTTGATTATGATTCTGTAACAGATGAAGAAGCTTTGGATGCTTTTGTTTGGCTAAGTAGAAAAGAGGGGATTATTCCTGCTTTTGAAAGCTCTCATGCAATAGCATATTTGAAAAAAGCAAAAGATAAATTTCAAGGTAAAATGGTAATTGTAAACTTATCTGGTCGAGGTGACAAAGATATGGTTCAAGCAAAAGATTTATTAAATTTTGAATAGGAATATTTTTGAGAACTAAACTAAAAAATAACTCAGGTAAGATACTTTTCGTAGTTGTAGCAATCTTTTTTTCATTTATTGCTTACGAGTTATATCAAGCACCAGTTAGTGGTTTAGAAGATAAATTTTTATATTTATTAAAATCATATGGATATATTATACTTTTTGCATGGTCTATTTTAGAAGGTGAATTAGGTTTAATTATGGCTGGTCTTATGTCACATGATGGCTCTATGAATCTATATTTAGCTATTTTTGTAGCTGGAATTGGTGGTTTTGTTGGTGACCAAATCTATTTTTATATAGGAAGATTTAACAAAGCCTATGTTCATAGAAAATTTTCAGGACAGAGAAGAAAGTTCGCTTTAGCCCATCTTTTATTACAAAAGTATGGGTGGCCAATAATCTTTGCTCAAAGATACATGTATGGAATGAGAACCATTATTCCAATTTCAATTGGACTTACAAGATATAGTGCAAAAATGTTTGCATTTATAAATCTTCTAAGTGCATGGTGTTGGGCAGCACTTACAATTGTTCCTGTATGGTATTTTGGAGAAGAGATTTTAAAAGTGATTCATTGGGCAAAAGAGCACTGGTATTTTGCTGCTCCATTTGCAATAATTATTGGTGGAAGTATGATTTATTATTTCAGCCAAGCATCAAAAAGGAAGGAAAGAATCCATGAAGATAACATTAAGTAGTGAAAATATTAAAAAAATTGATACTGCTGTTGAGATTAAAATAGTTTTAGATTTAGAAGATGTATGTAAGTATGACAAAGATATATTAGATGATTTAAATTTTAAAGTAAAAGATGAAGAAGTAGTTTTTTTAGTTGAATCAAAGAAGATTTATGTTGGTTGTGAAGAAGAGTCTTATGATGCAATAGCAATTGCAATCTCTACAGCAATAAAAAAGTTTAATTCTACAAAATATAAAGATGCTAAAATAGAGATTTTTGGAGATGAAAGTTCAACTTTAAAAGCTTTAGTTGAAGGTGCGATTTTAGGTTCATATACTTTTGATAAATATAAAAGTAAAAAAGAAAAAGAGATTAAAAAAGAGTTAATAATTATTTGTAAAGCTACAAAAGAACTACAAAAAATAGTTGATGAGTCAACTCATATAGCAGATTCTGTAAATAAAGTTAGAAATTTTGTAAATACAACACCTCAAGATTTCTATCCAGAAATTATGGCAAAAGAAGCGAGAAAAGTTGCAAAAGATAATGGAATAATTTGTAAAATTCATGGTGAAGAGTTTTTAGAAAAAAACCAGATGAATGCAATGTTAAGTGTTGCAAGAGCAAGTATCCATGAACCAAAACTTATACATTTAGCATATAAACCAAAAAATGCAACTAAAAAAATTGTACTTGTAGGAAAAGGTTTAACTTATGATTCAGGTGGATTATCTTTAAAACCTGCTGATTTTATGGTTACTATGAAATCAGATAAAAGTGGTGGTTGTGCTGTAATTGGGATTCTAAATGCTGTTTCAAAATTAAATTTACCAATTGAAGTTCATGGAATCATTGGTGCAGTTGAAAATATGATTGGTGGAGATGCTTATAAACCTGATGATGTTTTAACAGCAAAAAATGGTAAAACTATTGAAGTGCGAAATACAGATGCAGAAGGAAGACTTGTACTTGCTGATTGTTTATGTTATGCACAAGATAAAATTAAAGACTTTGATTATATTTTTGATTTTGCAACATTAACTGGTGCTTGTGTGGTTGGTGTTGGAGAATATACAACAGGTATTATGGGAAATAATACAATACTAAAAAGAGATGCAGTTAGCTCTGCTTTAAACTCTGGAGAGTATGCTACGAGTTTACCATTTAACAGATTTTTGAAAAAAACTATCAAATCAGAAATTGCTGATATTTGTAATATTGCTAATACAAGATATGGTGGAGCAATTACAGCTGGACTGTTTTTAGATAATTTTATTTATGATGAAAACAAAGATAAATGGCTACATTTTGATATAGCAGGTCCTGCATTTGTTGAAAAAGCTTGGGGATATAATCCTCATGGTGCAAGTGGAGCAGGGGTTAGAATGACAGTTGAGTTTTTAAAAAACTTACTATAATAAATATGAAGGGATTATATAAGCATGATTGAAAAAAAAGGTTCGATATTATCTGTTAGAGAAGATGTAAAAGTTTTTGACTGTACTATTAGAGATGGTGGTTTAGTAAATAACTATCACTTCACAGATGAGTTTGTAAAAGCACACTATGAAACTTGTGTTGCTGCAGGTGTTGATTATATGGAAATAGGGAAAAATAACTCTCCTTCAATTATGAGTGAAGAAGAGTTTGGAGCTTGGAATTTCTGTAAAGAAGAGGATATTAGAAGAATTGTTGGTGAAAATAATACAAACATGAAAATAGCTGTTATGTCAGATATTGGTAGAACAGTTCCATCTGAATTATTACCGAAAAGTGAAAGCGTTGTTGATATGATAAGAATTGCAACATATATTCATCAACTTCCCGCAGCCATTGAGTTAATAGAAGAAGCTCATGCAAAAGGTTATGAAACAACTGTAAATATTATGGCTATATCAAAATCTTTTGATGATGAGTTAAATGAAGTATTAGAGCAATTAAGTAAAACAAATGTTGATATTATTTATATAGCTGATAGTTTTGGGTCTTTTTATCCAGAACAAATCAATAAACTTACAGAAAAGTATTTATCTTATGCTGAAAAAACTGGTAAAAAAATTGGTATCCATGCTCACAATAATTTACAACTTGCATATGCAAATACTATTGAAGCTATGATTTATGGAGCAAGTTTTCTTGATGTTACTATCTCTGGTCTAGGACGTGGAGCTGGAAACTGTCCACTTGAATTATTAATTGGTTTCCTAAAAAATCCAAAATATAAACTTATGCCAGTGCTAAAATTTATTGAAGAGTATATAGTTCCTTTAGAAAAAGAGCTTGATTGGGGATACTCTATTCCGTATATGCTAACTGGTCAATTAAATGAACACCCAAGAGCTGCAATGAAAGCAAGAGATGAGGGTGATACAAAGTATAGAGAGTTTTATAGAAATTTACTTGCAGAATAAGCTAGCTTTTAAAAGCTAGCTTTTTATTTATAAGTTAAAACATAATCTTTATAATTAACTTGTTTTCCATCTTTTATATAAACTCTTGGAACTCTTTTATCAACCATACAAACAATCTCATAATTTATAGTATTTAGTAAGTTCGCAACTTCATCTATATAAACACCATCATTCATATTTCCACCATATAAAATAACTTCATCACCCATATTAACATCTAAGTTTGTTACATCAATAATACATTGATCCATGCAAATAGTGCCGATAACTGGTACTTTTGTTTTGTTAACTAAAACTTTTGCTTTACCACTTAACATTCGTGTATAACCATCAGCATAACCTATAGGCAAAGTAGCGATTTTAGATTTTTTATCACTTTTATATTTTAAACCATAACTAACTCCACAGTTAGCTTCTAAATCTTTTACTTGTGAAATCTTAGCTTTTAAGCACATAACCTCTTTTAAATCAACTATGTCATGATTTACATTTTTTGATGGATATAAACCATATAACATAATACCAGCACGAACCATATCAAAATTAAACTCTGGCAAATCAATAATTGCTGCACTATTTGATACATGTTTAATAGGAATATGTAAACCTTTTGTTTCTAAGCTATTTATTATATGTGTAAACTTTTCAACTTGTTGTCTTGTGTACTGTTTATCTATTTCATCTGCAACAGCAAAGTGAGTAAAAATACCTTCAATAATCAAACCATTCAATTTACTAATATTTAATATTGATTCGATTGTTTCTTCTGAAAAAGACATACCTAGGCGATTCATTCCTGTATCAAGTTTGATATGTATTTTCATATTTTCATTCAAAGAAATAGCTATTTTAGAAAATTCATCTGCTTGTTTTGTTGTATATATTGTTTGAATAATATTATTTTCAATAATCTCTTTTGCAAGATGTTCAGGAGTATATCCCAAAACCAGAATTTCTACATTTGGGAAAGATGCTCTTAATTGTATAGCTTCAGATAATGTAGCAACAGCAAATCTATCAGCACCATTGTCTAATAAGGTTTTTCCAATTGCAACAGCGCCATGTCCATAACCATCTGCTTTAATTACTGCTGTTATCTTGGAGTTTTTATTGGTAATTCTTCTTGTTTCTCTCATATTATGAGCCAAATTATCCAAATTTATCTCTGCCCAAACTGGTCTTGACAATTCCACTTATATATCTCCTGTTAATGTATTATAATTATAGTCATTTATTCTTAGGAAGATAATAAGGAATAAGCTCAAAACCCTTATTACCTTCATAAAAATAAAAAAATCATAAGGAGAAATAACTCCTTATGATTTGTATTTAGATATTATCCTTGATAAAAAGCCGAAAATAATAAAATATCAACATTTGTAGTATTCTTTTTATCTATAGTTATAACATCATTTATAACTTTTCCGATTGCTGGTGCAAAAGTAATACCTAACCAACCTAAACCTGTAGCATGAACTAGATTGTCATAATTTTCATCAAATCCAATAATTGGAATATCATTTGGAGTTAATGGTCTAAATCCAGCCCATTCAACCATATCTCTTTTTTCAAAACTATTTGTATATAAAGAAAGATTTTTATGGATACTATCAATTTGTTTTCTTACAACATTAGGATCATTTGTTCCTAGTTCTAGTTTTGAAGTCATTCTAACTGTATTTCTTCTAGGTGTCATGGCAATAAATAAATCAGCAAATAGTGACGAAGTTTTTGGTTTCAATGAGTCATCCATTTTAAAAGTTATACTATAACCTTTTGCGGGTGTCATCATAAATTTATTTTTTGCTTGTTTAGCTAAAGTATCATCAGCTCCTGTTGATAAAACAAAAGTTTCAGCTTCATATGAACCTTTATTTGTATGGATTTTACTTACTTTTGAACCACTAAACTCTAATTTAGTTACTTCTTCATTTAGTAAAAATTCAACACCATTTTTTTCCAAAAATTTTTTAAGTTCAAGCATGAATTCACCTGGATCAACATGCCCATTTTCTTTTAATAAAATTGAACCAATAACTTTTTCATTTAATATTGGCATATACTCTTTTGTTCTCTCTTTTGAAAGAATCTCATAGGCATCTGGATTATTACAATGAGCTGCTTTTTCATCAAAAGTTTTTTGTTCTGTATATATCATCAAAAGACCATCTTTACAAAAATGGAAATCCATTTCATCTTCTTTTACCATACTTTCATACATGTCTAGACTAATTCGACCATATCTTTCAAATAGCGCAAGAGTTCTTTTTAATCTAGCTTCCGTTGTACTTGCTGCAAATTTTAAAAGCCATTTATATAAATGCAAATCAAAAGTAGGGTGTACACTTGCAGGTGATTCTCCTTTTAGCATCAACTTTAGTGTATCTTGTATAGCTCCTGGTGCACTTAATGGTGCTTTTTTAAATGCAGATAATAATCCTGCATTACCAAAAGATGTACCATTTGTTATGTCACCTTTTTCAATAACCGTTACACTTCTACCACTTTTCATCAAACAATAAGCAGACATAAGTCCGATACAACCACCACCAACGATTACGATGTCTTTTTTCATGATATTCTCCAGTTTATATTATTTTTTAGCTATTGATTCTATTTCAATCAACGCATCTTTTGGTAATCTTGCTACCTCATAAGTTGCACGTGCTGGATAAGGTGCAGTAAAAAATTGTCCATAAATTTCATTTACAACTGCAAAGTCTTCTATATTTTTTAAAAGAATTGTAGTTTTAATTATGTCTTTCATCTCTAATCCAGCTTCTTCTAAGATATATTTTGTATTTTCTAAAGATTGTTTTGCTTGAGCTTTAATATCTGCTCCTGCAAACTCTCCAGTTGTTTGGTCAATAGGTAATTGTCCTGATACATATACAAAGCCATCTTTTTCTACAGCTTGTGAGTATGGTCCTATTGCACTTGGTGCTTTTGTTGAATTAATCGCTTTCATTTAAATCCTTTTGTGATAATTTTTTATTTATTTTGGAAGTATATAATAAAATTTTATTATTGTAAATAGTTTTTATCATATTTTAATAAAAAATTATTACTATTTAAAAAAATTATTATTAATTGACAATTTTTTATTATTTAATTATAATAATTTGTATCTAGTCATATGAGGAAAGTTATGAATCCAAATGTTAAAAACTTTATTCCTATAGCAAACTTTTTAGGTGAAATATTAGGGGCAAATACTGAAATTATATTACATGATTTAACTAACTATAAACAATCTACTGTACATATTATAAATGGTCATATTAGCGGTAGAAAGATTGGTGACCCAACTACTGATTTGATGTTAGATTTTATATCAACAGAATCAAAAGGTGATAAACAGTATATTTGTAATTATAATTCAAAAACTGCAGATGGTAAACTTCTATATTCATCAACATTTTTTATTAGAAATGAAAAAAACAAAATTGTAGGAGCTTTAGGGTTAAATTCTGATTACCATGAATTTAAAAAATCTTTATCTTTTATTACTTCTTTACTGCCAAATTATATTGATGATAAAGTTAATACTTTAAATCATATAAAAGAGAATTTAAGTTCTGATCCTCAAGAGTTAACATTAAATAAAATAGATGCTATTATAAGTCAATTTGATGTTATTCCAAGCAGAATGACTGTTGATGAAAAAACAGAAGTAATGGCTGCTTTAAATGACTGTGGTGTATTTAATATAAGAGGTTCAGTTCAAGAGGTTGCAAAAAAATTAGAGATGTCAGAACCCTCTATTTATAGATATATTAAAAAAATAAAATAGATATTATATAAGGGATATTTTTTGGCAAATATAACAGATAAACTTAGTCCTATAGATATAGAATTTATAGAAAATCAAAAAATATTTTTTGTAACAACAGCACCAAAAAATGGGAAAATAAACCTTTCACCAAAGGGTTTAGACGATACTTTTAAAATAATAGATGAAAATAAAATCCTATGGCTAAATTATTTTGGAAGTGGTAATGAAACAGCAGCTCATTTATTGGAAGATAACAGAATGACCATAATGTTTTGTGCCTTTGAGGGAGAACCAAATATTTTAAGACTTTATTGTAAAGCAAAAGCAATACATGTAAGAGATGCTTTATGGGAAGAGTATATTTCATACTTTGAAGTTAAAAGAGCAGCAAGACAAGTTTTTGAAGTAACTATTGAGAATGTAAACAATTCATGTGGTATGGGAGTTCCTTTATATGACTTCATAGGTCAGCGAGATGATTTAACTAACTATTATGATAGAACGACTAAAGAGGAACATATTGCTTATATGAAGAAAAAAAATCAAATAAGTTTTGATGGGAAGGATACAAAACTTTTTGAGGATTAAAATTTAATCTTTTTTTAGACTTTTCAAGAGAAGAAATATTTATATCATTAATCTTTAATTCAAACTAAAATTTTTAGAAAATGATTCAACTTCATTAAAAGGAATTGCTTTAGAAAAATACCAACCTTGGATAAAATTAATATCCTTATTCATCAATCTTTCATATTCTTCTTTTGTCTCAACACCTTCTAAAACAATTTGTAAGTTTAAACTTATGCACAAGTGACAGATATTGTTGTACAAAACAAGTCCTTTAGTCGTATTTGTAAACTCTATAATTTTTTTATCAATTTTAACTATATCAAGAGGCATTTCATATAACATAGAGAAATTAGTAAAACCTATACCCAAATCATCTAATGAAATTTTAAAATTATTTTCTTTTAATAATTTAAGATTTTCAACTATTTTTTTATTTAATGATGAACGCCTTTCAATTATTTCAAAATGTACATTATATTTTTTTAACATTTTTATAATTTGATTAATATAATTTTTATCTTCAAGGGTATGAGGAAATAGATTTATAGAAACATCTGGATAAAAATTTCTTTCTGCCCAGAAATCCAAGTCTTTTTTAACTTCTTGACATACCCAAATATCAAGAATAGATGACATACCAGAGTTTTCAATATCTAGAATAAAATCAGGACCTTTTATATTTCCATATTTATCTCTTATTCGTAGTAGTGCTTCAAATTCATTACAATTATTTTTTTGTACATTTATTTTAGGTTGGTAATAAACAATTAAATTATTTTGATTGATTTTTTCTATAATTTTATTAATTTTATAATGGGACTTTACTAAAAAAGATTGAGCTTCATAGAATTTTATATTTTGTTTTGCTTCTATAGAAGTTGTAATATCAAATTTTCTAGCCAAATTTTCTAAAGAAAGTGTTGAACTTTGGCTTTTTGTATATTTTTTTACAAAAGGAATATAAATCAATGTTCCTAGTATGATAAGAAAAACTTGAAATAAAACAGCTAGAAGATTTCCATTGGTAGCTAAATAAATATTTAAAATAGCAGGAGTTGTCCAAGGAACAAATGTATCACTAAAAGTAATAAAATGTGTATATGATAATAAAAAATATGAAAGTATGAAGTTAATTACTGGAACAAAAATAAATGGAATCATTAAAGAAAAATTCATAAAAATAGGAATACCAAAGATTAATATCTCATTGATATTAAATATAACAAAAGGTAAAGACATCTTCCCTATAAAAGAAGTATGTTTGTCTTTAGATGCGATAAAAATAGCTATTACTAAAGAAAGACCTGAACCTATACCCCCAAAAATAACAAATAGATTAAAAAAATCATAGTAGTTAAAATTAGGGTACATAAAATTATTTAGACTTTTTACATTTACTATTGAATCAAAGAAATTAATACCATGTATTCCAAAAAACCACAAAAAACTTGAAACGATTGTTCTTATAAACAAAAGTAAACTCTCTTGAATCTCAAAAACAATACTACTTCCCATATTTAAATATATACCTAAGCCACTAAAGATAAAAGTTACAACAAAAAATATAAATGTAAATGGAATTATATACACAATCATGGTAGTGATATTTCGAGAGAGTACATTGTTTAATTTGTTCTGATATTCGTGCAGTATTTCAATAATTTTTGCAAGTAAATATGCTGATAATAAAGGTATTAGGATTGCTAAAATAATGGAATGTGGTGCATTATAACTATTGATATTTGTTTGATGAACAATTACTTCAACACTTAGGTAAATACTTAATGATAAGATAATTGTTAAAAATCTGCTAAGTGTCATATAGTAAATACTTGCCAAGTGATATGAAATACTAATATTAATCAATATAGGGATTAAAAAGGTAATAAGATCAACAATATTTTGTGCATCTTTTAATGTAAAAACAGAATTAAATGAATTAGTATTTTTTAATATTTCAATAGCTAATAGTAAAAATGAATATAAAATATAATAAGGTACTAAGGATATAAATGAAGCTCTTATTACATCAACTATTTGTAAAAATATAATTTTTATATTATTCATTTTTATCCTAAGGTTTTCAGAATTATAACTAATTTTTTAAATAAAGTAAAAAGAAAACCGTAATTTTCAGGGGAATTTTTATAGTTAGATTGAAGTATTGTAAAAAAGACCTTCTTATTGAAGGTCTTTTTTTATTTGTAATATCCAGTACCAATAAATAAGTTATCATTTATTTTTTTAACAAAAGATGTCTTATCCGCTATTTTTTTAGTTACAGGATGAGACCATTTATAATCAACCCAACCTTCACCACTTTTTGCAGTTTTTATTAATTCTTGGATAAGCATTTTTCCACCAGCACCTTTTAAATTAAAAAGGTTTTTTCCTACCATTTTTGGATTTGAACCAAGAGCTTTATTTGTACCTTTAAAGTCATATGCAAACATATAAAGTTCACCTTTAATGAATTCACCTTCTGTTTTATTGAATTCTGCTAAACATGCCTCAACACCTTTATCTGTACAAAGCTTTGCCCCTTTATCAACAAATGCTTTTACTTCTTCTTGTGAAGTAGCGAACCCAAGAGTAGTACAAAGTGCTAGCCCTAAACCTATTTTTACAATTTTTGAAATCATATTTTTATCCTTTTAAAATAATTTTAATGTATGAAATTAATATAAAGATTATTTGTAATATCCTGTACCAATAAGTAAGTCATCATTTATTTTTTTTACAAAAGATGTCTTATCCGCTATTTTTTTAGTTACAGGATGAGACCATTTATAATCAACCCAACCTTCACCACTTTTTGCAGTTTTTATTAATTCTTGGATAAGCATTTTACCACTACCATCCTTAAGATTGAAAAGGTTTTTCCCTACAAGTTTTGGATTTGCACCATGTGCCTTATTTACTCCTGCAAAATCATAAGCAAATATATAAAGTTCACCTTGAACAAATTCACCTTCTGTTTTACTAAATTCAGCTAAACATGTCTCAATACCTTTATCTGCACAAAGTTTTGCACCTTTATCAATAAATGCTTTTACTTCTTCTTGTGATGTAGCGAATCCAAGAGTAGTACAAAGTGCTAGCCCTAAACCTATTTTTACAATTTTTGAAATCATATTTTTATCCTTTTAATAAAATAAAAATAATTCTAATCTTATGATATGAAATTTGTATGATATTTATTTAACTATTTTTAATAAATCCTCAAGCCATTTACTTGCATCTTCTACAGTCTCAAATCTTTTTGATTTAGCAACTTGGTCTTTACCTTCATAAAATCTTACTCTAATACCATCTTCCACATGGTCAATTTTTGTTCTGGTGATTCTATCAAGATTTAAATGTACTCTTTCATTTAGTTTTATAAACATGTGTTTTCTCCTTATATTTACATCATTATAGCAATTTTTTACTTTTTTATTTTAATCGACCAGTTATAAATCTAACAACTAAAAATACTACAACAGAAAAGCCTATGATAACAGCTGCAACAGGTGCTGAAAAACTTAGTCCATAGGAGTTAAATCTATCGAAAATAAGAACAGGAGTTGTCATAGGATGATATACAAGTATAACAACAGCACCAAACTCACCCAAACCTCTACTCCACATCATAAGTGCACCATTTATGATATCTTTTTTTGCATTTGGGATGGTGATTCTAAAAAATACTGATACTGGATTTGCCCCAAGTGTTCTTGCAACTTTTTCTAGCTTTACATCTACTTTTCTAAAGCCATCTTTTGCAGAGTTTATCAAAAAAGGAGCCGATAAAAACATCATTGCAATCATGATTCCATACTCTGTCCCCACAAACTCTATTCCAAAAAATTTAAAAAAATCTCCTAAAATGGTATCTCCAAAGGTTGTCAAAAGTGCAATACCAGCTGCTGTATGAGGAATCATAATTGGAATATCAACAATTGATTCTAAAAGACTTCTTCCATAGAAGTTATATCTTGCAATTATATATGCCAAGGGAAGACCTGTAAAAAGTACAAAGGCCATAGCCCATGCTGATACTTTCATAGTAAGTAAAATAGAGTCAATAACTTCACCATCTTGAATAGTCTCTATTAACTTAGCACTTCCCACACCAACAAACATCTTAAGTATAGGAATTGATAGAAAAAAGATAATAATAAATCCCAAAGCAACTAAGGTAATAATAAATGATTTACTTTTCATATGAAACTTATATCCTTTTTATCAAATCCAATATTTATAATACTTCCACTATGGGCATAACATCCCTCATAATCTCTTTTTAAAATTTTTATAAAAAATTGATGTTTATTTACATTTACAAATATTTTATAATGGTCAACTATTCCCATACACTCTTCCAGTCTTCCTTTGAAAATATAATCACAAAAAAGTTCATCTTCCACTGATACTTTTATAGCATTTGGATCAACAGAAAAAAACTCATGTTCGGAATCACTATCAATAAAAGTTGCGGGGAAGATATTTTTAAAGCCTAAAAATTTAGCCACTTCAATATTTGCAGGATGATTTAAAACCTTTTCTGCAATTCCCACTTGTTCTATTTTACCATCCATGATAATTGCAATTTTATCTGCTAAATAAGAGGCTTCTCTAAAGTTATGTGTTACATGAATTGTTGTTAAGTCGTATCTTTTATGGATATCCTTAAGACTTTTCATAATAGAGTTTCTAAAAGTTGGGTCAATGGCACTTAAAGGTTCATCAAGAAGCAAAATTTTTGGTCTAGAAAACAAAGCTCTTGCTATGGCAACTCGCTGTTTTTCTCCACCACTTAACTTTTCAATCTCTCTTTTTAGTAATTTTTCAAGCTTTAAAAAACCTACTATATCATCAAATAACTCTTTTGCTTTTTCTATTTTTTTATATCTTGATGAAAATCTTATATTCTCTTCCACATTTAGATTAGGAAATAGGGCAAACTCTTGATATACAAAACCAACATCTCTTTTTTCTGGGGTGAAATTTACTATATTTATATTATGATGAAATATATTTCCAGAACTTTCATTTAACCCAGCAATAGTCTCTAGTAATCTAGTCTTTCCACTACCACTTTGTCCTAAAAGTACAAAATATTCATTTTTGTCTATGGTTAAATTAATATTATCAAGCAAGAAGTTCTCACACTTGCTTGATAAGTTTTCTATTTTTAAATAACTCATTATCTTCCTATAATTGAAGCATCACCAGTGATAATTGGTGGGTTGATTACACCTTGACCATTTTTAGTCATTATTGCTTGTCCTTCTGGCGATAAAACGAAGTTTACAAATTTGATTGCTCCCTCTTTATTTTGAGGAGATTTTCCATTTTGTGCAACGGTGATACCATATACCATAGCTCCACCTTTTTTAGTGATAAGTTCACCTGGTTTTTTACCATCAATCATAAATGATGCAGTTTTATAGAACTCTGCATTTTCATTATCTTTTAATGAAACTTCTTTAGGTAAAGTAATATATTTTAAACCATGTTGCTCTGCAACTGATTTATAAATATATAAATAATCATAAGCATTAGCTTCAATAAGTCCAAGTAAATCAGTCTCTTTTGGTCTTACAATTACTTTATCTTTATTCTCTTCACCAACTTTATATGACTTTCCATATCCAAATAATTTGTCATAAAATCCTGGCATCTTATAGTATGATTCAGCTAATTTTGTTACAAGCATTGATCTATATCCACAAGGATCCATATTAGGATTTGAATGACCAACTTTTACACCATCTCTTAGGAAAATTTCTGGCCAGTTTTGAGCATTGATTTCATTTGCATATTTAGCTTTAGGTGTATATGCTATTGCCATTTCATTTGTAGCAAATTGAGCGTTAAATTTTGCATCTTTTGGAACTAATAAGTTATCAATTACTTTATAATCAGCACTTGCCATAACATCAGCTGCTTTTCCTATTTCTGATATTTTTCTAGCAGCTGCTCTACTTCCTGATGCTTCTCTTTGTACATCAAATTGTGGATACTTAGCTTCAAAAGCTGCTTCAATTTGTGAAAAAGGAACCGCTAAACTTCCAGCGTGAAATACTACAACTTTCTCTTTTGCCATAAGGCTACTTACAACAACGGCACTTAATGTAAGTGTTACTAATGTTTTTTTAATCATGTTTTTCCTTTAGTTAAATATATTAATTTGATTGTTTTGTAGTTTTTTATTAAATTCTATTACGATTACATCTTGATTTTCATCTATTTGAGAAGTTGCATTTTTAGTAACTAAAATTGAGTTACTTTCGTAAAGAGCTGTAATCATTCCTGAACCATATTTGTTATTTCTTGTCACCTCAAACTTTGCATTTTTGATGGTTCCTAATACTATATTAACCCTCCCGTTTTTGGTTTTAAACTCTTGTATATTTGTAGCTTTTGAAATATCATGGTAATACTCATTTGCACCTTGAAGTTTTTTAAGCATGGGAATTACAAACAAATAGATATTTACCATGGCTGTTAATGGATTTCCAGGAAGACATATGACTACACTTTTGTCCATTTTTCCCATCATAATAGGTCGTCCTGGCTTTATATTTACCCCATGAAAAGAGGTTTCTAATCCATTTTGTAAAAATGCTTCCCCCACAAAATCAGCATCTCCCATAGAAATACCACCTGTGGTGATTATCACATCGTAGCTTTTTAAATTTGAGATATAATCTTTTGATTCTTCCAAACTATCTGGAACTACCCCACAATATGTAGCCTCAAAGCCTTTCTCTTTTAATTGGGAAATTAAAGCATAAGAGTTACAGTTATATATCTCTTCTTCATCTGCATTTTCCCATGGCTCTTTTATTTCATTTCCTGTTGAAAGAATAGCTATGGAGATTTTTTTATATACTTCTAACATCACTATTCCCTGTGAAGCTAGAAGAGTAATGTGTGAAGAAGTTATCTCTTCTGCTTTACTAAAAAGTCTATTTCCCTCTTTTTGTTCTTCCCCTTTTAGTCTTAAGTTTGCACCTTTTTTTATATCTTTTGGGATAGTTACACTCTCATTTGTAACATCAAGACAATTTTCTATGGGAATAATAGTATCTGCATCACTTGGAACTTTTGCTCCTGTCATGATTTTATAACACTCATTTTCTCCTAGTGATTCTTTTACTTTATCACCTTTGTCTCCTGCAAAAATCACTTTGTTTATTTTAAGTGTTTTTCCTGCATCACTAAACTTTATGGCAAAACCATCCATTGCTGAATTATCAAAAGAGGGAAGATTCTTTTTGCAAATAATATCTTTAGAGATAACTCTTCCCAAAGCTTCTGATATAGGGATTATTTCTACTGTAGAGTTTTTATTTGCAAGTTCTAAACTTTTGTTAAAAGCTTCATCAAAATCTAAAAAGTTTAATTTTTGATTCATCTAATTTCCTTCATTTAAGACTTTTATTTGTCTATATTTTTTTGCTAATTTTTTAACTATTTTTTCAATTTCATCCATTGAGTATTTTTTATCAAAACTAAAAGAGATAGAGTTTCTACTTGTAGTTTCATCATAATCCATAGCTTGTATGATTCTTGAAGGTTTGGATAGACCTAAAGAACAGCCTTCTCCATTTGTGATATGAATATCATCTAAAGCCAATGTTCTTATGAGTTCCCTTGCTTTGATGCCTTTTAGTGCAAAGTGTAAAGAGTAGGGAAGGGTTTGATTATTGTCCACAAAAAAGTAAATATCATCTTTTAAAACTTCTTTTAGACTCTTTTCAAATAGTTCTTTGGAACTTGTGTCAAAACTTTGATTTTCTAAGGCTTCATATACAAAATCCACAGCAATTGGATTTGTAAAACCAATAGTTTTTTCTTCAAATAAATCATCATCAAAAAGTATTACCCCATCTATAAAAAAGCCAGTTAACTTATAAGAGTCAAAATATATAGCATCACTTGAGTTATCAAAATGGGCACTTGCATTTGAGATGATTTTTGCATTTGTAAGTTTTTTTATCTCTTTTAAATCAGTTTTTACAAAGGTATCCATAATATATGAAGATATAAAGATAAAATCAAACTCTTTTGAGATATCAGATTTGTTTATATTTCCATCTTTTTGTAAAGTTATCCATGATAAATTTAATCCAAGAGATTCAAACTCAATTGCTGCTTCAATAAGACTTTCTGTTTCTCCTACACAAATAGCTATTTTGCCTTTTTTATTTAGTTGAAGCAGTAGTTCTAAAAAGCCAGCTTTATCAAATGAAAAAGTGTTTAAAGAGTTGAAATTGTACTTCGATAAAAACTTTTTTTCCAAATCAAGATAGCTTTGATTGTTTTCTAAGATACTTAATTTTAACTCTGGTTTAATATGTAAATTTTGCATATTACTATATTGCAAAATATTTAGCTTAGTCATTACTATCCTTTGTATTTATTACTTCACAATTTTTTGAAATAAATAGTTCTTCAAATCTTTTTGTAGCATAGTTTTTTATATCATCATCTAATGTTTTATAAAGTGATATTAGCTCTTTAGCTTTTGGAGTAAGTTTTGTGCCACTATCTTCTCCTCTACCTTTTTTAGTAATTACTAAATCCTCTTCAATATAGTTTTCAAGTATTTTTATGTGACTCCATGCTTTTTTATAGTTCATACCTACTTTTTGGGCAGTTTTAGAAATGGAACCAGTCAAATCAATATACTCTAAAATCTCAGTTTTACCACTTCCAAAGACAAGATTTTTATTCTCATCTTCAATCCAAACTTTAACTTTTATGTTCATTTTTTAAACCTTTCTTTTCTCTAAAACATCCAAGTTGACAATGTGTAACTTCAATGTCAGAATTTTTTACAGTTGACCCTACAATATTAAGAGTTGATCTCTGTGCTTCATCCCATAAAACTTTGCACTCTAAGTTCTTATGTCCCATATAGTTTTGTTTGATTCTATTATAGACATTTATATCTGATTCTTTAAATTTTAACTTTCCAAAAACCCCAAGTTCACAATTTGTGATTTTTATACCTAAGCTTTTTGTAATAGCAGACATTTCTATTGGTTTTCTTCCTATTTTTCTTGCTACTTTAAAAGCTTTTAGACAAGAGAGTTTCCCCTCTTCATCTAAGTTTGTATATAGAAACTCTTTTTGAGTATCATCAAGTTGTATATTTATTTTATCATCTATACTAGACATCTATTCTCCCACTATGAGTATATAAATTCATTTTTTTACCTCTTGCAAAACCAATTAGTGTAAGTCCATGTTTATGAGCAGTTTGAACTCCAAGATATGTTGGAGCTGTTCTTGAAACTACAATTGGTATTTTGTGCATAACTGCTTTTGTTACCATTTCTGAACTAAGACGACCTGATACAAAAAGTATTGATTTTGATGTATCAAGTTTTTGAAGTTTACATTTTCCCATAACTTTATCAATAGCATTGTGTCTTCCTATATCTTCAGCAGTAACTGTTGTTCCATCAAGCAAATAAATCATTGCTTTATGAACACAACCAGTTAGATTATAAAGTTCACTCTCTTGATAAAACTTTTTTACTTCTGTATAAATAGTTTCAGGTTTTATTTTAAAAGCAGTTTGATTAAAGGGTATTTCTAAACTGCCTTCAATATTGCCAGTGACTCCACCACCACAGCCACTAACCAATGTTTTTTCTTTGTATAAGTTTTGTAAAGAGTTTTCGTCAATTTTGGCTTCTATGTCAACTCTTAAGCCATCTTTACTTACTTTTAAAACCTTGATATCATCTATACTTGATATAACATTTTCACTCATCAAAAAACCAACTGCATGTGCATCTTGGTCTTTTGGTATGGTCATCATCGATATGGCTTTTTCTCCATTTAAAAATAGATTGAGACGTGCTTCTTCTATGGTCACATCTTCAAATTCATGAGCTTCATTTTCTATAAGTTTGTCAATTATTACTGTTTTTAAATATTTTGTGTTGTCCATATCTTTCCTTAATATGCAAATTTTGCATATTTAAATATTTAAAGATAAGCATAAAGCTCAACAGAGCTTTATTGCTAATCTTATTTTCTTAAACTTTCGTCTTCTTCTAGAACATCAGGTCTAAATTGTTCTAGATATTCAACTGGTAATTTTCCAGTAATTACACCTGGAATATATCCTTTTACAGATACAAAATAAGAGTAAACTGTTTCAAATGTAAAAAATGAAATAATCGCACTTCCCATAAAATGGAAAAAAAGAATAAATCTTTTTATTTGGATTGTTTGTGCATGTGTTGCTGCATCTGGAAATAAATACCAAATAATAAAACCACTTGCAACTAACGTAAAACCAAATGCTACATACATGTAGTAGTTGATTCTATCCATGTGTTTATATTTTCCTCTTAGGAAAATTTTATTCCAAATTTTTACACTTGGTCTAGCAAAATATTTGTGGTCTTTAAATGCTATTATAGTCATAATAAACCAAATAGGCATCCACCCAAGTCCTACAACTTCATGTGTTGCTCTCATCATTCTTGCAAGATATCCTCCACCAGTCCAGTTTCCAAAAGTAATTGAAAACCCAGTGATAAAAAGATAAATCATAACTGCAATATTTAATAAAATCACAACTCTTTGAAAAAGTGAATAAACTTGAACTTTGTCGTTTTCTCTTGTAATTTTTGCTTGTTTTCTTCCTTTTGCTACAATAAACATTGCAAGAAAGATAAAAAACTCTACTAAAAATACTATCGGTAGTAGAAGTTGTCTCTCTTCAAATGCTCTTATAACTTCTGGTGCAATTGCATCATATCTTGGACCAAATAATGATACTTTCATTTGTTGATAATGAGTTAAACTCTCATATGGTACAACTTGACCAGTAAAATTACCTTGTGCCATTTGCAATAAGAACTGATATACATAATTTATATCTGCAATCGTTGCTAACCAAAAATACCAATATGTTAAAAGGATGAATAAGAAGCCTATAATAAAATAGGCTTTATACTCACTTAGAAAACTTTTATTTTCCATACGCTTTGTCCCAACCATAAGGCATAGACTGTACTCCGTGACCGAATGATATTACTCTTTCTCTGTAAATGTTTGCTATTGACTCAGCATCACCAACTAATAATGCTTTTGTTGAACACATAGCTGCACAAGCAGGAACTTTACCTTCAGCAATTCTATTTTGTCCATAAAGTTTTCTTTCATGTTCACTATTTGTCTCTTCTGGTCCACCAGCACACATAGTACATTTATCCATAACACCTTTTGTTCCAAATGCACCATCTTTAGGGAACTGTGGAGCTCCAAAAGGACAAGCATATAGACAATATGAACAACCGATACATTTATCTTTATCATGTAAAACAATTCCATCTTCTCTGATATAGAAACAATCAACAGGACATACTTGCTCACAAGGTGCGTCAGTACAGTGCATACACGCAACTGATAATGAAAACTCTTTACCTTGAATTCCTTCATTTACAGTTACAACTTTTCTTCTACTAATAGTTACTGGTAACTCATGAGCTTCCGCACAAGCAACTGAACAACCATCACAATGAATACATCTGTGTTCATCGCAGTAGAACTTCATTCTTGAAAAATCTATTTTACTCATGTTTTACTCCTAAGTTCTCTCTATTTGACACAATCCAACCTTTGTTTCAGGCATTTGAGTAACTATGTCATAACCATAATTTGTAACAGTATTAGCACTCTCTCCAATTGCATAAGGTTTTGTTCCAACAGGATATTTATGAGATAAATCAACACCTTCTAACATTCCTGCAAAGTGGAAAGGTAAAAATATTCTATCTCTATCAACAGAGTGTGTATATCTAGCTTTAACTTTTATCTTAGTACCTTGAGGTGAATGTATCCACATCATTGAACCATCTCTAATTCCATGTTTTCCAGCAAGATCAGGGTTGATATCACAAAACATTTCAGGAGTTAATCTAGCAAGATATTTTGATGCTCTATTTTCTATACCTGCACCATTCATATTTACAAGTCTTCCAGTTACAAGAATTACAGGGAAATCTTTTGCCCAATCTTGTTTATTTTGCTCACTAATATATCTTGTATCAACTCTATAATGATCTTTTTTATCCGCAAAAGTTGGATACTCTTTAGTTAAATCTGTTCTTGGAGAGTGTAAAGGTTCTCTGTGTTTTGGAATTTCATCAGCCCATCCCCACACTTTTGCTCTAGCTCTTGCGTTTCCATAAGGAGCAATACCTGCTTCCATACATTTTTCAGCAATAATATTTGAAGTATCTACTTTCCAGTTTTTACCGATTTTTGCTTTTTCATCATCAGTAAGTTTGATTTTTAATACTTCTTCAATATTATCTTTAGTGATTTCTGGATATCCATCAGGATTTGCCGAACCTTTTGGTGCACTTCCTTTTGCTGCTAATTGAGAAACACCATCATGTTCTAATCCAAATCTATTTCTGAATCCCATACCACCTTCTTTAACAGCTCTATTGATGTTATATAAAACAGGGCTTCCTGAATGTGAAGTTGTCCAACAAGGCCAAGGTAAACCATAGTACTCGCCAGCCATTTCACCATAACCTCTACCACTTACTTCATCAAACATATGCCAATTATCAGTATGTTTTTTAATTCTATCAGCTGTCCAACCAGTTAAACCAATTGTTTTAATTATTCTAGCTATCTCATTTGTTGCATCTTCTGGCCAAGTAAAATTTTTACCCTTACCCATACCAGCTATAAATTCATCATAAAAACCAAGTCGTTTTGCTATTTCAAACATAATATCATGGTCTGTTTTTGATTCATACATAGGTTCAACAACTTTATATCTCCATTGTGCAGATCTATTTGAAGCAGTTACTGAACCGCTTGTTTCAAATTGAGTAGCAGAGGGTAAAATATATACATCATCTTTTTTATCAGTGATAATTGCACCTTCATTTACAAAAGGGTCACAAAAAACAGCAAGTTCAAGGTTATCTAATCCCTCTTTTACTTTTGTTGTTTGTGCTGTTGATGTAATACCATTTCCCATAACAATCAAGGCTTTTAGGTTTGTTCCTGCATTATGAATTGCATCTTCTCCAGGCTTTCCTCCTAAAGAACCTGCCCACCATCTAGCAAGTGTGAAACCTTTTTTCCCCATCCATGATGGATCTTTAAATCTACCTTGAAGCCATTCAAAATCTACACCCCAAGATTTTGCAAAATATTTCCATGAACCTTCTGCTAAACCATAGTATCCTGGTAAAGTATGCGATAAACAACACATATCTGTTGCACCTTGAACATTATCATGACCTCTTAAGATATTACATCCACCACCTTCAACACCCATGTTTCCAAGTGCTAATTGTAAGATTGGACCAATTCTTGTATTAGATGAACCAATAGTATGTTGAGTAAGTCCCATTGCCCATACAAAAGTTCCTGGATTTGTATTAGCATAAACTTTTGTTATTTGAACAAGTAAATCTGCACTTACACCAGTAACATCTGCTGTTCTTTCTGGAGTCCATTTTTTGGCTTCTTGCATAACTTCATCCATACCATAAACTCTATCATTAATAAAGTTTTTGTCATGCCAACCATTTTTAAATATTAGATGTAGCATTCCATAAATAAAAGCAATATCAGTACCTGGTCTAATTTTTGCGTAATAATCTGCTTTTGCAGCAGTTTTTGTAAATCTTGGGTCAACAACAATTATTTTTGCATTATTTCTTTCTTTTGCCTTTAAAAAGTGTTGAAATCCAACAGGATGTGCAACTGCTGGATTTGAACCCATAATAAATATTGCTTTAGAATTTTGAATATCTCCAAAAGAGTTTGTCATAGCTCCATAACCCCAAGTATTTGCTACTCCTGCAACAGTTGTACTATGACAAATTCTAGCTTGGTGGTCTATATTATTTGTTCCAAACATTGCGGCAAATTTTCTAAAATAATATGCTTGTTCAGTACTAAATTTAGCTGAACCTAAAAATTGAACAGAATCTGGACCATTTTTTTCTCTTAAACTCTTAAGTTTTGAAGCAATACCATCTAAAGCTTCATCCCAAGAAATTCTTTGCCATTGACCATTTCGTTTAACCATTGGGTGTTTAAGTCTAACTTCTGATTTAACCATATCAATCATATCAGCACCTTTACAACAGTGCCCTCCTAGACTTACTGGATGATCTTGAGCAACTTCTTGACGTACCCAAACGCCATTTTGTACTTCTGCTATAACACCACAACCAACTGAACACGCAGTACAAATAGTTTTAACTAATTTTGAACCAGGGAATGGATTTTTTATCTCTTCCTCTGTTGCTTTTCTAGTTGCAGTGGTACTAGCAAAAGATGATGTTACACCAAATGCAGTTGCAACAGCTGCCATTTTCATAAATGACCGTCTTCCAACTTTTGCATTTAGAGTTTCATATGTATTTGCTGACATACATTTCTCCTCTAACTATTTTGCGTTCTTGTAAAATTCTTCCCAAGCCGCAGTTTTTTTGTAAAGAATCTCTTTTTTTCTAGAACTTCCTTTTACAACACCATTATTACTATCATCTTGATATGATGATTCACCAGTAGCAGCCAATACACTTGTACCAGCAATTGCTGCTGCACCTGCAGTAATCATTGCTGTTTTTTTGGCAAATTCTCTTCTGCTTTGTTGCACGACTGACCTCCTTATAGAAATTAAGCCCCTAAATTATAGAGACTTTATAAAAAGAATTAAACTCTCTTTATAAAATCTCTAATATAGGAAAACCTATATTAGATTTCTGTTTCTACATCATATGTTGTATCAACACTACAAACCTCATTTTGAATATTCTTTGGTCCTAAAGCTTTCATTGCTTTATTTCTTGCTCTTCTTTCCATCTCTTCTTTTGAAATAGTTTCGCAATTTTCTTTTTCAATTTTTTCTTTTGGAGTAGGTTTTGAAACTTCTAAATATAATCTTTCAAATTCTATAAATGAGTGAAGAACAATCATAAGTTCTTTAAATATAGTTGCTTTTTCATGTTCATAAATATCTTTTGCAAATTCATCAATAAATTCATTTAATATTTGAGCAAAGATACAGTGAACTGTATTTTCATACTCTTTTTCTCCATTTGCAATATCATTACAAAGTGAAGCCATAAGTGAAAAAATAAATCCAACAGAATCCTCATATTCAAAAAAGTTTTTTTCATCACGTCTAAGTTTTGTTTTTGCAACAAATTGAATCATCTCAACTCTTTTTTTACCTGATTCAACTCCCTCATCATAATATGAAGCAGTTGTTCTTATCTTTTGGGTAAGGGGATTGTGAAATAAGTTATCAAATTCTTGTACTAATTGTACATTTGAAAGGGGGTCTAACATTTCAGTTATTTTGTTTAAAGCCATACCAGAAATTTCATCCAATGGATTTTCTTTTAAAATATTTATTAATCTAAGAAGCTCAAAATAATTTTCATTTTTTGAACTAAGAATAAAAAAGTTTTCAAATAAGTTATAGTAAAGAGCTCTCGCTTTATTTATTGCATTATTATCTTGCATTGTTTAATCCTTGATTTTTTTGGTCAAAATAGTTTTGCATCATTATTTTTGGTTTGCAATCTGCACAACAATATAAACTTCTCTCTTTTACTGGGTCAGATGAAAAAATAGGTGCCATCTGTGATGCTATTTTTTGAATTGATTTAGTAGTAGCAAACTCTTTTCCACATTCTACACAAGCAAAAAGAGTATCATGAGCTAGAATATTTTCTTTGAACCATGTTGGTTCTAATTGAATTACATCTCTTTCTATTGTTAAACAATCAGCTTCAGGGCATGAAACTTCACAATATCCGCAAGCAGTACATAAACTTGGATTTATTCTTAAAGTGTTATCTGTAGCATCTGCACTTAAAGCATCTACATTACAAGAACCAACACAAACTAGGCATAAGGTACATTTATCTTGATTTACTTTCACTCGTCCATAATGGATATGTTCACCAGTTGTAACTATACCTAAATCATCTTCTCCAACAATTTTTTGAAGTCTATGAGAAAATACTTCTCTTTTTTTCAAGCTTTCTTGATTGAAATTGAAATATGAGTTTTCTATAAATGAGATTTTTTCTAAAGCTTCTTTTAGTTCTTCTTCATTTGAAGCCAGTAAAATAGCATCTTTAGAATATTTTTTTTGATAAATATCATTTAAAATTCTAATTGCATCTCCTGTACCTTTTGAAATAAAATCACTGTAGAAAATAACTTGAGAGCCAGACATTTGAAGAAGTGTTAAAAGTGTTCCTTCATGTAAAAACTTTTCACCATCAATAGCAAAAGGTAAAACATCTTCTTTTAATTCAACATTTAAATTTTCAAGTTCCATTTTTGATGGAATTATTAGAGGATGTTTATTTTTGTAAAATTTACTTAATTCAAAAAGTGATTCTCTACTTGATGGTGCATAATCTAGTGCACCACTAGGACAAACTGAAATACAACCTCCACAACCATGACAATCTATTTGTGAAAACTCTAAGGTTTTTGTTTCATCATGTTTTACAATTGCAACGCTAGGGCATACTTCTTCACATTTGCTACATATCTCTTCTCTTCTTTCATTGTATTGACAAATAGTTTTGTCATAAGTAGTATATTTTTTGTATGAGTATGAGTTAATGTTTTCTTTTAAAGTTTTAATTACTTCATCTAAAGATGATTTACCAGGGTCAAAAGTTCCACTTTGTTTGATTCCTTCTTCTTTTGCATCAAACCATACGATTTGAGATACATTTAATGTTACATCTTTCCCTTCATCATCTACAACAATACTAAGATTTCCAATATGACCCGAGATAGATTTTAAAATATCTTCTTTAATATAAAATAGGTTAAAGTCATCATTTAAAGTAGAAGCAATAAAGTTATCATAGTCTTCTTTATTGTTAGCTATTAGTAGGATATCTTTTGATATTTCTTGAGTAAAAGATATATCTTGTGCATAATCATATTTTGTTGCTGCTATTTCATAAAGTGCTGATACATTATTGATTTTTTGGGATAGAGAATCTTTAGTATTTTTTATATAAAAATCAATTTCTCTTGCAGTTAATTCACTTGGGATTAAATTTGTATTTGATATTAAAAATGATTTATTTTGTATTTCATTAAGATTATTAGTAACTAAAATAGTATCACTAATCGGGAAATCAAGTCCCTTGGGATGGTAGTAAATAAATTCTTGCATAAAGAATACCCTTTGGTAAAATATATTTTACTATATTCTATTTGTTTAAAATTAAATAAAACTTAAAAGTTAAAAAATATTTTACCTTTTTTTGAAGATTTGTTACTTAATGCTAAAGCAAATTTTTTTATTTATTTTAGTAAACTGCATATATGTTAAAAAGAACTCCAATAATATTATTTATATTCATTATTTTTTATTTTTATTTTAAAAGTGAAGTATATACACAAAACACTATTGTAGTAGGCTCTTCACTTCCAAAAACTGGGATAATAAAGTCATGGGGTGAATCAGTTATTTTTGGTGCAAATTCATATTTTAAATATGTTAATGATGTAAAATTATTAGGAAATAAAAAAATAGAGTTTTTAACATATGATGATAAGTATGAACCTGAACTTACAATAGACAATACCAATAAACTTCTTTTTAGTGACAAAGTGTTTGCTCTTTTTGGTTTTGTAGGAACTCCAACAGTTAAATCAATTTTACCAATTGTTCGTGATGCAGAAGTACCATTTTTTGCTCCATTTACAGGAGCTTCTTTTTTAAGAGATAATCAAAATAAAAATTTTATTAATTTTAGAAGTTCATATGATGAAGAAATAGAGAGTTTAATATATTATTTACATAATAAAAAAAGTTTAAATAAGTTTGCAGTTTTTTATCAAAATGATGATTATGGTGAAGAAGGGTATGTATCTTTATTAAAAAGTTTAAAAAGTAGAAAATTACCCCTAGTTGCTGAAGGTTCTTATAAAAGAAATACTTTATCAATTACTCATGCCTTTAATGAAATAAAAGATGCTAAACCAGAAGTTATAATTATGATTGGTGCATATAAGCCAAACTCATTATTTATAAAAAAAGCTAAAGAGAATAAAAATTTTAAAAATACTATTTTTTGTAATATCTCTTTTGGTGATGCAAATGCTATGGTTAAAGAGCTTAAATTTTATAATGTAAACACAAGTAATTTAATTTTTTCTCAAGTTGTTCCAAGTTATACACAAGATTCAATTCCTGTAATAAAAGAGTATCAAACATTGATGAAAAAATATTATCCAGATGTTGAGTTAGGGTTTATTTCTCTTGAATCTTTTTTATCTGCAAAAGTTTTAGTAAATGCAATTTCAAGAATAGAAGATGATAGAACTAGAGAAAAATTGATTTTTACATTAAGAACATCTCCTTCTGATGTTTTAGATGGAATCAATATAAGATTTAATCATTCTCAACTTTTAAATAAAACATATCTTTTTAAATATGTTGATAATCAATTTATAGAGATAAAATAATGAGAGAAAAGTTTAATAAAATCCTATATTATTTTGACAAATTAAGTTTTTCATATAAAACATATTTTTTAATTTTTATTATTGCAGGTGGAATGATTTGTATAGTTTTATTATCTCAAATCTCTATTTTTACGATAAAAGAGGATTTTGATAAATTTTTTAATAAAAGAACAAAATCATTAATAAAATTAGAAAATATTAAAGATACATATAAAGTAAATATTCAAGATACATTAAAAGATTTTGAGAACAAGAATCTTACTTTTGAGCAAGGGGAAGAGGTATTAATTTTAGGTGAACAATTAATAAGAAAAAATTGGACTTTATATAAAAAAGAGATGGCTTTATATAATGATGAGATAATTACAAATTTTATTAAAAAGTTTATAATAACAAAAAGTAAAAATAGTGATAATGAGATTTTAAAAGAGAATATTATCAAAAACATTGATTCTAAAATGACAAATATTCAAAAAATATTAGGAAGTATTGATAAAAGTTTAAGTGCTGAACAAATTGATAATTTGAATTTGCAGATAAATGCCATATCTATTTATTTAACAAGTTTGATTAACTATGATTTATCAATAGCTATAAATGAAAAAAGTGATACTCAAAAAGTATTTAATACAATTATTATATTTTCTGTTATTTCTATATTTTTAGTTTTTCTATTTTCAATTGTTTTATCAGTTTTTATTACAAATAATTTTAAACAACTTCATGATTCTTTAGAAAAAAAAGTAGAAGATAAAACAAAAGAATTAACGCAACTTAATGATTCCTTGGAAAAAAAGATTTCAAAAGAAGTTCAACAAAATAGAAAAAAAGATATTATTATGTTTCAACAAGCACGACTTGCAAGTTTGGGAGAGATGCTTAATAATATTGCCCATCAATGGCGACAACCTTTAGGCTCAATTAGTATGATAGTACAAAGTTTTCAAACAAAAATGCAATTGGGAAAATTAACAAATGAATTTGTTGATGAAAAAGTAAATGATGCTTTGTTACTTGCTAGTAATATGTCAAATACTTTGGATGATTTTAAAAATTTCTTTTCTCCTGATAAAGCAAAAATAACCTTTGATATAGAAAATTGTATAGAGCATTCAATTGAGTTATCAAAATATCTTTTATCAAAGGAAAATATAAAAATAGAACTTGTAATAAAAGATAAAATTACAATAAATAGTTACTACAATGAACTATCTCATGTTTTTTTAAATATTATTTCAAATTCAAAAGATGCTTTATGTTCTAATGTTGATAAAAATGATAGAATAATTAAAATTATGGTTAGTAAATACAAAAATCATATTATGATAAATATGATGGATAATGGTGGAGGAATTCCCAAAGAGATTGTTCCAAAAATTTTTGAACCTTACTATACCACAAAATATAAAAGTGCAGGAACAGGGATAGGATTATATATGTCTAAACAAATAATTGAAAAACATATAAACGGTTCTATTTCATATAAAAATATTATTCATAAAATAAAAGATAATAAAAATTATAGTTGTTCACTTTTTACAATTAAAATACCAATTAATGATGAGGCAATAGATGGAAAATAGAAATTTAAATATTTTACATGATTTTAATGTTTTATATTTAGAAGATGATGAAGATCTGTTAAAACATACTTCAGATGTTTTAGAAGATTTTGTAAATAATATTTTTGCTGTTAAAACTTCAAAAGAGGCTATGGATATACTGTTAAATAAAAAAGTAGATGCAATAATTTCAGATATATTATTAAAAGATGAAAATGGAATTGATTTTTTAAAGCATTTGAAAAATAAAAACATAAATATTCCTACAATTCTTACAACTGCTCATACTGATACAAACTATTTACTTGATGCAATAAAGTTAAAAGTTGAAAACTATATAATTAAACCAATAAACATAAAAGAACTACTTAATACTTTACATGATGTTTTACTTCCAATTGTACAAAAAAAAGAGATACAAAAAAATAGTAATGTAATAAGAATGATTGCTGCAATTACAGATAGTAAACAAGTTGCCATTGTAAAATATATTATAAATAAACTTGATAATGAAAATTTATTTACAGCATCTTATACTGATATTATGGAAGAGTTTTCTATTTCAAAACCAACACTTATAAAACTTTTTAAAGAGTTGGCAGAAAAAAATATTTTAGTAAAAGTTCAACATAAAACATATAGATTTAATCAAGATGCCCTTGATTAAATCTGATATTATGTTTTAGAAATTTTCCCATTCTTCATTGCTTTTTTGACTATTAAACTCCTTAGAAACAATAGGTTCCTTTAACATTTTAATATTTTGTGAATTATTAGTATTTAAAAACTTCCCTTTAACACTATCTTTACCCTCGAACTCTTTTTCATTAGCATTTTTAACAACTAAATTTGCAATTGAATCAGTAGAAATTGCAATATTATGTGTTTTTGAAGCTACTTCAGCATTTTGTTGCGTTTGTTGATCAAGTTGTGCTATAGCATTATTTATTTGTTCTATACCGGATAATTGTTCTTTACTTGCCCCTTCCACTTCTGAAATAAGTTCTATTGTTCGTGTAATATCATTATTTAATGTTTTATATCCAGTAATCATATTAGTAGCAATAGACTTTCCTTCATTTGCTTTTTTTGTAGCATTTTCAACCATATCTTTTATTTCTTTGGCAGCTTCTGAACTTCTTGTAGCTAAGTTTCTAACCTCTTGGGCTACAACTGTAAAACCTTTTCCAGCTTCACCTGCTGTTGCTGCTTCAACTGCAGCATTAAGTGATAAAATATTTGTTTGAAAGGCTATTTGGTCAATAATGCTAATTGATTCATTTATTGCCCTAACTTGAGTATCAATATCCTCCATTGCTATTACTGTATCATTTGCAAGTTTTTCTCCATTTGAAGAAGAAATAGTTACATTATGAGAAATTTCTGCCATTTTTGTAATATTTTCAGTATTATTTTTAATATTTCCAGTTATTTGTTCTAAAGCTGCTGCAGTTTCTTCAAGAGAAGATGCTGCTTCTATTGCATTTTTGTTTAATTTTTCTACATTTTCTAAAAGAATAGCTGAGCTATTATGCAAAGTAATACCATTTGATTTATTCTCAACTAGCATTGAAGTAATTGATTCACCTAATGTGTTTACTCCTGTGGCAAGTTCTAATAAATCTGCTTTTATTCCATTTGTGTCAACTTTTTCTAGATAATTAAATTTAGAATATTTTTCTAAAATATTTAGGATGTTGTCAACATTATTTTCAAAGTTTTCTGCCATTTTATTTAATACATTTTTTAATTGCATCATTACTGGATTTGAAACATCTAATTGAAGTCTTTGAGATAAATTCCCTTGTTCAAACTCCTCTAACATATTAATTGTATCATCAATCAATGTTCTATCTTCATTTATACCTTTTTGTGCTTTTTCAATATTAGTATTGATTAACTTTGACATATTTCCAAATTCATCTTTTGAGTCAATTCGTTGGATTATTATTTCATTTGTTTCTCTATTTAAATATGAAAAAAAGTTTTCTAATCCTTTATCAATGAATGAAACTTTAAAAACTATCTCTTTTGTAATTATATAAAATAAAACAAATAAAATTAATACAATTACTATAATCGCTTCCAGAGCCTTTGTAGCTGAATTATAAAATTCTTCTTTTACATCATCCATATAAATTCCAGTCCCCAATACCCAATTCCAAGGTTCATATTTTTTTACAAATGATAGTTTTTCATGAAGTTTATTATCCGATTTTTCCCATGAATATTCAACAAATCCAAAATTACTTTTTTTAGTTATTTCAACTGAGGCTTGAAATAAGTTCTTTTTTGATACAGTCTCTACATCTTTTAAACCTAAGCCAAACTCTAATTGTGTAGCAACATTAAATTTTTCAAGATTTAATATTTCTCCATTTAAAGAAGGAGAGGTAGGATGCATTATCATTTTAGGATAAGGAAGCTGTGCATCATTTATCCAAATATAATTATTCTCTTCATACCTTAAATTTTTTATATTACTCAGTGCTATTTCTTTAGCTTCATTTTCACTTATTTTTCCATTTTTAAAATTTTTATATTCTTTATCAATTAAACTATAAGATAGTTCAATAATATTTACTAATTGAGCCTTTTTTTCATTTACCATAACTTTTTTTTGTTCATATATCAGAATAAACGTTAATATAATCATAGAAACCAATGTAACAATTGCCACAACTAACATCTTTTTAAAAACTTTAAGATTTCCTAAAAAACTACTTACTAAATTCATTTCTCTCCTTTAATTTAGTTAAAAATTTAAAGGTATTATATAAATAAAATAATTAATTAAACTTTAATAAGTAAAATATTTTTTACTAAAATAATTCAATGTATATAAAAAGAAATACAATTATTTTTTTAAAAATTATACTTTATAATCAATATTTACATATTATTTAAATAAGTAGTCTAAAATCTATGGATAAAAAATAACCATATTAGTAAAATAAATTTTACCCATATAAATAGCTATTCTCTATATAGTATTTTTTCTAACTGCAAGATTTTTATATATAAAATAAAAAAAGCTATAATAATTTTAATAATATATTAAAAAAAAGGCTTTATTTTGATAACTTGTCCACTATGTAGCTCTTTTTCAAAACTTTTTTATAAAAATACCCACTATAAATGTGAGTGTTGTACAGGAGTATTCAAGGCAAAAGAGTTTCACCTAATAGGTGAGGATGAAAAAAATATCTATGAAAAACATAAAAATAATTCAAGTGATATAAGATACCAAAACTTTCTTTCCCCTATCACAAACTCAGTTTTAAATGATAAGCCAAAAAGTAGTATTGGTTTAGATTTTGGTTGTGGAAAAGATTCTGCCATAATAAAAGTGCTTAGTGACAATGGATATAAAATATATGGTTATGATTTGTTTTATTTAGATGATAAATCGTTATTAGAAAAAAAATATGACTACATCACAAGTAGTGAGGTTATTGAGCATTTTCAAGAGCCAAATAAGGAGTTTACTCTTTTTAAATCACTTTTAAAAGATAATGGAAGTTTGTATCTTATGACGGATATTTATGATGAGAGTATAGATTTTGATAAGTGGTACTACAAAAATGACCCCACACATATTTTTATGTATCAAAGAAAAACCTTTGAGTGGATAAAAGAGGAGTTTGGCTTTTCTAGGGTTGAGATAGAGGGTAGGTTGATTCGGTTTTATTTGTAGTTTTATAATGGTTATACTCTCTTGAAAACCTAAAGGTTTCCGCTCTTCTTACTTTTTGGTCTCGAAAAAGTAAGCAAAAAAGACTGCCGAGTTGATGAAGGCAAAGCTACCTAAGATTTTAGACTTTTTTTTCTGCGTTGCGGAACTCGTCGAAAAAGTGCATTTAGGACTTTTGTCTCCTCAAACAGTCCTCACTGTTCCCCGAAAAAAAAGCCTAAAATCTTAGCTTCATCAAAGGCAGAGAGAAATCCCTAAAGTTCAAACTATCATATATAAATTTACTAAAGTGAAGTTAGGTACATAACAAATCAAAAATGCAAATGTCCTTATCCCACCTTTGATTCCAACATTTGCAAAAGCCGAATGTTTATTTTTCTCTTTTCTAAACAAGATTGGCAACTGTTTGAGTGTTTAAAAGTTGCTAAATGCAAGTTTTAATAAACGAGTTTTGCCAAGCAGAAAAGATAAAAATAATAAATGAGGGAACCCAAAGGGCTTTGAAACTCTGTTGGTGGTTTTGCTTACTTTGTCCATACAAAGTAAGAAGTGCGAAGACCGTCAGGTGTTCATGAGAATAAAAACAACAAAATGTAGTTTTATCAATATTTTTGACAAATAGATATACATTATGTTGTTTTATTGGCTAAATACAGGGCTAAATCATACATTATAATTTCAAAATATACTTTAAAAATGTAACAATACAGACAAATTAAAATCAATAATTAAAAGAAAAGCCTAAATAAAGGCTCTTCTTTTATACAATAAACTAACATTATTTATATAATAAATATCACTAATTTAAGGCTATTATATATAAAATGTATTATTAATAAAAATAGGTACTTTTTATAAATGAGACTTATAATCAGTTGCTTTATAGTCTTCAATATAGTATTATTATCATTATGGAAAATTCAGAACAAATATTATTAAATAAATTAGCTAATGTAGTGAAAATTCGTAGAAATGAACTAAATATATCTCAAGAGAAGTTAGCCGAAATATGTAATTTTGATAGGACTTACATTAGTTTAATTGAAAGAGCTAAACGAAATCCTACTTACTTAAATTTAGAAAAACTTTGTATTGGACTTGACATAAAATTATATAAATTATTGGAGAATATGGATGAATAGGAATATTAATCTTGATAATGTTTTAAGAAAATATCAAACAGCATTTAAGGCAAAAACACATATTGCAACCGCATCATCTAGCGATATATTAATGGAAACATTTGGAATTACAGATAAAATGAAAGATGAAAACAAACAATATTGGGGGAGAGAACTTGGGAAATGTTGGGAAGGATTGGTGATTGAGGCATGTCGAAGCTTACCAAACTTTCAACCTGCGTTAAGAATAGGGTCTGATGAACCATGTGATTTAAGAATAGGGAAATATGCCATTGACACTAAATATAGAGTTGGTTCTGGTGATTCAGGAACACTAAAGAAATTTAAAGAATATGGTGCATTATTAAAAGACAATGGCTATATTCCAGTATTCTTATTTTTAAGAGAAGATAATTTACAAGCAGCAATGACAGCATGTCAAACTGGTGGGTGGGAAATTTATACAGGATACAACTCCTTTGAATTTATAAAAAATTTATCAGGGTTTGATATTAAAAATTATCTAATATCAAATGCTAATAATTTTAAAATTTAATTAAATTTCATTTAATCTTTTGTTAATTATGTCTATATATTGTGGCTCTATTTCTATACCTAAATAGTCTACTCCTGCTTCTTTAGCAGCAACCAAAGTCGTTCCAGATCCTGCAAATGGATCAAGAACTATAGAACCTTTTGTTTTAGGAGCGAAAATTTTTATTAATTTTTGCATTAAATCTAAAGGTTTTACAGTGCAATGAATATTATAGTCTGCAACTTTATCTCTTTTAATATTTTCAAGGATATTTGATTGAAATCCACCATCATCCATAGTTGTATAGAATAATCCTGTTCCATAAGTCATTAAAGTTTCTGTATAATTATTTACTAAAGGTTTTTGAAGAACACAAATTGCTTCCCATTCACTTCTTAAACAACTTTGCCATCCCGCAAATTCTTCAGAGTTATCATATCCTTGTTGTGCCATTTTTTTTTGCATATTAATACCTTTAGGTATCCCACTTGTTCTACGATACACAACAATATCTCTAGCATAAAATCCTGCCTTTTCAAGTGCAATTTGAACATGTGCAATTGTTCTTGTACTATTAAAAACCAAAACTGTAGCACCTGGCTTACATACTCTAAATAATTCTTTACCCCATTCATAACACCAATTTTCATAATCTATAATATTATTTCTATTTTTTTGATACCATCTTTTATTTCTAACACCACCTGCTAAGCCACTCCCATAAGGAATGTTTTTAACTAATGTTTTACTATTGTCTTTTGCTTTACTCATTCTTCTCTGAATTTCTTTTTCATCCCATTTATGACCTATAAATTCATAATTATAAGGAGGGTCTGTAATACATGCTGATATATAATTATCAGGCAATTCTTTCATGACAGTTTGGCAATCACCATTAATTATACTATTTTTAATCTCTTTCAATTTTATCCTTATGATGTAATTTAGTACAATTATACATCAATTAAATGTAATTGTCAAGTATTATATCTAATTGATGTATATTTTGATATAATTCTATCAAACAAATGGATAAACTATGGTAAAAGAAGAATTTGATAAAACATTAAAAAATATTGGTTTAGATAGAAAAGCATTTGCTGAATTAACAAATATATCTTATAATACTGTTAATAATTGGAATGATAATAAAAAACCTATTCCTAATTGGGTTGAGTCTTGGTTAAGCAATTACAAAAAAAGTACTATATTAGATAACATAATAAATGATTTAACGCCTTATTTAAAAGAATAATCAATTTTTACCTAGTAAAGCTTATAAGAAATCGTAGAAAGAGAACAAGTCTATACTGCAAAAATACCAAGCTTTTATCTCTTAAATTTATTTAGATAAAAGACCAAAATTTTACTAAATTATATTGCCTTGTCGCTTAATTCAAGCGTTAAAGTTCTGAAAAGCAACTAACAACCCTTATTCACACTACACAATAAAACAATACAATCATTCCAAAGTATGAAAATACAAAGGAAAACTTATGAAAGTAGATAAAAGTCAAGATATATAACTGTTATTTATATTTAACAGGCACTCTAAATTCTATATCAAACTCATCATTTGGATCTAGGTAATTATTTTTGTAGTATAAAACACTAGCAGAACCCTCTAAAGCTTCAAATTCACTACTTGGAATCCATTGATAATACATCTTTTGATATAAAGTTAGAACATCTTCACAAACACCTTGGAATCTAATAGTTGCATATAATCCACCCTTGATAGAACACAATCCTATGTCTCCTTTTGGTTCTATTTTTTTGCCTTCTAAATCAACACATGCAATATATCTATAATCCTCAAGTGCAGTAATATTTGGATTACTATGATGAACTGCCAGCATAGTTGGATTTTTTATATCAAACTCTTCTTCTAAAAGATATAAAAATTTTTGCCACCCTTTTTTTATGGTTTTATCAAATCCCATATGTCTCATATATGCTATAGATGTTTCTGGTATCTTTTTTATCTCAATTTTTGAAAAGTCTATTTTTCTTTCTTTTAATTCATACTCTTTTGGTGTATGATTTTTATGTTTCTCTTTTCTCCATTCATTTGGTGAGTAGTTGTAGGCTTTTTTAAATTCATTGCTAAAGGTTGCAGATGATTTAAATCCACAATTGTAAGCAATATTTGTAATTGATGATGTTGGATTAAAAATAAGAAGATTTGCTGCACAATATAGTCTTAAATCTTTTATATAGTTTGTAACACTTTTCCCTGTTATTTCTTTAAATATTCTTTGAAAATGGTATGGAGAATATGAAGATATTTTTGCTAAGTCTTCAATTGTAAGTTTCATAGATAGATATTTATATATATGGTATTGAACTTCATTGATTCTTTGTCTATGTTCGTTATTTGTATCAGGTTTTTTCATGGGTATGATAATAGCATATTTTATGTGCAATACTTTGAAATTATAAAAATAATAGCACGATTTGATAAGAATATTTAAACATAATGAAAAGACAAATTCCCTTTTTAATTTTATACTTTAAAAAAGGAATAAAATGAAAACTATATTTGTATTAATGATTTTTATAGGGGCAGTATTTGCATTAAAAGTAAATGTTAATAGTGATGAAAAAGTCTTAAAATCAAAAGATGAAGTAAATCTTATCTTCTCATCTGTTTATAAATCTAATCAAGAAACATTAAAAAAGAAAAACCTTAGCTTTTTTAATGTAAAGAGCTATTAACCTTTATTTAAATTTCTCATCTAAATCTTTTAATTCTAGATTTAAAGCATTTGATGAGATATATACTTCCCATAGGGAAATACATAATGATAGACACATAGTAAGCAAACTTAGTCCAAATATTTTCTTACCCACATCATAAAATCCTAAAAAAAGTGAAAACATAGATACTGTACACAAAAGCATAGATACCACTCCAAAAAATTGCATCCACTTTGTAAGTTCAAGTCTTCTTTTTAGATTATCAATTTGTCCAGTAAGCTCTTGCCCTCCATGTTCTCTTGCTTGTCTGCTAAGTGAACGTATAAGTTGACCTGTTGTAAGAAACCGATTTGTATAGGCTAAAAGTAATAATGATATTGCTGGAAAAAGCAAAGCGGGTGTTGATATTTCTATTTCCATAAAGTGCCTTTTATATTTTTTTGTATTGTAACTAAAACAATAAAAAATAATAGTTAAAATATATACAGTGGCAAATAGTGTAAAATAGAAAAAGTGTGAACTTTAGTAAGGCAAATTAAAATTTGCCCTATTTATTAAGATTTTGAAAATATAGCAAAAAAAACTTTACTTTTTATAATGAAGAAAACAAGTGTGAAAACATAATAAATTTTAAAAAATTTTATATTAGATATCTGTATTTTTTGGTAGAGTTATTGTGAATTCCGCACCTTTATATGCGATGCCTCTATAGTTAAAGTTGACATTTGATACTTTTAGTTCGCCATTCATATTTTCTATGATTTGCTTACTCATATATAGACCTATTCCTGTTCCACCTTTGTCTTTTTTTGTAGTAAAGTATGGTTTAAAAATATCATTTATAAGTGACTCTTTTATACCACCAATATTATCTTTTATTTTTATTATTACTTTATCTTCCTCTTCTCTTGTATCAATAAATAAGTAGTGTTTTTGTAAGTTATTTTCTATTTTAGTGAATTCATCTTTTGCATTTTTGATTATGTTAATAAAGACTTGTAAAAGTTCATTTTGATAACCACTAATACAAGTATTACTTATATTTTTTACTATTTCTATATTGCTATTTTTAAATTCTGAACTTACCAGTTTAAATGTTTTTTCTAAAGTGGCTTCTATACTAAAATACGTCATTTGTTTATTTGGATTAAAGAAGTTTCTAAAGTCATCAATTGTTGTTGTTAGATGGATAACTGAATTATCTATATTATTTATAGCTTCACTTATCTCTTCTTCTGTATTTAATCCTTCATTTTCTTTATTTAATTTTATTAGGGTATTTGACATACTAATTAAACTTAAAGGTTGTTTCCATTGGTGAGCAATATTTCCTATCATCTCACCCATTACTGCCATTTTAGATTGTTGTACAAGTAGTTTTTCTTTTTCGATAGTTTTAGCTGTTTCATTTTCAATATTGATTTTATATTGATTAAATTTATTAGCTATAATATTTGAAATATAAAAAGATATGGCAATTAATAAAAAAGTTATGATAATACTTATCGTTAGTATTTTATTAATTACCAACTCATTATTTTTTGTTAACTCTTTTTCTCTTTGTTTAATTTCATTATTTAATTTATCTAAATAAAATCCTGTACCTACTGTCCAGTTCCATTTTTCAAAAAGTTTTAAATATGAAATCTTTTCAGATGAATCATTATTATTATAATAAGAAGAGAAATAGTGCAAATATCCCTCTTTATTATTTTTAGTGAAGGATAATAAATCTTTTATTAAATACTTTCCTTCTTTATTTTGTAAATTAATTTTATTTACACCAATGTATTCTTTGTTTATATGAGAAAGACATACACCATTTTCGTCATATATGAAAATATAACCATTCTCACCATATTTGATTTTTCTTATCCACTCTAAGATTTTCTTTTTTAAATATTCTTCAAAATCAACTAAATATTCACCTGTACCAATTGCTGCATTCATTGGTTCAAAGTATTTATAAAAACTTATTTTTTCAAATGCTTTCTCTTTGCTATTTGGTTTATACCAATAATATTTGTCATATGTTTCAGTTTTATTTTTAATTGTTTCAGCAATTCTTTTTACAAATTTATAGCCATTGACATCTTCATACTCAAGTAGATTTTTACCTTCAAACTCTTTATTAAATGGTTGTAAAATTTTTACGCCATTTATATCGTCAATAAAAAAATAACCTCTCCCATTGTTGTATGTCATACCCGTTAGTGCATGTTTAATAGTCTCAAAAATATGTTTTTTTGTACGAAGAGGTATGTTGTTTTTATCATTTAATTCTTCATTGTAAAGTGTTGTTGCAACTTTATGTGCTTCATAAACTTTATCTTTTATAAGCTCTTTTAATATATCTTCTGATTTTTTTATTTCATCATTGATTAGATTAAAAACATTTGATATTTCATTTTTGATGATTTTCTTATTTTGGTTTAAATAATTTGTTTTTTGTGTTTGAAGTTCTTTTTCTAAGTCTTGTTTTTTTTGTTCAATAAAAATATTTGTAATAATAAAAGAGAATAGTAATACAGGGATAATAGCCCCATATTTGATAACATATAAGATGTTTTTTTCACTATCCAAATATTTCATTATTTTCCTAGAACAAATAAATTATTTTATTATATCAGAACGAAATTAAAAAGCAACTTTGAATTATTATATGATTTTATCTAGTTCTTTGGCTAGTTCAACAAAATTTATTTAAAAACTTTTTGTGTATAAAATATCAGTCAATATAGTAATAAAAGTTAATTCTATCAAATATAATATATAAAAATTATTCTCTGTATGTGATTTTGGATAGTTTATCGATAATAAATAAATGAAAATATTTATATTTTTATTTTTGTGACGCAATATGTGACGTATTTTTGATATATTTGTTAGTTATATAAAAATATCTAAGTTGTGGAATAAAATTCCAAAATTAATAGGAAAATTTTGAAAGATATAATTTTTTGTGATATTGAAGCAAGTATAAAGACTAAGAAAATCAATGAATTAGGAGTAGTATATCAAGATAAGGAATTAAAAACTACTTCGATAAATGAGTGTAAGGAATTTATTGATTCCTTTGATTCACAATTTATAGCAGGGCATAACTTTATTGACTTTGATATGAGATTTATAAAAGAGACAAGTTTGTATCAAAGTATTAAATATTATAAAATAATAGATACCTTACCTTTATCTCTTCTTCTTTTTAATGAAAAAACAATTCATAGTCTTCCTAAAAACTATAAAAATGAAGATGATTTTCAAAATAATCCAGTAGAAGATTCTAAAATTACCGCATTGTTGTTTGACAAGTTAGAAGCAAGATTTATATCTTTACCTAATTCAACGCAAAATATTTTTTATTCTCTTCTTAAAGATGATAAATATTTTAGTGGTTTCTTTGATTATATTAGTGAAAAAATAGAGCTTATATTTTTAAATGATGATACTTTGTATGATTTAATTGTTAGTTTACATAATAGAGTAATTGTAAGTTTTGATTATTTAAAATATGAAGTTTTGATTAATAAAAAGACAACATTAGCTTATATTTTAGCTCTTTTAACTCCATATATTGAGATAAAATCACATCCACCTAAGATACTTTATTCATATCCTGAAATTATTGAAATTCAAAAAAAATTGTGTTTTGATATAGAAAAGGCTAAAGATGAACTTGCAGATTTTTCTAAAGAGGTTTTTGGTTTTGGTACCTTTAGACCATTCCCTAAATTAAACCCAGATGTATTAGATGTAAATCCTTCAATTTCTCAACGTGATATGGTTGAAGCATCATTAAGAGATGAATCATTTTTGACAGTTTTACCAACAGGTGGTGGAAAAACATTTACTTTTTGGTTACCTGCTATATATAAAGCAAAAGCTTACAAAAGTTTAACTGTTGTCATATCTCCACTTCAAGCTTTAATTGAAGATCATATTAAAAGTTTTAATTCAAAAGTTGCAAATTTTAAAGCAGTTGCAATAAGTGGATTTATGAGTCCATTAGAAAGAAGTGAAGCAATAGAATATGTTATAAATGGTGAAGCAGATATTTTATATATCGCTCCAGAGTCTTTACGTTCAAATATAATTTTTAATATATTAAAAAATAGGTTGATAGAAAGATTTGTTATTGATGAAGCCCATTGCTTATCAACATGGGGGAATGATTTTAGGCAAGATTATTACTATATTTGTGAATATATAAAAGAATTACTTGAAAAAAAGAATTTTCAAGATTATATCCCCGTATCATGTTTTACAGCAACTGCAAAACCAAGTGTAATACAAGATATTGAAAAGTACTTTTTGGAAGGTTTAAATATAAAACTTGATAAATATTTGGCTGTTCCTGAAAGGAAAAATCTAAAATATAAATCAATTCCTTCAAAAAGTAAGGATAAATATGTAGAATTATTAAAACTTATAAATGAACACAATGGTTCTACTTTAATTTATATACCATCTTCAACAAAAGATTGTGATGATGTTGCAAAACGTTTGGCTTTAGATACTCAAAAAGTTGTTAAATCTTTTCATTCTAAAATTGACTCCCAAGAGAAAATGAGTATTTTAAAGGATTATATTGAAAATAATATAGATATTATAGTGGCAACTACCGCTTTTGGTATGGGAGTTGATAAATCCAACATTACAAATGTTATACACTATGAAATTTCTGATTCTTTGGAGAACTATGCACAAGAAGCAGGGAGAGGTGCAAGAGATGAAAACCTTGAAGCATTTTGTCCTATACTTTTTGATGAAGATGATTTAGATAAACATTTTAATTCTTTAAATAGAAGTAAGTTGACTGCCAGTGAGGTAAATTCAATTTTTTTAGTAATAAAAAAATCTAAAGGTCAAGTTTTAAATAAAACTGCTTTTGAAATAGCAAAAGAAGCAGGGTGGGATGTTGAAGATAGTTCTTTAGAGTATAAAACAAAGGTTAAAACTGCATTACTTGAACTAGAAAGAGAGGGATATATTAGTCGAAAAAGAAATAAGACAAGTTTTTTTGCAGATTCTATTGCCTCAAAAAGTATGGAAAAACTTACTCTTAAATTGAAAGAATCTAATCTTAATGATGAAGAAAAAGATAGATTGAAATTTATACTTCAAAATATTATTGGAAGAGGAAAACCTGAATCGATTCAAGTTGATGAATTAGCACATACATTAGGATATCCCAAGCATATAATTTCTTTGGTTATTAATCAACTAAAACAAATGGAAATACTAGGTGATAGTAAAGATTTAAGTTTGGAAATTAGTATATTTAGTATTAATCAATTTAAAAAAATCAAAGATATTGAAAATTTACTTTTTGATTATTTATTGTCCTTGAATGTAACAAAAATAAAAATAAGAGAGCTCAATGAAGAGTTATATACAAATGAACTTATAACAAAAAATGAAACAGAACTAATAAAATCTATAATAAAAAACTGGAGAAGTAAATCTAATTTTATATTTAATAGAAGAAATAGAGAACATGATTTATGGTCTTTTAAATTTGAGAATTCAGAAAATATCAAAAATACAATTGCCAAAAGGCATAAAATAGCAGAGAAAGTTTTATTTTTATTAACAAAAGATTTAAATTCTAAAAAGAAAGAAGAAGTTATATTTTCACTTAAAGAATTACATGAAAATTTAGATGAAAAATACCTTATAGAAGATATAGACAAAACATTACTTTATCTACATCATTTAAATATTTTAGAATTATTAACAGGTAGATTTATTAACTATAGTCCAATGAATATTTATAAAGAAGATAAGATTGAAACAAAAAGAAAATATACCCAAAATGAGTACAAACAAAGATTGGAAAATCATTATTCAACAAAAATTGAATCTATCCATATTATGGGAGAGTATGCAAAAAGACTTAAATATGATGACCATAAAGCGATACTATTTCTAAAAGATTATTTTACATTATCATATGAAAAGTTTAAAGATAAATATAAATTATTAAAAGAAAAAATTTCTAAACCTATAACCCAAAATCGTTACAATAAGATATTTGAAAAAATGTCTGATGAACAAAAAGCAATAATTAATGATACAAAAACAAATGCTATGATGATTTTAGCAGGTCCAGGAAGTGGAAAAACAAAAGTATTAGTTCATAAAATTGCTTCAATGATTTTAACAGAAGATATAAAATCTGAACAATTTATGATGCTAACTTTTTCAAAAACTGCAAAATTAGAATTTAAAAGTAGATTGAATAGTTTAATAGGTGCTTTATCATATGATGTTGAAATTCAAACATTTCACTCTTATGCCTTAAAATTAATCGCAAGAGTTATCAAAAAAGAAAATAAAGATATACTCGAAAATGCTATTGAAGAAGCTACAAGGCAGATAAATGAAAATGAAATATCATTACCACATATTACTGTTTTGGTACTTGATGAGTTTCAGGATATAAATGAAAAAAGTTTTGAGTTTGTTAAAGCTATATACAAAGCACAAAATAATGATATACGAATAATTGCAGTGGGAGATGATGACCAGTGTATTATGGAACACATTGGTGCTAAAGTAGATTTTGTAGATAGATTTAGAAGTGAATTTGGAAAAGATGATAATGGAAAAAACTTATTTCAACAATATGAGTTAAGTACCAATTTTAGAAGTAAAAATAATATTGTAAAATACTCTAATACATTTATTGCAAAGGTTAATAAAAGATATAAAACAAAACTATTACACTCTAATAGTTCTGAAGATGGCTTTGTAAAAATATATTCTTGTTTATCTTCTGATTTAGTTTTACCATTAGTAGAATATATAAAAGAAGAAGAGTTAACCAAAGGGATTGCTATTTTAGCCTATACAAATGAAATGGTAATGGATATTTATTCACTTTTACAAGAAAATAATTTAAATGTAAAATATTTAATAGATAGGGACAAGTTTGAATTAAAAAATATAATAGAGTTAGTTGATTTTGATAATATATTAAATAGTTATTTAGTTGAAGATGAAATATCCTATAAGGATAGTTATTTTGAAAATGCGTTAAAAGTTATAGAAATAAAATATAAACAATCAAATAATTTGAATTTGGTTTATAAAGTAGTGGATAAATTTTTAACAGAAAGTGATAACTACTATATTTCACAATGGTTATCATTTCTTGAAGAGATAAAATTAGAAGATTTTGAGAGTACTAAAAATAAGATTATTGTATCTACCATACATAAATCAAAAGGAATGGAATTTGATAAAGTATATTTATTGGTCAATAAAAATCCTTCAAAAGACATTGATAAAAGACTTTTTTATGTGGGTATGACAAGAGCAAAAGAAGAATTAAATATAATAAGACATGGTAATAATATTGAAAATAAAAAAGACTATGTTAATTATTTATTTGATGAAAAAGAGTATTTTAAAGAGAATAAAACATTTACTTATATTATGTCACTTAGTGATATTAAATTAGGATTTGATTGTGAAAAATATAGTAACTACAATAATTTATATGCTGGAAATAATTTAAAGATTGATAAAAAGTTAAATTTTGACAATTTATGTTTGTTAGATAATAATAAAGTTGTAGGGATACTTTCTAACAATTTTCAATCTTTTATTGAAAACAAAATACAAGAAGGTTTTGTATTTGATAAATGTGTAATAGAATATATAGTTTTATGGGAAGATAAAAATTTAAAAAAGAATATAAAACATTCTCTATGTAAAATTGTAATGAAGAAATATATATGAGTTATAATTTTTTGTGATATGGAATTAAATTATCAATAGTTTTTATATGATTACATTTTATCTACTTCTTTGGGATTATAGATTATAATATGCACCAAAATATAATAAAACTAGAAGGTAAAAAATGGGATTAGGTGTAGGAATAGTAGGACTTCCAAACGTAGGTAAATCAACAACTTTTAATGCTTTGACAAAAGCACAAAATGCAGAGGCACAAAATTATCCATTTTGTACAATTGAGCCAAACAAAGCGATTGTACCAGTACCAGATAAAAGACTTGACGCATTAGCAAAAATAGTAAATCCTGATAAAATTCAGCATTCGACAATTGATTTTGTAGATATCGCAGGACTTGTAAGAGGAGCTAGTAAAGGTGAGGGATTAGGAAATCAATTCTTATCAAATATTAGAGAAGTAGAAGTTATCTTACATATGGTTAGATGTTTTGAAGATGGAAATATTACTCACGTTGAAGGTGATGTAAATCCATTAAGAGATATAGAGATTATTGAAACAGAGCTTATTTATGCTGATATTACTCAAGTTGAAAAGAAGATTGAAAGACTTAAAAAACAAGCAAAAGCTAGTAAAGAAGCTGCAGCTCAATTAGTGGTTGCTGAAGAACTTATGAAACATCTTGAAGATTTACAGCCTGTAAAAACTTTTGAAAAAGTTGATGATGAGATATTTAAAACACTTGATAAAGAACTTAGATTTTTATCAAACAAAGATGTTATTTACGGTGCAAATGTTGATGAAGATTCATTAGCAGATGGTGGAAATAAATATGTTGATATTTTAAAAGAACATGCAAGTAGTGTAAATGCAGATGTTATTATGTTATGTGCAAAGATTGAAGAAGAACTTGTAGGACTTGAAGATGAAGAAGCGCAAGAGTTTTTAACTGATTTAGGTGTTGAAGAGTCTGGATTAGAGCAAATTATACATAAAGCCTTTGATAAACTTGGACTTCAATCATACTTTACTGCTGGAAAAGTAGAAGTTAGAGCTTGGACAATTAGAAAAAATACTAAAGCTCCACAAGCAGCAGCTGTGATTCACAATGACTTTGAAAAAGGATTTATCAAAGCAGAAGTAATCTCTTATGAAGACTTTGTAGCACTTGGTGGTGAAGCAAAATGTAAAGAAGCAGGTAAGTTAAGACTTGAAGGAAAAGATTATGTGGTGCAAGATGGAGATATTATGCACTTCAGATTTAATGTATAATTTTATAAAATAACTCAATAAATAACTTATTCTTTTTGTATTTTTTTATATAAAAAGAGTATCTTTTCATCCTTTTTAATTTTGTATAACTACGAAATATAAAAAGGATGTAATCTGATTACATAGTAAAATAAGTATAAGTATCATATAATGGGAAATTATAAATTAATCTTAGTATGATAAACTTTTGGTGAAACTATGAATTATAAAAAAGAACAAACAATTTTAAAAATTATTAAATTTACTCCCCCAATATTTATTATCACAATGTCAATTTTTTTAATTATTTTTTTATATTTTGAATATAAAACAACATATTTACAAGAAAAACAATTGATGGAAAAAGAGTTTATAGAATATAATAAAAAAATTATAAAAAGTAATGTAGATACTGTTTATAACACTATTTTAGAGATGCAAAAAAATACTGAGTTAGAATTGAAAAAATCAATTAAAGAAAGAGTATATGAAGCAAAAAAAATAGCTACAAAAATCTATAATGAAAATAAACATAAAGATAAAAATATCATAAAAAAGATGATAAAAGATGCTTTAGTTGATATTAGATTCAATGATGGTAGAGGTTATTATTATATTTATTCTATGGATTATGAGTGTATTTTATTTCCTTTAAATAGAAGTATAGAGGGAAAAAATTTTTATAATTTTAAAGATGGAAAAGGTAAATATTTAACTAGAGATATTATTGCTCAATTAAAACAAAACAATGAAGGTTTTATGAGTTGGGATTTTTATAAACCAAGTGATATGACTAAAAGTTATAGAAAAATAGGTTTTAATGTTTACTTTGAGCCATTAGATTGGTTTATTGGTACAGGTGAATATTTGGATGAATTTGAAAATGGAATTAAATTACGAGCTCTTACTTATATTAAAACATTGAAATATATAAATGATAACTACATTTTTGTTCTTGATTATGATGGTACTTATTTGTATCATAAAAGAAAAGAGATAATAGGTACAAATGGCATAAAATCAGATAGTTCAAAATATGATGTAAAAGATAGTGTCAACGTTGTTTCACAGGCTATAAATATTGCAAAAAATGAGGGTGAAGGGTATTTGTCTTATACTCAATACAATAAGCCAAATACAGAAAAATCTACCAAAAAAATCAGTTTTGTAAAAGGAATACAAAATTGGAATTGGTTTATTGGACAAGGTTTTTATGAAGACGATTTTGAAGTTGCTTTAGAAGAAAAAAGAGTTTTATTGGAACAAAAATTTAAATCATATATAACTAATGTTTTTATGATAAGTATTTTATTGATGATAATACTATTATTTGCTTCAAAATATGTATCGATTATTTTAGAAAAAAAATTTGGTGAGTATAAAAAAGAGATAGAAGATTTTGTAAAAGAAAATAATCACCAAAGAGATATCTTAGCTCATCAAAGTAAGATGAGTGCGATGGGTGAAATGATTGGAAATATTGCTCACCAATGGAGACAACCATTATCTGTAATAACAACTGCAGCAAGTGGTGTTAAACTAAATAAAGAGTTGGGTGTATTAGATGATAAAAATCTTGAAGAATCAATGGATATTGTGGTAGAACAGTCTTTATACTTATCTCACATAATAGAGGATTTTAAAGATTTTTTAAAAGAGAAAAAAGAAAAAACTTGTTTTAAAGTTGAGCGAGTTGTTGATAAAGCTATTAATTTAGCCTATGGTAAATTTGAAAATAGTGGAATAACTATAATTAAAAATATTGATGATATAGAGTTTCACAGTGCAGAAAATCAGTTTGTACAAGTATTGATTAATATTTTAAAGAATTCAAGTGATGAATTTGAAAAAATTAATGACAAAGAAAAAATTATAATAATAAATTCTACTATAAAAGATAATTTTATTTCTTTAAGCATACAAGATAATGCTGGTGGAATTCCAAATGACATAATATCAAGAATATTTGAACCATATTTTACTACGAAACACCAATATCAAGGTACTGGTATGGGCTTATATATGACTGAAGAGATTATCTCAAAAGGTATGAATGGAGAGATTTCTGTATCAAATGAAGAGTTTGAAAATGAAGGTAAAAAATATTTTGGTGCTAAATTTGAAATAATTTTGCCAATAGATAGTTAAATTCCTTGAAGTAGTATTTGCCAAATATATTCTACCTCTTCATCATCTAAAAAAATAAGTGATTTTGCTTGAAATAGTTCGTCTATTTTATGAAACTCAAACTTTTTTGAGTATGTACAGTTTGGATGAACAGGATGGAAACTACGTACTAATGAGATTTCATCTTCTATTTCTTGTTCACACAATAAACAAATATATTCAGTGTGTAGTCTTCCCTCATATTCTAGTAGTTTTATATAAATTTCACAAATAGCTCTTTTTGCATTTTGTTTTATAAGTTTATGTGCTAACTCTTCTAAAAGATTGAAATAAAACTCATCGATAGTTTCAACATCTTTTAAGTGGGGATAAAAAAGTTTTAAAAATCTTTGCCAACAGTAAAGTTTCTCCTTTTCAAAAATCCAATTAAAACTTATTTGGATAACATCTTTAAGTCTTGGCATTGTGCTTTTATGATTTGATTCTAGTTCAAAATCAATCTTATATCCAACATTTATATTTGAGTGTCTGCCCCCATAAAATCTGTATGTGGTATAGATACTTTCATCTGTTAAAATAGTAACAATTAAGTCATCATCCCTAACAGATTTTACATCTATTATATAACCTTGCATTTACTCTTTTATACTCTTCATATCAATTATTTCATCGATGATTTCTTGGGCTTCTTCATCATCAATTTCACCAGCTTCAATATCATCAATTAAATCTTGAAACTCTTTTCTCATCTCTTGCATATATTTTATTTCTTCTTTAGTTTCATCATCACCTTTTTTTGCTGCTACTAATTCAAATAATTCATCTAAATAATCTTCAACATCAGGTATAACTTCATTGTGTACTAAATTTAAAAGTTTTTCTTGGATAGTCATATTTTTTCCTATTAAAATTTGAAAAAAATTATAACAAAAATATACTACTTGTTTGCTTCATAATTATTCTTATGGTATGATTCTTGACAGATTATAATAAAGGAAAATTTAGATGGCTGTGTTTGAAAATGTAAAAATAGCTAAAAAAGCAAATATTTTATATGAAGGTCACGTTACAAGTAGAGCAATAGAGTTTGAAGATGGAACAAAAAAGACTTTAGGTGTTATGTTACCAGGAGAGTATGAGTTTACAACTATTCATGAGGAAGTTTTAGATATTCAATCAGGTGAATTAGAGGTTTTATTACCAGCACAAGATTGGAAAAAAATTGTTTCTCCACAAAGTTTTGTAGTACCTGCAAACTCTAAATTTAAATTAAAAGTTGTTTCATTAGTTGACTATTGCTGTTCATTTATAAAACACTAAAGATAGAAGTTAACTTCTATCTTAATTCTGTCCAATTTTTATTTTAAAACTCAATCCATCATTTTTATTTTTTACAGTTATTTGACCTTTTAGTAGATAGATATTTTTTAACTAAACTTTCTTTTTCATCGGTAGTTCAATTACAAACTCTGCGCCGCCATCTATATTATGTGCCCATATTTTCCCATGAAAACTATTTTCTATAATAGTTTTAGAGATATAAAGACCTATCCCCGTCCCTTTATCTGCTTTTGTACTTACATACGATTGAAACAATTTATCGGGAAGTAGATTTTCACTAATCCCACCTGCATTATCACAAATGCGTAAGATAATTTTTGTTCTTACCTCTTCAATATACACATCAATACTTTTTATCTGTTCTTTAGATTCTTCAAAGGCATCACAGGTATTTGAGTAGATATTGAGTAAAGCCTGTTTTAGTTCATTTGGGTTGCCATATATTATGACCTCTTTATTCCCATATACTTGAAACTTAATATTCAGAAAATGAAACTTGGCTTCATTTAGATGATATACTTCGTTTACTACTTCATTTAATTTAAAATCTGCCTTTTTTGTTGTGGGTTTTAAAAAATCTCTAAAATCGGTAATAGTAGTATCCATCTGTTTAACTTGTACTATAATTTTTTCTATTAGTTTATTGATATCATCATCTTTTTGATTTTTAGAATCAAGTTTCTCTTGTATAAGTTCAACAAAGAAGTATGTCGCCGACAAGGGCTGTTTCCATTGATGGGAAATCGCATTGATCATCTCTCCCATAGTTGCCAGCTTTGACTGCTGCATTAAAAGCTTTGCTTTTTCTTCAGTCTGTGTAAATAAAATACTCATCAAATAAAACACAACCCCTGTACTAAAAACAAAAGAGATTGTATGAACATAAGTTTGTATAGAATCTTTGCCCCCTCCAAATGTCAAATACCCAGAAGCAACGAGCAATATAGTTGCCGCATTGAGTACAAAAACACCAAGAGCAACACCTTGTTGATGGTATAAATAGGTTAATAACAGCAGCACAACAAATGAAAGATACATAAAATCCTGATGTAATATTGCAAGAAAAGGAATCAAAGCAAGGCTAAAGAGCAAAATCAAGCCTTTTTCTTTTGTAAAGATTTGAAAATCTCTCCATTGAGGGAAAGCCACAAAAAGAGAGAGAACTAGAAATATACCTGTAGTATCCGCGATAAAAATCAGTAAGTAGTTTTTTAGCAGGGAATAAATACTCCCATCCAAAAAACCGAAAAAATGGTTCCATATTATCAACAATATCCAAGATGTAAACAGCGTGGGTAATAAAAAGATGCTTGATACGGCACGGATGAGGTGGATGTTCAGCTCAGGAAACAACAGATTTTTTTGGTACTTTTTATAAAAATACATAACCAAAAATGACTGAAGTGCATCCATTGAACAAGCCATCAGTATTCCAGGTAGCCAATTGTTGTGGTTAGCCCCGGAATACAAAGATGCGTTGACGATAAAACTAGATAGTAAAACGGCTAAAATACCGCTGCGTCCAAAACGAATCACCATGACTGCCCCAAAACCGGCAGGCAGCCATACTATCGTAAGTGAAGTCCCTTCGATACTTACAAGGGAAACCCCGAAAAGACCGATTGTGATGTATAAGGCACTAAAAGCTATCAACTCTATAGGATTATGTTTTTTATAAGCAGTCACAGTTTTTCCATCTAGTGAACATATCGGTTATCATCAAATGTTATGCACATTTAAAAGATACCCACTTCCTCTAAGTGTGAGTATAAGTTCATTTCCTATCTTGTTTCGTAACTTTAAAATCAAGTTTTTTACCCCGCCTACACTCATCTCTTCACCGTCATAAACACTATCGGCTATCATCTCTTTTGTGACAACTTTTCCGCTATATTTCAAAAAAAGCTCTAAGAGTAGTGCTTCTTTTGAGGGCAAAATATACTCAATACCATCCACTTTTAGAACTTTTCTCAATGGTGAGTAACTTATGGTATCTGTTATATAAAAATCAAGTACTTTACTTTTTTGTATCTCTTGTACCAATCTTTCTAAAGTTGTTTTAAGATTACTATACCCGATAGGTTTGATCAGATAATCGGTCAGTTTCAATCTTGTAGCTTTTAACAGCTCATCTTTTTCTGAAAAAGAGGTCATAATACAAATAGGGAGATTGTCATCTTTTTTTCTGATCTCCTCTATAAGCTCCAAACCATCCATTATAGGCATTCTATTATCTGTTATTATCAAATGAATATCTTTTTTTTCATAAAGGTCTAATGCTTCCATACCGTTTTGTGCCTCATAAACGGTAGAGAAAAATCCTGCAAGAATTTTTGTATACTCTTCACGCAAGGTATTATCATCCTCTACATAAAGAAGATTGAGAGTTTTTAGCAGTTTTATACTTTCCATTTTAGCCTTAATAACTTCTATTATATAAATATTTTACCATAAGTTAGGTCACATATTGGTCACTTTGCAATATCTATTCATCTATTTTTTCCACAAAATCCTCTAGGAGACTTTGAGGTGACCTTGTTTTGTTATGCTCTGTACAATGAAATTTTTACAAAGGAAAAAATATGAATCGACTTATAGACTTTAGTTCGCGCTTTCGTATATTAAAAGGCGGGAAAATAAGCTTAGTAGTATCTGCTCTTATTGGAAGTGCTACCATTCTTTCAGCTTCTCCGACAGGCGGAACTGTTACAAGCGGAAGTGCTGCCATCTCTCAAAGTGGCAGTGTTACCAACATAACCCAAAGCACGCAAAAAGCCAGTATCAACTGGCAAAGCTTTTCTATTGCACAAAATGAAACGGTAAACTTCAACCAGCCAAACTCATCTTCTATCACTTTAAATAGAGTCGTAGGAAACGAAAGCTCGGTTATAAACGGAGCACTCAATGCCAACGGTCAGGTTTGGATTTTAAACTCAAACGGTGTTTTATTTGGTAAAAATGCCAGTATCAACACGGCTGGTCTTTTAGCAACCACTGCAAAACTGAGTGATGTAGATTTTCAAAATGGTAACTACAATTTTAAAGACTCCACTTCAAACAGTGTGGTAAATGAAGGGACTATAACTATCTCTGATGGTGGTTCAGTTGTACTTGCTTCAAATGAGGTAAGAAACTCGGGAACCATCAAAGCAGTAAAAGGAAAAGTGCATTTAGTAGGTGCTAGTGAATACAGCATCAACCTAAACGGAAACTCGCTTGTAAACCTAAGTGTAGATAAAGGTGTCCTAGATGCTATGGTAGAAAACTCGGGAACTGTTTTAGCCGACGGCGGAGAGATATACCTTACTACAAATGCAGTAGATGAACTCTTAAAAGGTGTAGTGAACAACACAGGCATCATTGAAGCTAATTCACTTGATGGACTTACTGGAAAAGTCGAACTCTTTGCCCATGGCGGTGAAGTTCAAGTTGCCGGGACTATTACAGCTAAAGATGGATTTATCGAGACTTCAGGGAAAGATTTTACTATAGATAAAGATACTCTTATCAAAGCAAAAACCTGGCTGATCGATCCTACAGATCTCATCGTATCTGATGCCACGGCTTATGAAACGGCATTGGGAGGTGGTACGGATACTCTTATCCAAACAAATGAAGGGAATATCTATATCAATGATACTATAGATTGGCAAAGCATAGCAAAACTTACACTTGATGCTTATTATGACATCTATATCAATCAAGCCATCACTGCTCCTAATGGAAAGTTGGCACTTTATTACGGGCAATTTACGAAAAATGCCACAAATCCTTCTGATTACCATATAAACGCAAAAGTCAATTTAGGTGCAGGGGAAAATTTTATTACAAAGCTTGGATACGATGGAATTGAAACTGTTTGGCAAGTTATTACCCAACTGGGTAATGATAACTCCTCAAGCGACGGTACGCTGCAAGGTATGAAGGGGAGCCTCAACGCTCACTTTGTACTCGGAGCCGATATCGATGCTTTAGCGACTGCCTATTGGAATGGTGGTGCTGGATGGACTGCGATAGGGGTTTTGGACTTTGGATTTACCGGCAGTTTTGACGGGCTGGGGCATACGGTGGATAGGCTAAATATCATTCAATCTAGTGAATTTCAAGGATTCTTCGGTCTTGTAGACGGGGGAGTGATAAGAAACATCGGTCTGACCAATGTAAGTATTAGAGGTACTAATCATACTGCTGGTCTAGTCGGACACCTCTATGGAGGAACCATCTCCAACGCTTATGTGACGGGAAGCGTGTCTGCTCCCAACTGCAACTATATTGGAGGGCTAGTTGGATTGAATGAAAATGGCATTATCACAGATGCCTATACAACGGCAGTGGTAAATGGAGGAGATTATGTCGGTGGTCTGGTCGGGTGGAATCTCGGAACCATCACCGACTCCTATGCTTCTAATCTTGTTACCGCAGGTAATAATGCCTATATAGGTGGATTAGTAGGAAAAAAGGGTGACGGGAGCAGCATCACAAAATCCTACTACGACACTGATACCAATTCCGATACTATGTCTGACTCCGTTTACGGTAAAACTAAGGCAGATATTTTAGCCTTGGCTAAAGCTAACTGGGACAACGATATTTGGGCAGTAGATGGAAGCTCTTTTAACGGCTATGCTACGGACACTTTAACACTGCCGCAATTGGTCGTTTTCTATACTCCTTCGAGTACATTATTTAATAGCGGATATGGAACAGAGGCTTCTCCATACACTATTATCAACTGGACACAGCTTCAAAATATCAATTTTAGCAGCAATACTTTAAGCGGTGGATATTATTTTGCCTTGTCTAATAATCTGGACTCTTCAACTAATGGATACACTACACAAGTAAAAGACGGAGATACCTTGGCAAACGCTGATGAGGGATGGAATCCGATAGGGAATGATAATTATCAATTTACAGGAAACTTTGATGGACTCGGTCATACTATCGATCAATTAACAATTAATAGAGCTAGTTCACTTCAAGGATTATTTGGAAATGCCGGCAGTAATTCAATCATACAAAATATAGGAGTTACCAATGTTGATATTCAAGGAAGAGATTATGTAGGAGGATTGGCTGCATTTTCAACTGCTAATATCTCAAACTCTTACTCCACTGGAAATATCTCTGGATTTGAAAGTGTAGGGGGATTGGTGGGTGTAAATCAAGATTATATAACAAACTCATATTCTACTGCAACTGTTTCTGGAACTGATTTTGTAGGTGGATTGGTGGGTGTAAATAAAACTCATATCATAAACTCATATTCTACTGCAAATGTTTCTGGGTCTGATGCTGTAGGGGGATTAGTGGGATTACATAATCTAAGAATGGGTGCAACTATTAATAACTCTTATGCTGCAGGGACTATTACAACTAGCTCTCTTAGAGGGGGATTAGTCGGGCTTCTTACTTATGAGGGTGAAATGTCGGAGATTTTCAATAGGACATATGATGATTATCAAAATGTTGTGGGGTATGGTGCAGGTATATCAAATTCATATCACGATAAAGGTACAAATACGGAAACTCTTGGAGATAGTACATTAGGAAAAACCCAAGCACAGATGGAAAGTATAACAACTTTTAGTAATTGGGATATAACAGAAGATAGCACTTTGGATGATAGTTATAAATACCCAGTACTTGTTACCCAAAATGGAGAAACTTCATGGAAAATATATAAAGCACCTGCTGTTGCTCCTGTTGCCGCTGTTGCCGCTGAAGCAGAAATAGCAGATATCATCACTCCTATTTTAAATGGAACGAGAATTGTAATAAAAGCACCGCAACCAAGCTCATCAACTCCAAGAGTGCAAACTCAAACAGCAGCATCTAATATGGGACTTGGAAATAACGCAAGGATAGTCTCAACAGCTGACATTGGTGAAACTCCAAATAGAGTAGTATCTTTAGGGGAATTACAGCAAGCCAATGTAGGAGCAGGTGAAGTGAGAGTTCCTCTTTCAGATAACTCTATAGTTGATTTAGTAAATGGTGGAGTAAATCTACCAAATGGAGTAGAACAACAATTTTTTATAGTAGCAGATAATACTGTGACTGAAAACTAAAAGCTAAGGAAAAATATAAATGAGAAATACTATTCTAAAAACTATCACACTATCAACTTTTGCTTCAACTGTTTTATTTGCAGCCACACCAAATATAGGAGATATAGAAAAACAAATAAAAACTCCTAAGATACAAAAAGAAGCTCCATCTCTTCCAAGTATTGGAAGTGGTGAGTATAAAACTCCTATGGTAGATAGTGGAAAAACTATTTTTGTAAAAGGTTTTACTTTTACTGGAAATACTTATATAAGTAATGAAGAACTGCAAACTTTAACTAAAGAGTATGAAAATAAAGAATTAACATTTACTAAAATAAATGAACTTACTTCAAAGATTACAAAACTATATAGGTCAAAAGGCTACTTTGTTGCAAGAGCTTACTTACCACAACAAAATATTTTGGATAATGACAATATACTCGAAATTGCTATCATTGAGGGAAATTATGGAGAGTTTCATCTAAAGAATAATTCTCTTGTAAAAAATAATATTGTACAAGGGATGTTAGACTATGCAAAAAGAGAAAATGTAGTCTCTACTAGAACATTAGAACAATCTATGCTTATTATCAATGATACTCCAGGAGTAGTGGTAACAACTGCAGATGTAATGCCAGGTAAAATGGTAGGAACATCTGATTTTAGTATCACAACAGAAGCTTCAAAAGCCTATAATGGATATATTATCATAGATAATCAAGGAAGTAGATATACAGGAAAAAATAGAATAATGGCAGGGGCTAATTTTAATTCTCCATTTAAAATAGGAGATAAAATATCATTAAATGGATTAGTATCTAATGGAGCTAACCTTACTAATGGAAGAGTTGCATATTCTGCTCCACTTATGTCAAATGGTTTAAGAGGAGAACTTTCTTATACTCAAACTAACTATTCGTTAGTTAAAGAGTATAAAGCATTAGATGCAAAAGGAGATTCTAAAACTATTGAAGCAAAGTTTACTTACCCAATTATACGAACAAGAGTTGAAAATCTTTATACAAACTTCTCTTTACTATCTAAAGATATGAAAGATGAAGTTTCTTCAACTAGTGATATTACTAAAAAAGATACTAAATCTTTAAAAATTGGGTTTGATTATGAAAAAAATTATTTAGCTTTTAATAAAAACACTAACTCTAAAATATCGTTTAATTATACCTATGGAAGATTGAACTTTGATGATAGTGCAAAAGAAGTTTCAGATAAAAATGGTGCTAATACACAAGGTAACTATTCAAAAATCAATCTTGATTTAGAACATAACACAGCTTTAACGAAAGAGTTTACTTTGGAATCATCACTTAAAATGCAGTATGTACTAGCTAATAAAAACCTAGATGGAAGTGAAGATTTTTCAATAGGTGGAGCATATGGAGTAAAAGTGTATCCAGATGGAGAGTTAAGTGCAGAAAATGGCTATTTATTTTCTACAGAGCTTAAATATAAACTTCCAACATGGAATGCTTTAAATTCATCTTTGGGAGTTTTTTATGATAGAGGAAAAGCTTTTATGGCAAATAATACGGTAGGATTTGAATCAAAATCTTTACAAGATATTGGAATAGGATACTACGGCAGCTACAAAGACTTCTTTGGACAAGTACAAGTCGCATGGACAGCTAATAGTGATGCTGTATCAAGTGAACCTACTTCAAATAGTAGAATATTATTTCAAGGTGGTTGGAGTTTTTAGGCTTTGAGTTGATAAAAGGCTATTTTGCCTTTTATTAACTTATCTGTAAAAGTTTATATCCCACTCCTCTTAGGTTTAAAACCATTCCATTTTTTAGTTTACTTCTTAGTTTATGTATGATTGTTCTCATGCTAACAGATTCCATCTCTTTACTATCCCAAACATATTCATGAATCATATCTAAGGTTACTGTTTTATTTATATTTTTAACTAAAAGTGATAATAATAGTTTTTCTTTTATGGTTAGTTCTATTTCATGTCCATGTTTATACAAAGTTTGGTTTATCATATCAAAAGTATATTCATAGCCTAAATCAATGATTTTATCCACATCATCATTTTTTGGAATATGGTTAAGATGATATTTTATTCTTAAAAAAAGTTCTTCAAAGTCAAAGGGCTTTTTGATGTAATCATTACATCCAAACTCAAAGGAGTTTTTAATATTATCTATAGCAATCTCAGCACTTATCATAATAACTGGGGTATTGAGATTATCTTTTCGTATGGTTTTTAGTATCTCATGTCCATTAAATCCTGGAACATTTAAGTCTAAAATATATAGGTCATATTTGTTATTTATAATTTTTGTAGCAGCTTCATATCCATCACTACAATTCTCCACAAAAAAACCTCGATTTTCCAATGATTGCCTTATGATTTTATTTAGTGAAAAATCATCTTCTAGTAAAAATATTTTCATCTAGGACTCTTTACTTATGATATTTTGTGGGAATATATATTTAAAAGTTGTAAACTCATTTGATGTTATTTCTACTTTAATATCATAATTATCACAGATAGATTTAACAATATTTAATCCAAGCCCAAGTCCTATATTTTTGACTTTTTCTTGATAGTATTTTTCAAAGATAAGTGAAGTGTCTTTAATCATTACTCCTTCATTGATTATTTCTAAAGAGAAATCTTTTAATAATATTGTTACAGTTGTGTTTTCATATGAGTATTTTATGGCATTTGAGATTGTATTATCAATGATTCTCTCTAGTTCATATTCATCTATTAAAATGTCAAACTCTGTATCAATTTCTAAATCAATTATGATATTTTTTGTTTTTGCTATTTCATCAAAAAATAGTATTCTTGATGATAAAAAATTTACAAGGTTTATGACTTTTATATGTTTTTTGATATTTTCTTTTTTAGTTAAATAGTACAAGTCATTGTAAATGGATGAAAGGGATTTTGAAGAGGCTTTTATGGCTTCAAATTGCTCTTTGGGTCCTAATTCTCTCTCTAGATTATCAACATTTAGTGAGATGACACTAAGTGGAGTGTTCATTTCGTGGATTATTTTTTTTAAAAAAAAGTCTTGTTGTTCTACTAGGCTCAAAATCATTTGATTGTTTTCAAATATTTTTAGCTGGGTTTTTATTCTAGCTAATACCTCTTCTTTTTTAAATGGTTTTGTAATATAGTCAACTCCACCTTGTTCGAAGGCTTTTACTTTTATCTCAATATCATCAATGGCACTAATAAAAATAATAGGAATATCTTTTAGGTTTTTATCATTTTTAAAGTGATTACAAACTTCAAAGCCATCAATATTTGGCATCTTAATATCAAGTAAGATTAAATCAGGAGGATAACTTTGTGAAGATGTTAAGGCAAAATTAGGATCTGTTGTAGCTCTTATATTATAATCATAATCTTTAAGTATGTTATTTAGATAATGTAGATTTTCACTTTTATCATCAATGATTAATATTGTATATTTTTTATTCATTCTTTAGCTCATTTTATATCACTTTGTTGCTAAGATTATAGGATAAAAGATATAAAATCAAAATGAGGGCATATATTGAATCTAAAAAAACTCTTTATGTTACTTTTTATTTTAAATACCATTTCCTTTATAAGTGTTGCTGTTGTTATTAACAAATACCAAAACTCAACTATTAAACTTGAAGATGCTTATCAAATGCAGTACAAGTCACTTATCCTTGCCCATGAATTAAGACAAAGTAGTGATGACCTTACGCGGATGGCACGAACTTATGTAATAACTGGAAATCCAAGATTTGAAGAACAATACAAAACAGTTCTTGATATTAGAAATGGAACAAAAAATAGACCTAAAAGATATAATGGAATATTTTGGGATTTTTATACTTTAGATAATACAACCCCTATTTTAGAAGGAGAGAAAGTACCCTTAAGAGAGCTTATGAAAAGGGCAAACTTCCCCGAGTCAGAGTTGAATTTGCTTTTTGCTTCCCAAAATGAGTCTGATGATTTAACAAAACTTGAACACAAAGCAATGAATGCAGTAAAAGGTATATTTCAAGATGAAAAGGGAGAGTTTACCATAAAAGGAAAACCTGATTTTAAACTTGCAAGGGAACTTATGCACTCAAGTGATTATCACAAAGCAAAAATAAGAATCATGCAACCCCTTGATAACTTTTATAAGGCCTTTGAAAGTAGAACTCAAGAGAGGGTAAATGAAGCTAGAAAGATGGTAAAAGAGCAAGAGTTTTATGTAAATGTAATAGTTCTTTTTTCTGTTATATTTTTCTTGATGTCATTTTTTATCATTTTATTTAGAATCGTATATCCAATAGATTTATTAAGAGTTGCCATGCTTAGACTCTCATCAAATGACATGAGTGTTGATTTAGAAAAAAATAAATATGAAGATGAAGTCGGCGATATGACAGGTGCTGTTTTGATTTTTAAAGAAAATACAGAAAAACTAATCAAAAGTGAACAACAGCTAAAAATTGCTATGGAAGATGCAAAAAGTGCTAATAGAGCAAAATCAATATTTTTGGCTCGTATGAGCCATGAACTAAGAACTCCATTAAATGCAATACTTGGCTTTTCAAATATTTTAAAAAAATCAATGAATGCAACACAAGAAGAAAAAAACAATCTAAATATCATAAAAAGAAGTGGAGAACATCTTTTAAATATTATAAATGAGATTTTAGAATTATCTAAAATAGAAGCAGGGAAAATAGAGATTATACCAAAGGTTTTTAATCTAAAAGAGTTAATAGAAGATATCAACTCTATCTTTGCTTTTAGATGTAAAGAAAAGGGCTTAGATTTTAAAATTATTATGGATGAAAATTTACCACAAATAGTAAAAATGGATGATTTAAGATTAAGACAAATATTAATTAATCTTTTAAGTAATAGTTTGAAATTTACAAACAAAGGAGAAATCTCTTTATATCTATATGAAAAAAGTAATAAACTATTTTTTGAGATAAAAGATAGCGGAATAGGTATAGATAATAAAGATTTAAAAAGAATATTTAAACCCTTTGAGCAAATAAAACATGATGATTATAATAAAAATGGAACAGGTTTAGGACTTTCTATTACAAAAGAGTTAATTACATTAATGAATGGCTCAATTTACGTAAAAAGTAAAATAGGTGAAGGTACACAATTTTATTTTAGTGTGGAGTATAAAAATGCCAAAGAAAGCGATGTTTTAGCACACACAAAAGTTAAAGATATTGTAGGCATAGAAAAAATAAAAGAGGATAAATCTATACTTGTGGTGGATGATATTGAAATAAATAGAAATCTTTTAACCCAAATGTTAAATTCATACGGTTTTAAAGTTTTTCAAGCAAGTAGTGGTTATGAAGCCATAGAAATATTTGAAAAAGAGGATTTAAATCTTATTTTTATGGATATAAAAATGAGTGGTCTTGATGGTTTACAAACCATGAAAATCATTAGAGAAAAAAACAACACAATTCCTATGGTAGCAGTTTCAGCAAATGTATTTAATGAAGATAAACAAACAGCACTTAAAAGTGGTGCAGATAACTTTTTATCAAAACCTATTGATGAAAAAGAGTTATTGATAGTTCTTTCACAGTATTTTAATTTGAAGCTAAAATATTTGGAAAATAGTGAAGAAAAAGTAGATATTTTAGATAGATTGCCAGAACTTGACAATGAGTTTTATAAAAGCTTAAATGAGTTTGCTTTACTTATGGATTCTAAAAGTATTGAAGAACTTTTATCAAACAGCAAGATAGATGTAGATTTAAAAATCTATTTTAAAAAGCTAATTGAAAACTTCAAATATAAAGAGATAAGTGAAATCTGTATAAAAAATATACAGCAATCTTGAAAAGTTTATTTAAAAACAACACTTAAACAACACTTCTATTTTATACTTCTTTTTAGTAGTCATAAAGACTAAAATTAAAGGAGAATTAATGAAAAGTAGATTCACAAAAGTTTTAGCTGCATCAGCAATTGTAACTATGAGTATGATGGCTCAAGCTGCTGATACAATCAAAGTTGGTGTTTTACACTCACTATCAGGAACAATGGCAATTAGTGAAACAACACTAAAAGATACAGTTTTAATGCTGATTGATGAGCAAAATAAAAAAGGTGGTATTTTAGGTAAAAAATTAGAGCCTGTTGTGGTTGACCCTGCATCAAACTGGCCACTTTTTGCAGAAAAAATGAGAGGTCTTTTAACAAAAGATAAAGTTGATGTTACATTTGGTTGTTGGACATCAGTTTCTAGAAAATCGGTTCTTCCTGTTGTAGAAGAGTTAAATGGTTTACTTTTTTATCCTGTTCAATATGAGGGTGAAGAGTCTAGTAAAAATGTATTTTATACAGGTGCTGCACCAAACCAACAAGCAATCCCTGCAGTTGATTATCTGATGAACGATATGGGTGTTAAAAGATGGGTTTTAGCTGGTACTGATTATGTATATCCAAGAACTACAAACAAAATCTTAGAAGCATATTTAAAATCAAAAGGTGTAAAAGCATCTGATATTATGATTAACTATACTCCATTTGGGCATTCAGATTGGCAATCAATCGTATCTGATATCAAAAAATTTGGAAGTGCTGGTAAAAAAACAGCAGTGGTTTCAACTATCAATGGTGATGCAAACGTTCCTTTTTATAAAGAGTTAGGTAACCAAGGTATCTCATCTTCATCTATTCCAGTTATTGCGTTTTCTGTTGGAGAAGAGGAACTTTCAGGACTTGATACTAAACCTTTAGTTGGGCATTTAGCTGCATGGAACTACTTCCAAAGTGCACAATCTGAATTGAATGATAAGTTTATTTCAACTTGGAAAAAATATATTAAAAATGATAAAAGAGTTACAAATGACCCAATGGAAGCTACATATATTGGATTTAACTTATGGGTAAAAGCTGTTGAAAAAGCTGGTACAACAAATGTTGATAAAGTAAGAGATGCGATTATTGGTCTATCTGTTCCAAATCTTACAGGTGGAACTGCAACTATGCTTAAAAATCACCATATTACAAAACCAGTTCTTATTGGAGAGATTCAAGAAGATGGTCAATTTGAAACTGTATGGTCAACGCAAAAAGAAGTTCCAGGTGATGCTTGGTCTAACTATTTACCAGGAAGTAAAGATTTAATCTCTGATTGGACAAAACCAGTTAATTGTGGAAACTATAACACTAAAACTAAAATGTGTGTAGGTGCTAAATAATTAAAATATGAGAGGTAACTCTCATATTTTAAATGAAAGGTAATCATGAAAATATTAAAAATAATATTGCTTAATTTATTAATTCTAACATCATTAGTCGCTTCAAATCTTCAAACAGACTCACAAGAACTTTTATCAAATAGCTTTTCTACAAAAGAGAAAGCAATTTTGGATTTAACAAAAAAGTATAAAGATGATGAGAAGTTGGAAGTATTGTTACAAAAGCTTTTAATAGGCGACTTATATTTTACAAAAGAGCATAAAAGAATTGTTTTTTTGAAAGAAAAAAATAACAATAACTACCTAACAGCTGATATCTTTTCCAATGAAGAGTTAAGAGAAGCTTCAAAATACGATTTTGTTAAGGTAAAAATAAATAATAAATTAAGAAATGTTATCAATGCTTCACTTTCAAAAATAAATCTATTTTCTAAAAATGAAGACAAAAGATTAAGTTCTGCAAAAAACTTATTAAAGTACTTAAAAGTAGAGGATAATGAGCTTATTGTTGAGGCTTTAGAGAGTGAAAAGTCATCTAGTGTTAGAGATATATTAGATGAAGCCAATACTATTTTGATTGCACAATATGGAACAAATCAAGAGAAATATGAGGCAGTTGACAAACTGGGTAGTTTTATCTCTACTAAATCACTTTCAACATTAAAAGATGTTCTTAAAAATAGTGATGATGAAAAGCTAAAAGATATAGCGTCGCGTTCAGTTGATATAGTTGAATTAAAAAAGAGTTTTTATTCTTTAGTTGAAACTGCTTTTTTTGGTCTTAGTTTAGGTTCAGTTTTACTATTAGCTGCCATTGGTCTTGCTATTACTTTTGGAGTTATGAAAGTGATTAATATGGCTCATGGTGAGTTGATTATGATAGGAGCTTATACTACATATACTATTCAACAACTACTTCCTAATTTAATAGAGTATTCTGTAATTATTGCAATACCTGCTGCTTTTATAGTGAGTGGATTGGTGGGAATTTTAATAGAAAGATTAGTTATACGTTATCTTTATGGAAGACCACTTGAAACACTACTTGCAACTTTTGGGGTAAGTTTGATTTTACAACAATTAGTTCGAACTATCTATTCACCACTTAACCAAGAGGTTAAAACCCCTTCATGGATGAGTGGAGCTTTTGAAGTAAATAGTGCTTTATCACTTACATACAATAGATTATATATTGTTGTATTTGCATTGATGGTATTTTTAGCAATTCTTTATGTGATGAAAAAGACTTCTTTAGGACTAAAAGTTCGAGCAGTATCTCAAAATAGACCAATTGCAAGGGCTATGGGTATAAAGTCAAGTTTTATAGATGCAGCTACTTTTGGTATTGGTTCAGGAATAGCAGGAGTTGCAGGAGTTGCTTTATCACAACTTACAAATGTAGGACCAAATCTAGGACAAGCTTATATAGTAGATAGTTTTATGGTAGTTGTATTTGGTGGAGTTGGTAACTTATGGGGTACTTTAATAGCAGCTCTTACTTTAGGGGAGATAAATAAATTCATTGAACCAATTTCAGGTGCCGTGTTAGCAAAAGTTATTATCTTAGTATTTATCATTTTATTTATACAAAAAAGACCTAGAGGACTATTTCCTCAAAAAGGTCGAGATGCACAGGATTAGAAGATGAAGAATAAATCAATAATTTTTAAAATTTTGGAAAATGACAAAGGTGGGAAGATAGTTTTATCAACACTTGCACTTGTGGTTTTTGTAGTATCATTTTGTAACCTATTTGTCCCTAGTGATTCAGCATTTTATATCTCAACTTTTACAGTTACAATTTTAGGTAAGTATTTAGCTTTTGCACTTTTAGCACTTGCCCTTGATTTAGTTTGGGGATATTTAGGAGTGTTAAGTCTTGGTCATGGAGCATTTTTTGCCCTTGGTGGATATGGACTTGCCATGTATCTTATGCGACAAATTGGTGATAGAGGAGTTTATGGAAATCCTGAATTACCTGATTTTATGGTATTTATGAATCTTAAAGAGTTGCCTTGGTTTTGGTATGGGTTTGATAATCCTTTGTTTACTTTTATTATGATTATGTTAGTACCTGCAATCTTAGCTTTTGTATTTGGTTGGTTTGCTTTCAAATCAAGGGTTACAGGAGTTTATCTTTCAATCATAACACAAGCTATGACCTATGCACTTATGTTAGCATTTTTTAGAAATGACATGGGCTTTGGTGGAAACAATGGTTTGACTGATTTTAAAGATATTTTAGGATTTGACTTGTCAGCTGATTCTACAAGAGTTGGTTTATTAATAATTACATTTTTAGCATTGACTTTGGGATATTTGATATGTAGGTTTATTATCAATTCAAGACTAGGACGTGTAGTTATATCTATACGAGATGCAGAGAGTAGAGTAAGATTTTTAGGATATAAAGTTGAACAGTACAAATTATTTATTTTTGTTGTTTCTGCCATACTTGCAGGAATCGCAGGAGCACTTTATGTTCCACAAGTGGGAATCATAAACCCTGGTGTATTTTCACCACTATTTTCTATTGAACTTGTTATTTGGGTAGCAATAGGTGGAAGAGGAACTTTATATGGAGCTATTATTGGAGCTATTATTGTAAATTTTGCAAGTACCTATTTTACCTCTGCACTTCCTGAAGTTTGGTTATATGCTTTAGGTGGATTGTTTGTACTTGTAACTTTATATCTTCCACAAGGTGTAGTTGGACTTATAAGTAAAATTAGTGCAAAACTTGGAAAGGCTAAATAATGAAACTATTAAGACATGAAAATGAACAAAATATTGGTAATCTTAAAATAGGAGATAGAATATTATTAGTTGATGGTGTTAGTGTTAGTTTTGATGGATTTAAAGCCCTAAATAACTTGAGTTTTTCGATTAATTATGGGGAATTAAGATGTATCATTGGAGCAAATGGTGCAGGAAAATCAACTATGATGGATGTAGTTACTGGAAAAACAAGACCAGATGAGGGAGAGGTTATTTTTGGAGAAGCGGTTAATTTACTTGACCTAGATGAGCCATCAATTTCTGAAATAGGTATTGGAAGAAAATTCCAAAAGCCAACAGTTTTTCAAAATCATACAGTTTTTGAAAACCTTGAACTTGCTATGAAAGATGATAAACGATTTTTCAAAACTCTTTTTTCAAAACTAAGAACTGAACAAAAAGACAAAATCGAAGAGACCATGAAACTAATCGGTCTAAAAGAACTTTACAATATGGACGCAGGTATTTTATCCCATGGTCAAAAACAGTGGCTAGAAATTGGTATGCTTATCATGCAAGAGCCAAAATTACTTTTGGTGGATGAGCCAGTTGCAGGTATGACACCACAAGAGGTGGAAAAAACAGCAGAAATTTTAACTAGTCTATCAAAAGAGAATGCGGTAGTTGTCGTAGAACATGATATGGAGTTTATACGAAGTATTGCAAGTAAAGTAACAGTATTGCATGAGGGTTCTGTTTTAGCTGAAGGTAATATGGATGCTATACAAAACAATGAGAAAGTAAGACGTGTGTATTTGGGAGAATAAAAAATCCAAATAATGCACCTATTACTTCGTTAAAGATTTTTCATTTACTAATAGTAAACTTCAAAATCTTTGCTTTGTACTAGCCACATTCTTTGGATTTTTTTGAATTGAAGGAAAATTAATGTTAAAAATAGAAAAAATAAATCAATATTACGGTCAAAGTCACACCCTTTGGGATTTGGATTTAGAAGTTAAAAAGGGTCGGTGTACTTGTCTTATGGGAAGAAATGGAGTTGGTAAAACAACACTTAGTAAAGTTATTATGGGATTACTTCCTATTAAAGATGGAAAAATCATCTATGATGGGCAAGACATATCAAAACTTGCTGACCACAAAAGAGCAAGTATAGCTATAGGTTATGTTCCTCAAGGAAGAGAGATATTTTCTCAACTAAGTGTCCTAGAAAACTTACAAATTGGAGTATTGGCAAATAGAAATAAAATCTCAAAAGTTCCAGAAAAAATATATGAACTTTTCCCTGTATTAAAAGATATGCAAAAAAGAAAAGGTGGGGATTTATCTGGTGGTCAGCAACAACAACTTGCAATCGCAAGAGCACTTTGTATTGATCCAAAGTTTTTAATTCTTGATGAGCCAAGTGAAGGAATACAACCAAATATCGTAGCCCAAATTGGAGAAGTGATTGACTACCTTACAAAAGAAGAAGATATGACCGTTTTACTTGTGGAACAAAAACTTCCTTTTGCAAGACGACATGGGGATGATTTTTATGTAATAGATAGAGGAAGTGTAGTGGCACAAGGAGAGATTTCACAGTTAAGCGATGATATAATAAAACAACATCTATCGGTATAAACTAGGAATAAAATGAGTATAAAATTTAATTTTAAAGATGATAAATTTTCTTTAGATAAATTGGAACTTCCTTCAAGACACTATTACTTTAGTGAGGAAGAAAATTATATAAAACTTCTAAATATAGGTGAGGGTATTTTCCCAAAAGACAAAATTAGAACCTCTTTCAAACTTGATAATTCAAATTTAATACTTACGACTGAATCAGCAACTAAAATTTATCCATCAAAAAAAGAGTATGGAATAAATAAAATAGATATAACAATTCAAAATGGCTCAAACCTAGAGTTTCTAAATGACGAACTTATTTTATATAAAGACTCAAAATATATTCAGTTTTTTAATCTAGACTATGATGATAGCTCAACTTTTTTTTACTCAGATATTTTGAGTCGTGGAAGAAGTTTTGAGGAGTTTGATTTTTCAAAAATGTTGATTAAAAATGTTTTTATTTGCAATAAGAAAAAAGAGTACATTGAAAAATTTGATGTATGTGGAGATGAATTAAAAAATTATATTCAAAGAAAAAATAGTGAAAACTTTATTTTTGCAAAAGTATATATGAAAACAAAAGAAAATGAAAACTTTATAAAAAATATACAGCAAAATGGTTTTGAATCTTTTTCTTTTAGTCATAATAAAAAAATCATAATTGGAGTAATTAGTTCTAATAATATGTCAAATCTAAAATTAAAGATTATGAAAATATGGGAATTTTATAGAAAAGATTTAAATAAAGAGATATTTAATTTAGGGAAACAGTGAGTTGATATTGCAAAATGACATATTTTTTAATCTGAATAAATTATTTGAGTATTATTTATAAAATGAATATTTGGGACTTAAAACGATGAATGAACAAAATAAATCAGATATGGTTATTTATAATGATGGTGAACTAGAACTGAATGTTTCAGTTACAAAAGATACCCTTTGGCTAACTCAAAAACAAATAGCAGAGCTTTTTGAAGTTACAATTCCAAATATAAATATGCACATTAAAGCTATTTACAAAGAGGAAGAACTTTTTGAAAATCGAACTATTCAGAAATACTTAATAGTTCAACAAGAGGGAAAAAGAAAAGTTAAAAGAGAAGTTGAACACTATAATCTTGATGTTGTTATATCCGTAGGATACCGAGTTAATTCCAAAAAAGCTACAACCTTTAGACAATGGGCAACATCTGTACTTAAAAACTACATTACTGATGGGTATGTCATAAACTCTGAAAAAATCACAAATGATAGATTTGTATCTTTGGAAAATGAGGTAGTATTTTTAAAATCACAAATGCAAGAAATGAAAGCACTTATTAATGGTGATAGCTTTAAGCCAAGTAAGGGAATCTTTTTTGATGGTCAAATCTACGATGCCTATGTTTTTATCAATGATTTGCTAAAAAGTGCAACAAATGAAGTAATACTGATAGATAACTATGTCGATGATACAGTTTTCACACTCTTTAGTAAATACCAAAATCTAAAATTCAAAATTTATACTCAAAAGATCTCTAAATACCTTAATCTTGATTATCAAAAATATAAAGCTCAATATCAAAATATAGAGCTTCAAGAGTTCAAAAAAGCCCATGACAGATTTTTAATCATAGATAATAAAGAGATTTATCACATTGGTGCAAGTCTCAAAGACTTAGGTAAAAAGTGGTTTGCATTTTCTAAATTTGAGATAGAGGCTTTGGATATTTTAGGAAGATTGAAATAATGGAAACAAATAAAGAACTTATTAAAGAGTCTTTAAAAGAACTCTTTACATCTAAAGAAGCATTTATTACTATTTTGTCTGGTGAATGGGGCGTGGGCAAAACTTATTTTTGGAAAGAAGAAGTTTCTGATTATATTACTCAAACTGACAAGCAGGTATATATTTCTTTATTTGGATTAAATTCAATTGATGAGATAAAAACAAATATTTTATTTAATATATCAAAATTCAAAAAATCTACAAACTGGCTAAATAAAAATATTGTATCAAGGTTTAAAAGTTTAAAAACGGTATTAAAATTAGATGATAATGTAACTATACCATTAAATATGGAAATAATTAGTAGTCTCTTTTCTTTATTAACAGAAGGTGATTTTAAAGAAATAGTTATTTGTTTTGATGACATAGAAAGGATTTCAAGTAAAATTGATTTTAAAGACTTTATGGGCTTTTTATCTGAGTTAAAAGAAAAAAAGAAATGCCAAGTTGTGATTATTCTAAATGAGAATGAGCTTGACAATTTGTCAAACATAGACAAAAAGCCATATAGTGAAATATTTTCATTATATAAAGAAAAAATTGTAGATTATGAATTTCATTATAAGCCTAGTGTAAAAGAATGTTTTGATGCAGTAACAAAAGAGTTACATTTTGATAAGGATATTATATTTGATTTTTTTAATAAAAAAGAGATTAAAAATATAAGAGTTATAAATCAATGTTTATATCATTTGCATAAATTTTTATTTATTATAGAATTGAATTTAGATAGTAGAATAATTGAAAAATTCTTACAAACAGCATTAGCAACTTTTTCTTTTAAAATGATTCATAATTTGTCAGAAAAGGAATTTGAGGAATTTAAAAGTTATAAAGAAGCAAAAGATAAATATTCAACATTAAAATCTATATCACGACAATCTAATATAAAAAAAGCTGAAATTGAAGATTTTGATAAAATTGAAAAATTTGAGAAGTGCTTGAAAGATTATGAATCAAAAATATATTGGCATAAGTTAGAAAAAATATTATACAACTATCTCTATAGTGCCTTGATAAATGAAAATGAAATCAAAGAATTTTTGCAAAATGAAAATGAAAATACTTTTATATTAGATGTTCAAGAAGCATTTAAGCAGTTAGATGATAACTATTTATATCAGTTAAATTTATCAAAAGAAAACTATGATAGTCAATTAATAAAAATATTAGAAAAAAATAAGACTAAACTTTCTAATATTTTATCTTTAGATAAACTGAATCAATATATAAAAAAGTTAGAAAATACTAATGATAAAAATAAAATTATATTAAAAAAAGAAATTTTAGAGAATTATATTAAAAATGTTATGGATACTCAAGATAATGAAAAAGAGGGAATATTTCAACGTAATGATGTTGAAAACATGTTAAATACATATCCAGAATTAAAAGAATTTGTAAACAAACATAGGGAAGTATATGATATATATGATTTAAATAATTTTTTTAATAATTTAGTTGTAGAAAATAATGCTTATTTGAGTAGGAAAGATGAAATAATTATTAAGAAATATAAAGATGAGATTAAAGATGAGATGATAAGTTCAAAAGAGTTTTTTAGATTGATTATTTTAATAGTTAATAATCATAGTAGAGATTCCGATATAAGTATATTAAAAGAGATTTTAGATGAATTGAAAAATGATGAAAAATATCGGGATAAAATCATTTTTTTAGAAGAAGAAAAATTGATATAGATGCATATAGATTATTAAATTAATAGTAATAAAAATATTTTAGAACAACTCGTTGAAGCCACTGAGGTGGACAAAGTTGGAAAATGTTTTTAGAAGGATTGGCAATATGAACAAACTAAATCAACCAAATAAACTTATCTGTAGAAAGGAGATAACAAGATGTTTTTAACCAATAGAGAACAAGAAAAACTGATGCTTTATACCGCTTCAAAACTCGCCCATGAGCGAAAAAATAGGGGCTTAAAGCTTAACTTTCCAGAAGCAACAGCGATTATTAGCGCATACATCATTGAAGGTGCGAGAGATGGTAAAAGTGTAGCTGAGCTTATGGTTGATGCCACAAAAATTTTAACTGAAGATGATGTTATGGATGGAATTGCTTCTATGATGCACATGGTACAAGTGGAAGCTACATTTGATGATGGTACTAAACTTGTAACTGTTCACAATCCTATTACTACAAGTAAAAAAGTAGATATTGAACCGGGTGAATATTTTATATCAAGTGGTGAAATTACTTTAAATGAAAACAAACAAATTACAACTTTACAAGTTGAAAACAGAGGCGACAGACCAGTTCAAATTGGATCACACTATCACTTTTTTGAAGTGAATAAAGAACTTGATTTTGATAGAAAAGAGGCTTATGGGAAAAGACTTGATATACCAGCAGGAACGTCTGTACGATTTGAGCCAGGTTCTGTAAAAGAGATAAATCTAATAGAGTTTAGTGGTAAAAGATATATGAGTGGATTTAATGGTTTAGTTGAAGGCTTTTTAGATGATGTTTCAACAAAACAAAATGCCATGAAAAATTTAGAAAAGTTTTTAGGAGTATAAGATGAAAATATCAAAAGAAAAATATGCTTCAATGTATGGACCAACGACTGGTGATAGATTTAGACTAGCTGATACTTCTTTAATAGCTAAGATAGAAAAAGATTATACAATTTACGGAGAAGAGAGTAAGTTTGGTGGTGGTAAAACTGTACGTGATGGTATGTCACAAAGTCCAACGGCTGTTGATGTTGCTGATTTGATTATCACAAATGCCATTATTATAGATTATACAGGTATTTATAAAGCTGATATTGGAATCAAAGATGGAGTAATATCTGCCATTGGAAAATCTGGTAATCCAAATCTTTGTGATGGTATCACAGAAGGGCTTGAAATAGGTGCAAATACAGAAATACTATCAGCTGAAGGCAAAATCATAACTGCTGGTGGGATAGATTCACATATTCATTTTATAAGTCCGGGTCAAATTGATGTTGCCTTAGCAAGTGGAGTTACCACTATGATAGGTGGAGGAACGGGACCAAATACTGGAACAAATGCCACAACATGTACACCAGGAGAGTGGAATATTGGTAAGATGATACAAAGCGTGGATAACTTACCACTTAACTTTGGTTTTATGGGAAAAGGAAACAGCTCTTGTAAAGAGGCACTAGAAGTTCAAATAAAAGCTGGTGCTATGGGATTAAAACTGCATGAAGATTGGGGAAGTACACCAAAGGCTATTGATACTTGTTTAAGTGTTGCAGATGAGTATGATGTACAAGTTGCAATTCATACAGATACTTTAAATGAATCAGGATTTGTGGATAATACAGTTGATTCTTTTAATAATAGAACAATACATACCTTTCATAGTGAGGGAGCAGGGGGTGGACATGCTCCTGATATTATGAAAGTAGCAGGATTAGCAAATGTATTGCCATCAAGTACAAATCCAACATTGCCATATACAAAAAATACTATAGAAGAACACCTTGATATGCTTATGGTATGTCATCATTTGAGTCCAAAGATTCCTGAAGATGTAAGTTTTGCAGAAAGTAGAATTAGAGGTAAAACAATTGCAGCTGAAGATGTGTTGCATGACTTGGGAGCTATTAGTATCACAAGTAGCGATTCACAAGCTATGGGAAGAGTAGGGGAAGTACTTATTAGAACATGGCAAGTAGCAGATTCTATGAAAAAACAACGTGGTGTTTTACTTGGAGATGATGAATTAAGTGATAATAACCGTATCAAAAGATACATCGCAAAATATACTATAAATCCAGCCATAGCTTGTGGAATAGATGAGTATGTGGGAAGTGTAGAAGTTGGTAAGATGGCTGACTTAGTTTTATGGAATAGAGCTTTCTTTGGAGTAAAACCAGAGATTATCATTAAAGGTGGATTTATAGCACTTAGTATGATGGGTGATTCAAATGCTTCAATTCCAACACCAGAACCAAATATGTATAGACCTATGTTTGGAAGTTTAGGAAAAGCAAGTGCTAAAACAAGTGCAATTTTTACTTCAAAAGTAGCATGTGAAAATTTAGCTAATAAACTTGATATTTCAAAAAAAGTATTGCCAGTTAAGAATACTAGAAATATAGGTAAAAAAGATATGAAGTTGAATGACTTTATTGGAGATATTGAAGTAAATCCTGAAACTTATGATGTAACTGTAAATGGGGAATTAATTGATTCAAACTATGTATCTGTAGTACCGATGGCAAAAAAATATTTTATGTTTTAAGAAAAATATTGCTATAATTGACATATATTTGACAATAAGGAAATATCATGACACAAAAATATGGTTCTAGGGATATTATACGAAATCCCTCATTATTAAGAATAGATGAAAATGACAGTTTTGTCGTAGAAGATAAAAAAGCTCATAAAACATTGGGTGTATATCTTGGAACAAAACTAGCAGAAGAGTTTTTTAATTATACTCAAAAACGAGAGTTACTTAAATCGGCTCTAAAAATAAAAAATAGTGCAAATAAAGAGTTTGAAGAACTTGAAGGAACATTAAATGATGGAATATAAAAGAGGAGATATCGTTTTAGTAAATTTCAATCCACAAAAGAAATCTGAAGAAATAGCTAAAATACGACCAGCAATTATTGTTTCAGATACCCAACTCAATGAAATCCTAGATTTAGTGAGTGTCATTGCTTTAACAACAAATCTAATAGATGATGCTTTACCTTTGAGAGTAAGAATTGAAAAAAAAGAGAATTTAAAAAAAGATAGTGATGCAATGATAGAACAATTAAGAAGTGTATCAAAAAGTAGAATTAGTGAAAAGATTAGCTCATTGGATGAAAAACAGTTAAGTCAAATAGAGTATGGAATAAAAGCGATGTTAGCTTTGTAGATTATATAAAGTTCAAATACAAATTCATAAAAAACTCATATTATTCCATCTAATTATGGACTTCTCAAAAAATGTTTAGTTTTATATCTTAATGCAAATGTCTATATTTTAAACAATATTTTTATATCAAAAGTATTTTATTTAAATATAATATTTTATATTTATTAAGGTAGTGTGATGATAAAAAAAGTTATAGAAATCAAAAAAGATATTGAAGCAAATGATGAGGTTGAGCTATCTTGGTTTGATATGCAAAAACCTAACTTAACTGGTGTTAGTAAAAGTGGTGTAAACTTTGTAGTAAAAGCAAAATTTACCCATCTTCATGAAAACGATATTTTAGTTTGTGAAGATAACTATTCTATAAAAGTAAAACGCTGTGCTGATGAGGTTTTTGTTTTGGAGTTTTCAGATGCTTTAGTTTTTGCAAAAACTGCATATGAAATAGGAAACCGACATCAGCCAGTACACATAGAAGAGTTTAAGATAACTGTTTTAGATGATATATCTTTAGGAGATATTATAAAAGAGTGTTATGCAAATGAAGAGATAAATGTAGAAAAAACAAAAGGGTATTTTAAGCCAAATGGCAAAGCACACCACTCACACTAATCTTAAATCTATAAGTAGATTTTTACAAATACTTGATGGAACTTTTCCATCAGGTATGTTTGTTCATTCTTTTGGGCTTGAACCACACATTGTAAAAGAGGTAGTTTATGATGAAAAAAGTTTAAAAATCTACTTAGAAAATCTAATTATAGACCAATATTCAAAGATGGAGTTTGTGTATATTAAAAAAGTATATGAAGCTTTGGAAAATAACAAATTAAATCTTATAAAAAAACTTGATAATGAGTATAGTGCATATTTAACTTATGAATACGCAAAAGCCTCAAAAGATATAGGTCAAAACTATTTTGCTCAAATAAAAAATTTAGCTACAAAAGATGTAGTAATAAAATATTTTGATGAGATAGAGAATAAAACTTGCGAAGCAAATGAAATCGTAGTTTTAAGTGCTTTGTCATATGACTTAGATATTAGCATGGAAGATTTTATTGTTATGTGGACGAAAAAAAACCTTATAAATATAGCTGCAACAACACTTAAAATATCAAGAATAAAACCCTCTCAAATACAGAAGATGCTATTTGAGTTTGATGAGATTTTAGAAGGTATTATTTTTGAAAATATTGATAAAAAGATTACAAATTTTAATCCCCTTTTTGAAGAGATTATATTTTGCCATAAAAATTTAGAACCTAAGTTATTTGTAACATAAAAGGAAATTGATGAGTTTAAAAATAGGAATCGCAGGACCAGTAGGAAGTGGAAAGACTTCATTAATAGAGAGTCTTACAAATTTGCTAAAAGATAAGTATTCACTTGCAATTGTCACAAATGATATATATACAACAGAAGATGCAAACTATCTTAAAAGAACACTTGATTTAGATGAAAATAGAATTACAGGTGTTGAAACAGGAGGTTGCCCTCATACAGCAATAAGGGATGATATCTCTATGAATCAAAAAGCAGTAGTAGAACTTGAAAAGAAGTTTAATCCTGATATTACATTTGTAGAAAGTGGAGGAGATAATCTAAGTGCTACTTTTTCTTATGAGTTGATTGATTATTATATGTATGTAATAGATGTGGCACAAGGTGCAGATATACCGCGTAAAAAAGGTGCAGGACTTCTTTTTTCTGATTTACTTGTGGTAAATAAAACTGACCTTTCCCCATATGTTGGAGTTGATTTAGTATCTATGAAAAGCGATGTGGAAACTAATAGAAAAAACAAACCTTCTGTTTTTATTTCAAATAAAGATGAAGAAAGTTTAAGGCAAGTTATTTCTTGGATAGAGGCTTTATTATAAAAAAATTATAAAATATAAAAATATTTTTCATTTTACTAATCTTAAAATGAGTATTCATTCGATAGAATAACATTCTAAAAGGATTTATATACTTGAAAAGAATACTTAGAATAATATTATTATTAGTTTTTTCATTTAATTTGTTTGCTTCTGAAGCTGTTTTAACACAAAAAGAAAAAGATTGGATTAAAAAACATCCTCTAATTACTTTAGGAACTGATTCAAATTGGGCACCATTTGTATTTAATAGTAATGGTAATCTTTCTGGATTTGATGTTGATATTTTAAATCTTATTAATAAAAATACAGGTGCAAACTTTCAACTACAAACTGGTATTTGGAAAGAGATGGTTGAAAAAGCTAGCAAAAGAAAAATTGATGGTCTTAGTACAAGTGCTATACATGCTGAAAGAGCGCAGCTTTTTAATTTCTCAAATGTTTATACATCTACTAAAAAATACCTAATTATTTTAGATAATAACTCTCAACATCTCGCTTCAAGTAGTGATTTAGTTGGTAAAAAAATAGGTTATCAAGAAAATAATCTATTTGATAAAAAACTTGTATCCCAATATACAGAATCAATTTTAGTGCCATTTCAAACCGTAGATGAAATTCTTAAAAATCTTGTAACGGGAAAAATTGATGTAATAATTGGTAATCATGAAATCTTTTATTTAGCACAAAAGGAAAGATTACCTTATTTGAAAATATTAGATGAAGTACCAAATAGTAAGTTAAATTTAGTATTTTCAGTAAGAAAAGATTATCCAGAAGCAATTTCTATTTTAAATAAAGGTTTAAATTGCATATCAGATGATTTAAAAACTACAATAAGTAAAAAGTGGTTTTCCTTTAGCCTTAATAGTTTAGATAATAAAAATAATATAAACTTAACAGCTGAAGAAAAAGAGTATTTAAAAAATAAAAAGTTTTTGAATGTGGGAGCATTAAATACTTTTCCACCTTTTAGTTTTTATGAGAATGAAAAATTAAGGGGCTATAGTGTAGATTATATGAACTTAGTGGGTAAATATTTAGATATTGATATTGAATTTACTAATAATAAGCCTTGGGATGAACTTTTGTTGATGTTAAAAAATAGACAAATAGATTTGATTCCACATATTGCAGTAAATAATGACAGAAAAAAATATTTAGAATTTACAAATTTTAATCATATTGAATACACAACAGGTGTAGCTGTTGAAAAAACTAGTGCTATAAACTCCATGAATGATTTAAAAGATGGAACTATTGCAGTTGCAAAAAAAACTTTTATTCATACTTTTTTAAAAAATAATTATCCAAACCAACGATTATTTTTTTCAAAATCAACTGCTGATGCTGTAGAAGATGTTGCAATGGGAAAAGCACAAGCAGCAATTGGAAGTTTGCCTGCACTAAATTATTATATTCAAAAAAATTGGTTAACAAATATAAAAATAATTACATTAAATGATCTTCAAATTGGGAATAAAACAGCGCTTCCTATGGCAGTTTCAAAAGATAATTTTGTATTAAAATCCATATTAGAAAAAGTTAATGATGCAATACCACATAATAAAATTGTAGAGCTGAAGCAAAAATGGATGAATGATACTATTCATAATAATACAAATCGTAATTTAAATGCCAATGAATTTAAATATCTAAAAAATAAAAAAATAATAAAAATGTGTGTTCTTCCCAATTGGCTTCCCTTTGAACAAATTGACAAAAATGGTAAACATAAAGGAATTGGTGCTGATTTTATGAATTTAATATCTGAGTATATTGATACTCCAATAGAGTTAGTTCCAACTACTGATTGGGCTCAATCTTTACAAAATATAAGAAATAAAAGATGTGACATACTTCCTGTTGCAATGGATGTACCAAGTAGAAGAGATGTAATGAATTTTACTAAGCCATACGTTTCTGAACCATTTGTTATCGCAACTAAGATGGATAAACTTTTTATTAAAGATTCTACTTCTTTGAGTAATAAAAAAGTTGGTATAGTAAAAAATTATGCTTTTATAGAAGTATTAAAACAAAGAAATCCATCTGTAAAAATAGTTGATGTAGCTAACACAAAAGATGGATTAGAAAGAGTAAGTAATGGGGAGTTGTTTGGTTATATTGATACTATGCCAACAATTGGTTATGGAATACAAAAATATTCAATGTATGATTTGAAAATTGCAGGTAAATTGGAATTTGATATTGAGCTTAGTATAGCATCAAGAAATGATGAGCCAATATTAAATACTATTATGCAAAAAGCCTTAGATGATATAAGTGAAGAGAAAAAAAGAACTATCGTAAATAAATGGATTGAGATAAAAGTTTCACAAGAAGTTAATTATACTTTATTGTGGCAATTAAGTTTAATCTTTTTGTTTATTGTTTTAGCAATTTTATATAAAAATCGTGCAGTTATTCTTGTAAATAAAGAGTTAACAAAAGCCAAAAATGAGATTGAAGAACAACAAAGAATGGTTGATAAATATGTTTTAATACTTACAACTGATACTGAAGGAATAATTACCTATGCAAATGAAGCATATTGTAATGCCACTGGTTATTTAGAAGATGAATTAATAGGTAAAAAGCATACTTTTATGAAACATCCTGATAATAGTAATGAGCTCTTTAGTGAATTGTGGAATACAATTATAAATAATAAAATTTGGTGTGGAGAGATAAAAAATTTTAAAAAAGATGGAAAATCTATTTGGTTAAATGTGTATATTGAACCTATTATAAAAAATGATATTAAAATAGGTTATAGATCGATTTCAGAAAATATAACTGATAAAAAAAGAATTGAAGAGTTATCAATTATGGATAAGTTAACAGAACTTTACAACAGAATGAAACTTGATGAAATCATGCTAATAAAAATTGAAGAATTTAAAAGATTTGATATAAATTTCTCTTTAATATTAATAGACATAGACAATTTTAAAAACGTAAATGACACTTATGGACATGATGTAGGGGATTATGTATTAAAAACTATTGCGAATATTTTAAAGAAAAATCTTAGAAAAATAGATGTTATTGGTAGATGGGGAGGAGAAGAGTTTCTTATAATTTGTGAAAATACAAATATATATCAAGCTCAAATAGTTGCTGAAAATCTTAGAAAAACTGTTGAAAATAAATATTTTGATGTTGTTGGAAATAAAACAATAAGCCTAGGAGTTGTTGAATTTAAAGTTTCTGATGATATTAAAACTATATTTAAAAGAGTTGATACAGCTTTATACTCAGCTAAAAATTCAGGGAAAAATAAAACAGTATTATTATAAAAATATGTTTATCGATTTGTTCTAATAAGTTTATTTCTTCCTGATTTTTTTGCTTGATATAATAAATTGTCTGAATTATGCAAAATCTTATCTATATTATCAAAATCTTCCCTTGAAGTTAATCCCATAGATACAGTAAATTTTACTACTTTGTTATCTATTTTTATTTCAGCATTTGAACATGTATCTCGAATCTCTTCTGATATTTTAGTTACTTCTTCATCAGTTTTATTGTAAAAAGTTAGGGAAAATTCTTCCCCTCCAATTCTACCAAAGACTATTTTTTTATCAATTATTGAAGATACTATATTACAAAAAGAAATTAAGACTTTATCTCCAACATTGTGACCATAAGTGTCATTTATAGTTTTAAAATGGTCTAAATCGATTAATAATACATGCAAATTATGATTAAATTTAATTGCTTTACTTAGTAACTCTTCACTTTTTATAAAATAACTTCTTCTATTTCTTATTTTTGTAAGTGAGTCAATATTTGCTAAAGTAAACAACTCATTATTTTTAGATTTTAATTTATCATAAGCCATATTTAAAAGTTTTGTTCTATTTGCAACTTCTTCATTTAATAAAGAGTTTTGATTTTCTATTAAATATTGACTTTTATAAATATAAAAAAACACCAAAAATAAAATAAGTGATATCAGTAGATTAAACAATAAAATTGTTTTTTTACCTTTTAATACAATATTACTGTTATTTTTAGAAATCAATGAGATTAAATATTCTCCATCAAAGTTATAAAAATTGATATGATTTATTATCATGTCATTTTCATAATAAGTTTGTATTTTTACATTTTTTAAAAAAGCTAGGTTAATTTCTAGATTATTTTGTATTGAATCATGTGTTGAAATTTTTATTTCATCAAAAAGAGAATAATTTATTAAAAAATCTTTATTTTCTGAAAGTTTTACACTTATTAGATAGCCCTTTGGTTTACCAGTAAAATCACTTTTTAGAATTTCACTTTTTGATAAATATAAAAATTTTGATTTATAATTTATTATTGTATCAACAACATTTTTATTTTTTAAATTGCTACTAATATATTTTTCAAAGTCTTTTTTATTTGATTCTAGGAAGCTGTTTCTATATTTTGAAAAGAAAACTCTATTTTCTATATCTAAATAGAGCATAGCATCTATATTTATTCCTTCAAGGGTTGCTGTGCCATCTCTAAAGTTTTCATATATGTAATTTTTATTTTTATCTTGAGCAAAAGTGTACGTATCATCCCATTGACTATAATCATGAGTAGTACCTGATATATTTTTTAAGTTTCCATCTATATCATGTAGTAGTGAATTTACATTATTTAGATTTTGCATTTTTTCTAAATAGATAAAATCATCAAGAAAAAATTTGTAACTAATAAATATAAAGGATATTATTAAAATAAAGTATGAAAGTATAAATTTAACAATGTTTGTTCTAATATATTTAAATCTCATCTTAGCCTATTTTTTACTTTTAAAAATCAAATTCTTTTATTATACAAATTAATTATTAAATAATAAACAATAATTTATTTTTTACAAAATAATTTTAAGAAATAAATCAGTAAATCAAGTCTATTTATGATAAAATCCGCCTTATGAACAAAGAAGATTATTTTATAAAACAATTTAAAAACAGACATAAAAATATTATAGGTGATGATGGAGCTGTTGTAGGTTCACATGTTTATAGTATGGATGCTTTTTTTGAAGATGTTCATTTTAAACGTGAATGGATGAGTTTAAAACAAATTGCTAGAAAAGCAATGATTGTAAACATATCTGATGCAATAGTTATGAATGCTATTCCTAAATATGCCCTTTTAAGTGTTGCTATTCCCAAAAATTTTTCAATAGATGATTTAAAAGAATTAGCAAAAGGGTTTAAAAGTATTGCCAAAAAATTTGGAATTAAAATAATCGGTGGAGATACTATTTCAAATACTAAACTTGATATCTCTATTACTATTATCTCAAAAACAAAAAAACCTGTTTTTAGAAAAGGTTTAAAAAAAGATGATTTACTTTGTTATACAGGAGATTTAGGAACGTGTAAAAGTGATTTGGAACTTCTTTTAAAAGGAAAAAAAGTCTCTAAAAAATCAAAGTTTTTAAAACCTAGATTAAATCCTGAATTTTTTTATGAAATAGCACCATATATAAACTGTGCACTTGATATTTCAGATGGATTATTTTTTGAGTTAGAAAGGCTTTCTTCTATAAATAATTTGGGATTTGAATTTTTTGATAAAATAAGTAAAGAAGTGGGGTGTTCAGGTGAAGAGTATGAAATATTATTCTCCTTTTCACAAAAAAATGCTCAGATTATCTCAGAAATTGCACAAAAATATGAAGTTAAGTTAAACATCTTTGCAAAAGCAGTTGATGGAACATATAAATGTGATTGCCAAAATCATCATTTTAAATAAGGGAAAACATTGGAAGAAAACACACAACTAAACAGACATAATTTACAATACTATTTAAATCATTCAAAAATAGATGTACTTTTTAAACAAAATAAAGATGACTTCGTAGTTACTGAAATCCCATTGTATGATTTTACAGGTGAGGGTGAACATATTGTTGTAAAACTAAGAAAAAAAGACTTAGCAACGTGGGATGCCTTACAAATTATTGCTGATACTATTGGTTGTAAAATAAGAGATATTGGATATGCTGGATTAAAAGATAAAAATGCAATGACCATACAACATATCTCTATTCCTAAACAGTTTGAAGAAAAAATAAATAGTTTTACCCATGAAAATATAAAGTTCTTAGAAACTATCAACCATAACAATAAAATAAGAGTTGGACATCTAAAAGGTAATAAGTTTTTTATTAGACTTAAAAGAGTTACTCTTATGGATGCCAAAAAGATAGAACAAGTTTTAGGAAAAATTGCAACATATGGTATTCCAAATTATTTTGGATTTCAAAGATTTGGTGCTTTTGGAGATAACCATGAAAAAGGTCAACAAATAGTTGAAGGAACATTAAAAGAGAAAAGAAGAAACCTAAAACAGATGTATTTAAATGCTTATCAAAGTTATCTTTTTAATTTATGGCTTTCAAAAAGAGTTGAAATTTCTAAGTTAATTGATGCCTTTGAACCAAAAGAGATTTGTGAAAAGATTGGTATTCCACAAGATATTGTAAAACAAATGAAAGCACAAGAACATCCTTTTAAAATGCTTCCTGGTGAACTTATGAGTCATTATCCTTTTGGGAAAATTTTTATAGCAGAAGAACTTGATGTAGAAAGTGACAAATTCTATAAAAAAGATAGAGTTCCAACTGGACTGTTACCAGGCAAAAGAGTAAAACAAAGTGAAGGTTTAGCCTTAGAGTTTGAAAAAGAGTTTGATAAAAAAACATTTGAAGATGGAAGTAGAAGATTTGCTTGGGTTTTCCCAGATGAAATTGAATCAAATTATAAAGAAGATAAAAATTGGTTTGAGATTTCATTTACCTTGCCAAAAGGTTCATATGCCACGCAAGTTATCTCAGAAATAATACACTAATAATATATTTTATTTTTAAGCTTAGCTTTGATAAACTTTAAACCATAAGAAATGTGTCCATTTAAAATAAAAGGTTTATTATGAATTATGAAGATGTAGTTGTCGAATTAGACCATGTAATAAAAAGCTCTGAAAAGGTAGCTGTATCTATTTTTGATAAACTTGAATTAGCTCTATCACTTACAAAAGAAAAAGAGTCAAGTGATTTGATTATGGAAGTAATAAATACAATACAAGAAGAAGATATCTTTAGACAAAAACTTGAAAGAGTTGTAAATTGTATTTGTGAAGCACAAGGTTTAGATTGTACAAGATTTAACATTGCACCTACTGCAAAACATATTTCAGGTGACAGTTATGAGGATGAGATATCTCAAGAAGATATCGATAAAATGTTCGCAGAAATAAATAAATAGAAAGTTTGAACTTTCTATTTATCACAAATATCTTTTTTAAGTCTATTTAATATATCAAATATTTTTGCTGACTCAGCATCTACTTCTTTTGCCTTCTCATTTAAAACATTATTTGATTCATTATTTGCATTTGCATCAATCAAAGCTTGAAGTTTTGTAGTTAAAGCTATATTTGACTTCTTAAGATTTGTTACGTTTTCAGTTGCTTTTCCTTGATAATTATTTTCAAAATTGTTTATAAAAGTTGTTAACTCTTTTGAGTCATTTATTTTAAATTTCTCTTTAGTACCAAGTTTTGCGAATATTCTATCTTTAAGCTCAAGAATTTTTACTTTTACATTTGCTGTATCATAAACCAAATCAATATCACATACTTGCTCTCTTGACTCTTCTATGAAACTTGCTCTTGAAGCAGCTGTTACAAGTGAATTTGACATGTTAGCAATTAGACTTGACATATGTGAAATCTCTTCTGCAACACTTGCATTTTCTTGTGTAGCTTGATCTAAAGTAGTGATTGCATCATTTATTTGTACTATCCCAGCTTCTTGCTCTTTTGAAGCAGTAGAAACATTTTCAATCATTTCAATAGTAGCTGAAATATTTTGGTTAAGTTCCGTATAACCTTCAATCATCCTAGTAGAAATCATTTTACCATCATTTGCTTTTGATGTGGCAGCTTCTACTATTCCTTTAATTTCCCGTGCAGCTTCAGCACTTCTTGAAGCTAGATTTCTAACTTCTGCAGCAACAACAGCAAAACCTTTTCCAGCTTCACCAGCAGTTGCTGCTTCAACTGCTGCATTTAGTGAAAGAATATTTGTTTGGAAAGCTATTTGATCTATTACTTCAATTGCTTCATTTATTGAACTAACTTGTTTGTTAATCTCTTCCATAGAATTAGCAGTTTGGCTTGCAAGTTCTTGACCATTTTTGGCTGAAGCTGTAACATTACCTGCAAGTTGACTCATTTTTATTGCAGCTTCATTTGTCCCTTTAATATTTCCTGTTATTTGTTCCAATGCAGCAGCTGTTTCTTCCAATGAAGCAGCTTGTTTATTAGAAGATATGGATAAATTATTTGCAGCTGATGAAAGTGTTTGTGTATTTTCTTTTAATGAATCACCTGCATTCATAATCATAGCTAACATTTCAGATGTATTGTTTCCAACTAATTTAATACTAGCACTTAAAGAACCCATATCCCCATAAATACCTTCATCTTTCATTTCAAAATCAAATTTTGACTCTGAATATTTTTCTAGTGTTTGATTTATTTTTTCTAAGCTATCTCTAGTTCCAGAAATCATAGTATTAAGTTTATTTTTTAAGTCTTCTACATGTGGATTAGAAGCTTGTGCTTTAACTCCATACACAAAGAAACCATTACCAGTTTTCTCTAATACATCATTTGCTTCATCTATAACTTTTGCATCTTGTGCCAATCCAGCTTTTACCTTATCCATATAAGCGTTAAATAGTTCAGCAACTTCTGATATTTCATCTTTAGATTGTACTGTTAATCTTATATTTGTATCATTTGATTCAATTAAGTTAGTAAATCCACTTTTTAATGATTCAATAGGTTTTGTAGCACCTCTTACAATTAAAAAGATTATTGCTAATGTTAAAATACCTAAGATAAGTGAAGTTGTAGAGATACTTAAAACTAAGTCAACTAATCTTTGGTCTGATTCTTGTAATGAAAATGTTAAATCCATTACACCAATTACATCACCAACTTGTTGATTTGCATGACACATCAAACACTCTTGCGCTGCTATCATTGGTTTTATCATTCGTATTTCGTGAGTATCATTTTCTATTGTTTCTAAAAGTTGTGGTTTTTTAGATTCAAAAGATTTTAAAATATCAGTATCTTCAGTAAATTTTGATTCAGGAGAATACATCTCAATTAATGGTTTACTTTTTGCAACAATTAAATTCTTAACACCTTTAATACTTGCAGCATCTTTTTCTGCTTTTTGGATAGTAGCTACATCTCCTGTTGCCATTGCATTTCTAAGACTTTGAAACATAGCTGTATTTAGCATCTCTAAATTTTCTTTTGTAATTGCTATAGAGTCACTTTTTACCTTTGCTGTACTAAAATAAACAACTGCTGTACTACTTATTGTCATTAAAACAACAAGTGCAAACATAATTTTGTTGTTAATTTTTCTACTTATAAATTCAAACATATATAAACCTTAATATTTAAGTTAGGATATTATATAATTAAAACTATTTATAAACGATAAAAAAACAGAAAGATTTAAAAAAAATAATGATTGTTGGAATAAATGGAAAAATTATAAAAAAAGAGCCAACTGTATTACATATTGACGTTAATGGGTTGGTTTATGAGGTATCTGTATCGGTTAATTGTAGTGCAAAAATAACTGAAAATAATATTTCGTTGTTTACAACATATATAATAAGAGAAGATTCACAAGCACTATATGGTTTTCTTGATATAAATGAAAAAAAATTGTTTGATACTGTAATAAAAATAAACGGGGTAGGACCTAAAGTAGCACTTGCTATTTGTTCAACTTTTACTCCAAGCTCATTTTCTCAAATTGTAAGTTCAAATGATATCTCTATGTTAAAAAGAGTACCTGGTATTGGTCCAAAGGGTGCTAGTAGAATATTAGTTGAATTGTCTGGTTTTGTTATTGATGGAAATAGTGATGAGGGTTCATCTGGTAAAAATACAATAGAAGCTTCTATGGCACTTGAATCTTTAGGATTTAAAAAAGATGTTATAGGTAAAGTTTTAAGCAGTTGTACTGCTACAAATACAAGTGACTTGGTAAAAGAAGCACTTAAAAGATTACAAAAATAAATTTAAAGGTTAATATATAATGAAGATTGCTATAGTTTTTGGTGGAAGTAGTTATGAACATGAGATTTCAATAGTATCAGCTATTGCTATGAAAGATGTTATTAAAAGTGAATTAGAGTATATATTTTTAGATCAAAATAGAGATTTTTATCATATTCCTACAAAAACAATAAAATCAAAACTTTTTAGCTCAGGGGAGTACAAAAAGTGTGATAAGTTAACTATTAAAAAAGGTACATTTTCAAAAAAAGCTATGTTTGGTGAAAAAAATGTAGAGTTTGATGTTGTATTAAATTTAATACATGGTGGAGATGGTGAAGATGGAACTCTTGCTTCTCTTTTTGAGTTTTTTGATATAAAATACATTGGACCTAGAGTTGGAGCTTGTAGTGTAAGTTTTAATAAGTTTTTAACAAAAGGTTATGCTTCATCTTTAGGAATTAAAACTATTGACTATAAGTATTTTACAAAGTATGATGAAGTAGTAATTACACAGTTTCCAGTTATAGTAAAACCTGTTACTTTAGGAAGTTCAATTGGTGTTAGTATTGTAAAATCACAAGAAGAATTAAGTTATGCCCTTGATGTTGCTTTTGAGTTTGATAATGCAGTATTAATTGAAACATTTATACCAAATATAAAAGAGTACAATCTAGCAGGTTATAAAGTAGGAAATGAGATAAGATACTCAATAGTTGAAGAACCTCAAAAAGCTGACTTTTTAGATTTTGATAAAAAATATTTAGACTTTGCAAGAACTGAAAGAGTAAGTGTTGCTAATATTAGTGATGAGTTAAAAGAAAAATTAAAAAATAGTTTTGAAACTATTTACAATACAACTTTTGATGGTGCTATGATTAGATGTGATTTTTTTGTAATTGATGATGCAGTATATCTAAATGAAATCAACCCAATACCTGGTTCTATGGCAAATTACTTATTTGAAAATTTTGATTCAAGTATTAAAGAGCTAGCTAAGTCTTTAAGACTAAGAGATAAAATTAAAATCTCATATGACTATGTAAATAAAATTCAAGCGGCTAAAGGTAAATAAACCTTGGCTTTAAAAACAATCCAATATGACAATAAAAGTTTTGATATCTCATATGAAATAATAAACCAATCTTTAAAAAAAGATATTATCATACTTCATGGTTGGGGTTCTAACAAAGATATCATGAATAAAAACTTTAAAAATCATTTGAAAAGTTTTAGACATATATATATTGATTTGCCAGGTTTTGGTAAAAGTCCTACAGAGTATGTACTTACTACAAATGATTATACAAATATTATGGAACTATTTTTAAGTGCGATTTCTGCTTCAAAAGATACAATTATGGGGCACTCATACGGTGGAAAAATTGCCACAAAATTAAACCCAAAAAATCTTATACTTCTAAGTAGTGCAGGAATAGTTGAAGAAAAATCAGCAAAAGTAAAAACTAAAATCAAAATGGCTAAGTTTTTTAAAGCCTTAGGCTTAGGTGGTATTACTAAGATTTTTAGAAGTAAAGACGTGGATAATATGAGTCAAAATATGTATGAAACATTTAAAAATGTTTTAAATGAAGATTTTACAGAGGAGTTTAAAAATTTTTCTGGCAAAGCATATATATTTTGGGGAGAAAGTGATACTGCTACTTCTTTAGAATCTGGTAAAAAGATAGCCTCACTTATAAAAAATAGTCAATTTAAATCATACGAAGGGACTCACTTTTTCTTTGTAGAAAATGCAAAAGATATAAGTGAAACAATAGAAAATGGAATACTTTAATATATTTACACATATAGTTTTAGTGATGGCACTTGGTTGGTATTTGATTACTAACTTACAGTGGTATAGCTATAAAATCGAAAGAGTTATTTTTAAACATCATAAATTAAATTGGCATATCATATATTTTGTGATGCCTTTTGTTATGTATTATTTACTACCTTCATTATACTTTTTGATATATTTTTATGCTTTATATTTACCATTACTTATTTTATGGAATATGAAACTTGATAAACCTTTAGTTTTAACTTCAAGAGTTCAGAGGTTTTTAGCCATACTTTTATTTGTAACATTTAGTATAAGTCTTTTATGTTTTGTAAGTGAAAATTGTAGATCTGCAGGATTATTTATACCTTTATTTATAGCTTATTTAGTCTCTTTTTCTTTGGAGCGAATCTTTTTTATATCTTTTAAACATAAAGCTAAAAAAAGACTTCAAGGAATAGCTGACTTGAAAATTATAGCCATAACTGCATCTTATGGAAAAACATCCATTAAAAACTATTTGTACCAAATATTAAAAACAAAGTTTCATGCCTATAAAACTCCAAGAAGTGTAAATACCTTAGCTGGTCTTGTACTTGACGTAAATAGGGACTTACCGGACAATGCTGATATATATATTGCAGAAGCAGGTGCAAGGATGCAAGGAGATATTGAAGAGATATCAAATTTTTTACAACAAGATTATGCTATCTTAGGGCAAGTTGGTGAACAGCATATGGAGTATTTTAAAACTATAGATAACATAATACATACTAAAATGGAAATTCTAAAGTCACCTAAAATGATAAAGGCTTTTGTTCATGAAAGCGTGCCAATTTTAGATTATGAAAAAATAGTAAAATTCCCAAATAATTTAAATATTACTATGAGTAACTTAGATGGTATTTGGTTTGATATAGAAATAGATGGTAAACAAGAACATTTTCACGCTCCCATACTTGGAAGTTTCAACGCAGTAAATCTAACAGCTTGTATTCTTATGGCAAAAGAGTTAGGTATGAGTATAGATCAAATCAAAATTGCCCTAGATAAGATCAAACCAGTAGAACACAGACTTCAAAAAATAGAAGCTGGTGGAAAAGTTATCATTGATGATAGTTTCAATGGAAACTTTGAGGGTATGTTAGAAGCTGTAAATCTTTGTAGTGAATATAAAGGTAGAAAAGTAATCATAACTCCAGGACTTGTAGAGTCAAATGATGAAACAAATATCCTTTTAGCAAAAGAGATAAATAAACACTTTGACTATGTAATTTTAACTGGTTCATTAAATACTCACCTTTTTAGTGATAATATAGATAAAAATAAACAGTTTATCCTAAAAGATAAATCAAAAATGGAAGAAATCTTAGCAGAAAAAACTAGAGCAGGGGATTTAATCCTTTTTGCAAATGACGCACCAAATTTTATTTAAGCCTTTGGCTTTAATAAAATTAAATGAATAAGGAATAGTGAATAATGAATAATGTTTTGAAAGATAAAGCTTATCAGTTTGCTATTAGAATTGTGAAACTAACTAAGTATTTACAAGAAGAAAAAAAAGAGTTTATTCTTTCTAAACAAATTTTACGAAGTGGTACAGCAATAGGTGCTTTAATTGCTGAGTCCGAATATGCTCAATCAAAACCTGATTTTATATCTAAATTACACATATCTATTAAAGAAGCTAATGAAACAAATTATTGGTTAAATTTATTAAAAGATTCAAATTATTTAAATGATAAAATGTTTAATAGTATTAATCCAGATTTAATTGAATTATTAAAAATATTAACAACAAGTATAAAAACAGCTAAGGAAAACAATGCCTAAAATTATTTATTATTCATTATTCACTATTCATTTCTTTTCATGGAGCAAAGCGTAATGGAAAGAATTTATGCACCTTGGCGATTTGAGTATATAACAGAAGATAAGATTGAGGGGTGTGTATTTTGTCACATATTTGAAAATTCAAATGATGATGAAAAACTAGGCGTTGTTTTTAGGGATAAAAACTGCTATGTGGTCATGAACAAATATCCATATACTCCTGGTCACATGATGGTAATACCAAACTTCCACACAGAAAATATAGAAGATTTAGATGATGAAATCTGGATAGATATGTCATTACGTGTAAAACAAGCTACAAAAATGTTGAAAGAAGTTTTAAATGCTGAAGGTGTAAACATAGGTATGAATCTTAGCAAAGCAGCAGGTGCAGGTATTGCAGAACATGTTCACTATCATCTTGTGCCAAGATGGGGTGGGGATACAAACTTTATCACTACTATTGGAAATACTAGAGTTTATCCTGTTGATTTTCATAAGTTATACAAGAAGCTTTGTGAGAATTCAGGTAAGTATTTTGTTTAAGAAATTTACTTTTAACTTAAGTAATAGAATAAAATATGGCAAATAATTGGAATATTCCTTTATGGTTAGAATTAGAAGTCAGACAAAGAGATAAAAGATGTGTTTATTGTGGTGTAGAATTTACCTCTTCAAAAATTTCTAAAAAAACTGCTCCAAGTTGGGAACATATTATTAATGATGCAAAAATAATCACAAGAGAGAACATTACTTTATGTTGTTGTAGTTGTAATGCAAGTAAAGGACAAAAAAAACTTTCTATTTGGCTTGAATCAAAATATTGTAAGGAAAAGAATATTAATAAAGATACCGTTGCTTTGATCATCAAACAAGTACTTGAAAATATGTAAGAGTCTTTTATATTTTTTTCTCATAAACACCTAAAGGTCTTCGCTCCTCTTACTTTGTGTGGACAAAGTAAGCAAAACCACCAACAGAGTTTCAAAGCCCTTTGGGTTCCCTCACTTATTATTTTTATCTTTTCTGCTTGTCAAAACTCGTTTATTAAAACTTGCGTTTAGCAACTTTTAAACACTCAAACAGTTGCCAATCTTGTTTAGAAAAGAGAAAAATAAACATTCGGCTTTTGCAAATGTTGGAATCAAAGGTGGGATAAGGACATTTGCATTTTTGATTTTCTAAGGTTAAAAATTTCTCTTAATAAATTATTTAAAATATGGAAGGTAGTCGAAGACCTTCGAAGCCGTGGAGAGTTTTCTTTGTTACTTTCTTTATGGTTAAAGAAAGTAAAAGCGGAAACCTTTAGGTTTTCAAGAGAGATACTCCTAATTTCATATAAATATAACTTTACAATGTTATACTAAATTTTTAAAACTCAAAAGGATGTTAACATGATAATTAGAAAAGAAGTAAATTCAAGAATGAGTAAGATAGTTGAACATAATGGAATTATCTATTTTGCTGGAATTGTACCTGACAATACAGATATGGATGTTCAAGAACAAGCTAAAAGAGTACTTGAAATTGCAGAAGAAAAATTTGTTGCTGCAGGGACAAATAAAGAGATGTTATTAAGAGCGGAAATATATTTAAAAGATATTGATAGAGATTTTGCAAACTTTAATAAAATCTGGGATGAATGGGTATCAAATGAAAATCCACCAGCTCGTGCTTGTGTTCAAGCTTCTATGTCAAGTACTTCAACACTGGTTGAGATTATCTTTACAGCGGTAAAAATTTAAACAATTATATTACATATTTTTTTTTCTCGGAGTATAATATTTGCATAGTATTATTCGGAAAATAGATTTGGAGAACTTATTATGAAACGAGACACTATTATTATTGGTGCTGGTGTTGTAGGACTTATGTGTGCTTACTCTTTACATAAAGCAGGGAGAAAAGTAACTATTATAGATGAGGGTGATATTACAAATAGTACATCATTTGGAAATGCTGGATTATTATCTGCTTTTGATAAAGGTTCTCTTAGCTATCCAGGTGTTATAACAAACACTATGAAACAGATGCTAAAGGGAGAATCCCCAGTTAAAATTCATCCAACTTTAGATTTCAAACTTTTAAAGTGGCTTTTTAAATTTGCCGCAAGTGCAAATGAGACCAGATTTAAAAGAACTATTATGCTCTTTGAAAAGTATGGAGAAGAGACTTTACATTTATATGAAAAAATGCAAAAAAAAGAAGGGCTTGATTTTGATTATCACAGAACAGGTATGCTTTCTGTATTTACAGAAGATGCGACATATGAAAAAAAGTTAAAAGAGTGTGAATCTAAAGACCCAAAAAATTATAAAATCCTTTCAAAACAAGAAACAAAAGAGTATTTGCCTTGTGGAAATGAGATGATAAAAGGTTCTATATTATTTAATAGAAATGCCCACTTTGACCCTAAAAGAGTTATGTTAGAAACAAAAGAGTTTTTACAAAAAGAGGGTGTAGAATTTATATTAAATGAAAAAATCATAGATATAAAATTTGAGAATAAAAAAGTAAAATCTATAAGTTCACTTAACAATACCTATGAAGCTGAGAACTTTGTACTTTCTACTGGTTATCAAACACTTTTAGCAGATATTAGAAAAAAAAGTTTTATGATGACACCAGCAAAGGGATATAGTATCACTTTTACTATGCCTGAAGTTCTTAAACCTAAAACATCAACTTTGTTTAGTGATTTGTTTATAGTTATGACTCCTAGGCGTGACAGTGTAAGACTTACTTCAAAATTAGAATTAGGTTCAACAGATACAAAAGTGGTGAAAGAACAAATTGATAGCATAAAAGCAAACTTTGAAAAATATACTGTTCCTTTTGAGATGCAAGATATAAAAGAGTGGTCAGGATTTAGACCTCTTACTCCAAATGATATGCCACTACTTGGGCGTGATGAAAAATACAAAAATCTAGTATATGCTATGGGTTTAGGATGGTTAGGTATGACCTTTGCTCCTAGTGTTGGAAAGATTGTTAAAAAAATGATTACAAAAGATTTAGATAATAAAGATAGTGATGATATTTTATTATTTTCTGGTTTGTATCAATAAATATAAAAGGTAATAGATGTATTCAGAGCTACTTTCAAAGAAGAGATATTATGGTGATGGTGAGATTGCAGTAGATAAACATGAAGAGTTTTATAGAAGTAGTTTTCACAAGGATTATGACAGGTTAATATTCTCAAATTCATTTAGAAGATTATCTAAAAAAACACAAGTTCATCCCCTATCAAAAAATGACCATGTTCATAATAGATTAACTCATAGTTTAGAAGTAGCAAGTGTGGGAAGAAGTTTAGGTTTAAAAGCTGGTGAAATATTTAAAAAAAGCAATGATAGTATAAATCCTTATGATGTAGGGTATATAGTTCAAACAGCTTGTTTAGCACACGATATTGGAAATCCACCCTTTGGACATGCTGGAGAAGAAGTAATCAAAGAGTGGTTTGAAAAAAATAAAAACGAAAGCTTTTTAAAAAAACTTTCAAGTGATGAACTTGATGACTTTTTAAACTTAGATGGCAATGCCCAAAGTTTTAGAATAGTGAGTAAACTTGAAAATAATAGTTTCAAAGGTGGCATGAATCTTACTTTTTCTACCCTTGCTACCTTGATAAAATATCCTTACTCTTCAAATAATTGCAAAAATATAGGTAAATCAAAATTCAACTTTTTTCAAAGTGAAAAGCAGTTTTTTGATTTACTTTTTAGTGAGTTAAAATTAGTAAGAAAAGATGGAACATATATGCGACATCCTCTTTCATACCTTATGGAAGTAGCTGATGATATTTGTTATGGTTTATTGGATTTACAAGATGCCCATGAGCTTAAAATAATCAGTTTAAATGATACAACAAAAATCTTTGAGTATTTTTTAGGAGAAGAAGAGGTTGAAAAATCACTTGCAAATGAAAAATATAATGACTATCAAAGATTATCAAGATTTGTTGCTTTATCAATAAATAAACTTACAACTCATGCCATGGAAAAGTTTGAAGAAAATTTGGATCATCTTTGTAGTGAAAATCAAAAAAAAGATTTACTCTCTTATTTCTCTGATGATAAATTAAAAGAGGGCTTATTGGTTGCTAAAAAATTGGGTCATGATAAAATCTTCAATGAATCAAGAAAAGTAGAGTTAGAACTAGGTGCTTATAATATAATTGAAACATTATTAGATAATCTAATTCGTGCCACATACAAATTATATGAATGTCAAAATGAAAAAGAGCTTTCATTTAGAGATGAAAGAGCTTTACAACTTATGGAAAAAGACAAACCAATCAAATCAGACTCTCTTTATGAGATGTATCAAAGAGTAGTTGATTATATAGTTGGAATGACGGATAATCATGCAAAACATATAGCACATCAATTTATTGGGATGAGTTATTAAATATTATAAATTTGTCCTATGATCTTAAGACAAAAATATCAAAGATTTCTTCATCTTTTATAAATAAAATTTATTTTCATTAGTTTTATTTAATAAAAAAACATGAAAATCTTAAAAATATAAGTAAAACTAATGTAATATGACCAAAATGTGACCATTATTCTGATACAATTTTAAAGATTTATTATAATTAATTATTATAATATGTTTTTAAATATATCAGGAGAAAAAATGAAAAAAACTGAGCTAAATAGTATCAATAAAAAAATTGCAGTTTCTGTAATTGCTATTTCACTTATAGCTTTAATTACTGGATTTATTGTATTAAGTTGGTATTCAGACAAATCAGAAAAGAATGTTTATAAAAATACAGTCATATCACTTAAAGAAATTGTAGAAGAAAAACTAGATGAAAAAAAAGCTGTTGGAATATCAAATGCAGTAAGTATTGCAAATGATGGAAGAATCAAAAAATCACTTAGAACACAAGATAGAGAAATAGCAATATTATCATTAGGTTTTATTAGCAAAAAAATGAAAAAATCTACTCCTTTTAAAAATATAAAAGTACATGTACATACAAAAGATAATAAATCTTTTGTGCGAAGTTGGGAAGCAAGTAAATATGGTGATGATTTAAGTTCTTTTAGAGATAGTGTAGTAAAAGTAAATCAAACAAGTACAGCTGTAAATACATTTGAAGTTGGAAATGCTGGATTGTCATTGCGTTCTGTTGTATGTGTTACTGATGATGATGGTACGCATTTAGGTTCTTTAGAATTTATGCAAGGACTTAATTCTGTTGCAAAAAGTTTTGATAAATCAAAAGATGCTTTTTTACTTTTAATGGATGATAAATTTTTAAAAGGGGAATTATCAACTAATAAATTTAAGAACTATGTAATCTCTCAAAAATTTATAAACAAAGATTTTTTTAGGGATATAAATAGTATAGCTTTTAATGAACTTTTGAAAAATAAAATCTATAAATCTGATAAGTATTTATATACATATATAGATATAAAAGATTTTAATGAACAAAAGCTTGGCATTGCTATTGTTGCATCTCCTATGTCCAAAGTTATACAAGCTATTGAAGATTCAAAAAAAATGATTAATATATGTATGATTATTATTGTGTCACTTATTGTATTTATACTTATTTCTCTAATGGTATCATTAAAAAAAGTTGTTATTTCACCATTAAATAGTTTTCAAAATGGATTACTAAGTTTTTTTAAATATCTAAATAAAGAAACAACTACAGTAGAAGAGCTTAAAATATATTCTGATGATGAAATTGGTAAAATGTCAAAGGCTATTAATGAAAATATTATAAAAACAAAAAATATTATTGATTCTGATAATAAATTTTTAGCAGAAGTAAAAGATATTATTCTCACAGTTAAGGATGGTTATCTTAATAAAAGATTAGAAAATAAAGTAACATCAGAAAGTTTGGAAGAGTTAAGAGGGCATATAAACGATATGCTTACGAATCTTCATATAAAAGTTTCTACTAACATAAATGATTTAACTATTGCACTTGATAAATATGCAAAACTTGATTTTACACATAGAATTGAAGGATGCGATAGTGAAGTAACTTTAGGATTGAATAATCTAGCAGATACTATTAATAAAATGTTATTAGAAAATAAAATAAATGGATTAACTTTAGATGAAAGCTCAAACATATTACTTAAAAATGTAGATAAATTAAATCAAAGTTCAAATGAAGCAGCAGCAAGTTTAGAAGAAACAGCAGCAGCCTTAGAAGAAATTACTTCTAATATAAGACATAATACAGAAAATATTGCAAAAATGTCAGACTTCTCAAATAATGTTACTGACTCTGCAAATGAGGGAGAGAAGTTAGCATGTCAAACAACAATAGCAATGGAAGATATAGATGCACAAGTAAATGCAATAAATGAAGCAATAACAGTAATAGATCAAATAGCTTTCCAAACAAATATTCTTTCTCTAAATGCAGCTGTAGAAGCAGCAACTGCAGGAGAAACTGGAAAAGGATTTGCAGTTGTTGCCCAAGAAGTTAGAAATCTAGCAAATAGAAGTGCTGAAGCAGCAAAAGAGATAAAAAATTTAGTAGAGAGTGCAACAAAAAAAGCAAATGAGGGGAAAAATATATCTGGAGATATGATAAATGGATATAAAAAATTAAGTGAAAATATAACAAAAACAATAAACTTAATTGATGATATAAGAAGTGCAAGTAAAGAACAACTAATGGGAATAGAACAAATAAATATAGCAGTTACACAACTCGATCAACAAACTCAACAAAATGCAGTAATAGCAGCTCAAACTCATGATGTAGCAGTTATTACGGACCAAATAGCAAAACTTGTAGTGAATGATGCTGATAGTAAAGAATTTAGAGGTAAAGCAGAAGCTAGAGCTAAGTCTTTGGTTGCGTAAAATTAGTAAAAAAGAGATTAAATTCTCTTTTTTATAAGCTATTTAGGGCTATTGTAAAATATAAAATCTGAATTTTATCATAGAATTATTCTTGTGTTTCATCTAATAAATCCATAATTTTTTCATATACTTTGGCTGCTTGTTCTTCACTCATTTGATTGGTATTAATTGCTTCAACAATATTTTGAAGTTCTACCATAAATGATTCCATTTCTTTGATTGCATCCATATCATCATCTGTTGCTTCATTATTTTCTAGAAGTTTAAGTAAATCTTCTAAATATAATTCAACTTCTGGTAACATTGTTACTTCAACAATCTCTTTTAATTCATCTTTTACACTTGGCATATTAAACCTCTAGAATAGATTATAGTATTCTTTAAAATACAAAAGCAATATCTGCTATTGAGATATTATACATTAATACCTTTGTATTTTCAGAATCAATAACACCATATTTTATAGTGAAATTTCCTGGATTTTCAATTTCATCATTTTTATTTACAAATTTTTTATATTTTTCTTCATCAATAATAGAATATATAAATAAAACTTTTTCTTTAAATTTTTCATTATCAATATACAAAGAAAATATTTCAGCTTGCTTTTTTCTATCATATTTATTTACAAAATTATTATTATACATATTTTCTACAATCTGTTTTTTTGAATATTCTTTTGAGTTAAATTTATAGTAATCATCGGCTAAAATCTCTTCAATTTCATCAGAAACTTCAAATAGATTAAATTTTAAATAGTTATTTTCTTCTTCAATTAGATATTTTTTTTCAATCATAAATCTCCTTTTGTATTTAATACTTTATATAAATAGCACTTTAAGATGAATAAAATCTTTTTTTTGACTAAAACTTCCATTTAACTTAAGAGATAGTCAAAAAAAGAGTAGTTATCCTTTTAAAAAGGAAATAAAAATAGTAATTAATGGAGTGAATACCCACAACTGTTGACATTTTATAAAAAAAAAGTTATAATCCGCGTCCATGAAAAATGGTTAGAGTGTGTTTACCACACATTTAACGAGTTCTTTAAAGGAAAAAAATGGAAAAAATTAGATTAAAGCTTAAAGCTTACGATCACAGAGTTTTAGACAGAAGTGTTGCTTCAATTGTTGAAGCTGTTAAGAGAACTGGTGCTGAGTTGAGAGGTCCAATACCTTTACCAACTAAAATCAGAAGATATACAGTAATCAAAGGTCCTCACGTAAATAAAGATTCAAGAGAACAATTCGAGATCAGAGTTCATTCAAGAATGATTGATATCGTATCTGCAACTCCTGATACAGTAGATTCATTAATGAAACTTGACTTAGCTCCTGAAGTTGACGTTGAAGTTAGATCTATGGGTCAAGAATAAGAAAGGGTAATAAATGGAATTTATCGTAGAAAAAATTGGTATGAGTAGAACTATTTCTGTTCCTTCAGTTCCTGTTACACTTTTAAAAGTTCTTGATACTAAAGTATGTGAAGTGACTGATGGTGTAGCAATTGTATCATATAGCAATGGTAAAAAATTTAACAAAGCTATAGAAGGACAACAAAAAAAATACAACTTATCTAAAGAGTTCAATAGATTTGCAACTATGGAAGTAGCAAACTCTGAAGCTGGAGATTTAGATGTATCTGTTTTAGCAGACGCTAAAGTTTTAAAATCAACTTTTAAAACTAAAGGTAGAGGTTTCTCTGGTGCTGTTAAAAGATGGAACTTTGCTGGTGGTAGAGCATCACACGGACATAGAATGGGTAAAAGAACAGGTTCTATTGGTAACTGTGAGTGGCCAGGTAGAGTTCAACCAGGTAAAAAAATGCCAGGTCAATACGGAAATACAAATGTATCTGTAAAAAATGAGGTTTTCTCTTTCGATGCAGAAACTGGTATATTAGCTGTTAAAGGTTCTGTTTCTGGACCAAACGGTGGATTAGGAAAAGTAAGGATTGCTAAATGAGTAATGCAGTATTAGTAAAAACAAGTGAATTACCAGAATCGTTTCAAAATGTTAATTCTCACAACTTATACTTATATGTTAAATCATATCTAGCAGCTCAAAGAGCAAACACAGCTAGAGTAAAAAACAGATCAGAAGTAAGCGGTGGTGGTAAAAAACCAAAAGCTCAAAAAGGTTCTGGTGCAGCAAGATGGGGTTCTAAAAGATCACCATTATTTGTTGGAGGTGGACAAGTATTTGGACCATCTGCTAGAAATTACAATCAAAAAATTAATAAAAAGCAAAAAGGGCTTGCATTAAAATATGCTATTAATGCTCATGCTGAAAAAGAGTCTTTATTCGTAGTTGATTCTGTTAAATTAGAATCAGGTAAAACTAAAGATGCTGTTGCAGTTTTAAAAGGTTTAAACCAAAGAGATACTTTAATCATTGTTGATACAATTGATGAAAAAACATACTTAGCGTTTAGAAACATTAAAAACTGTTATATGATTGAAAAACAAGAAGTAAATGCTTATGTTGCAGCTGCTTATCACTCAATCTTAGTTGAGAAGTCAGTTCTTGAAGCATTAAAAGAGGCATAAGATGGCAGATATTACAGATATAAAAGCAATATTATACACAGAAAAAACTATCGAATTACAAGAGAGTGGTGTAATTGTTGTTCAAACTAGTCCTAGAATGACTAAAAACGGATTAAAAGATGTTTTTAAAGAGTACTTTGGAGTAACACCTTCAAAAGTTAATTCATTAAGACAAAGTGGTAAAGTAAAAAGATTTAGAGGGAAAATCGGTAAACGAGCTGACTTCAAAAAATTCTATGTAACATTACCAGAGGGCGCTGAAATAGCGAACCTTTCAGCATAAGGAGATAAAGTATGGCAATTAAAAAATTTAGACCAATAACTCCTGCTAGAAGATTTATGTCAGTAATGGATACTTCTGATATTACTTCAAAACCAACGGTAAGATCTTTACTTGTAAGAGTAAAAGCAACAGCTGGTAGAAATAGTAATGGTAGAATCACTTCAAGACACAAAGAAGCAGGTGCTAAAAAACTTTACAGAATTATCGATTTCAAAAGAGATAAATTTGGTGTTGAAGGTACTGTTTCAACAATTGAGTATGACCCATATAGAAACTGTAGAATTTGTTTAGTAACTTATACAGATGGTGATAAAAGATATATTTTACAACCAAGTGGTTTACAAGTTGGATCAAAAATTAGTGCTGCAGAATCAGGTTTAGATATTCTTCCTGGAAATGCAATGAAACTTATCAACATCCCAGTTGGTACAATGGTTCATAATATTGAAATGAAACCAGGAAAAGGTGGACAAATTGCAAGATCTGCTGGTGGATATGCTCAAATCATGGGTAGAGAAGACAAATATGTAATTATGAGACTTCCTTCAGGTGAAATGAGAAAAATTCTTGGTGTTTGTATGGCTACAATTGGTATTGTTGGAAATGAAGATTTCTCTAACATGGTAATTGGTAAAGCTGGTAGAAGTAGACATCTTGGTATTAGACCTCAAACTAGAGGATCTGCGATGAACCCAATCGATCACCCACACGGTGGAGGAGAAGGTAAAACTAACTCAGGAAGACATCCAGTTACTCCATGGGGTATGCCAACTAAAGGTTATAAAACTAGAAAGAAAAAAGCTAGTGACAAATTAATCATTTCAAGAAAAAAGAAGTAAGGGTTTAAGATGGCAAGATCAGTAAAAAAAGGTCCATTCGTAGACGCACACTTAATGAAAAAAGTTATCAAAGCTAATGAAACTAATGACAAAAAACCAATTAAAACTTGGTCAAGAAGATCAACAGTTTTACCAGATATGATTGGTTTATCATTTAATGTGCATAATGGAAGAAACTTCGTACCTGTAAATATTACAGAAAATCACGTAGGTTATAAATTAGGTGAATTCGCACCAACTAGAACTTTTAAGGGACACAAAGGTTCAGTTCAGAAGAAGGTAGGATAAGATGGGTAGAGCTATATTAAGATTTATTAGAGTTTCTCCAATTAAAGCAAGACTTATTGCTAGAGAAGTTCAAGGTATGAATGCAGAGTATGCTATTGCATCTTTAGAATTTACACCTAACAAAGCTGCTGGATTAATTTCAAAAGTTATTGCTTCTGCAGTTGCAAATTCTGGTTTAGAAGCAGAAGACGCAATTATTACATCTGCAAGAGTTGACAAAGGTCCAGTACTTAAAAGATTTACTCCAAGAGCAAGAGGTTCTGCTTCTCCAAAGCACAAACCAACAGCACATATTATGATTGAAGTAGAAGCTGCACCTAAAGGAGATAAGTAATGGGTCAAAAAGTTAATCCAATTGGTTTAAGATTAGGTATTAATAGAAACTGGGAATCAAGATGGTTTCCAAAATTCTCTAACATGCCTGCTAATGTTGCTGAAGATAGCAAAATTAGAAAATTCGTTAAAAAAGAGCTTTACTATGCTGGAATTGCTCAAACTTTAATCGAAAGAACAGCTAAAAAAGTTAGAGTAACTATTGTTGCTGCAAGACCTGGTATCATTATTGGTAAAAAAGGTGCAGATGTTGAGAAATTAAAAGATTCTTTAACAAACTTAGTTGGTAAAGAAATTGCTGTTAACATTAAAGAAGAAAGAAAGCCTCAACTTTCTGGACAGTTAGCTGCTGAAAATGTTGCTCAACAATTAGAAAGAAGAGTTGCATTTAGAAGAGCTATGAAAAGAGTTATGCAAAATGCAATCAAAGGTGGAGCAAAAGGAATTAAAGTTTCTGTTTCTGGTAGACTTGGTGGAGCTGAAATGGCTAGAACTGAGTGGTACTTAGAAGGTAGAGTTCCTTTACATACTTTAAGAGCTAGAATCGATTACGGTTTTGCTGAAGCTCACACAACTTATGGTTGTATTGGTGTAAAAGTTTGGATTTTCAAAGGTGAAGTACTTGCTAAAGGTATTCCAGTTGAAAAAGAAGAAGCGGCTAAACCAAAAAGAAGACCAACAAAGAAAAGAGGTAAGTAATTATGTTAATGCCTAAAAGAACAAAATATAGAAAAGTAATGAAAGGTCGAAATAGAGGTAAATCTATGAGAGCTAATACTTTGGCTTATGGTCAATTTGGTATCAAAGCTTTAGAGCATGGTAGAATTGATTCAAGACAAATTGAAGCTGCCAGAATTGCTATGACAAGAGCTATCAAAAGACAAGGTAAAGTTTGGATTTGTGTATTTCCAGCTAAACCACTTACTGCTAAACCATTAGAAACAAGAATGGGTAAAGGTAAAGGTCCAGTTGATAAATGGGTAATGAACATTAAGCCAGGTAGAGTATGTTTCGAGATGGCGGGTGTAAGTGAAGAATTAGCAAGAGCAGCATTGACTTTAGCAGTTCACAAATTACCTTTTAAATGTAAAATTGTAAGTAAAGAGAGTGAAAATGACTTATTCTGATATTAAAGATAAAAGCTTACAAGAGCTAAACGAGTTATTAAAAGAGAAAAAGGTGCTTCTTTTTGAATTAAAAGCTAAGCTAAAAACTATGCAGTTGACTAATACATCTGAATTAAATGTTGCGAAAAAAGATATCGCAAGAATTCAAACAGCTATTACTGCAGTAAAAGCTAAGTAAGGATCTATAATATGAGTACACATAAAAGAGAGATTCAAGGTGTAGTGGTAAAAAAATCTGGAGATAAAACTGCTTCTGTTTTAGTAACAAGATCAGTATTACACCCAAAATACCACAAAACTGTAAAGAGATTTAAAAAATATTTAGTTCATGATGAAAAAAATGAGTTAAATGAAGGTGACACTGTAATTGCTATTGAGTGTAGACCTTTATCTAAAACTAAATCTTTTAGATTAAAGACAATTGTAGCTACAGGAGTTAAATAATGATTCAAAGTTTTACTAGATTAAATGTAGCAGACAACACAGGTGCAAAAGAGATCATGTGTATCAAAGTTTTAGGTGGTTCTAAAAGAAGATACGCAACAGTTGGTGACGTAATCGTTGCTTCTGTTAAAAAAGCTATTCCTACTGGAAAGATTAAAAAAGGTCAAGTTGTAAAAGCGGTTGTTGTTAGAACTCATAAAGAAGTTCAAAGAGAAAATGGTTCATTAATCAGATTTGATGATAATGCAGCAGTTATTCTTGATGCAAAAAGAGAGCCTGTTGGAACAAGAATTTTTGGACCAGTTGCTAGAGAAGTTAGATATTCAGGTTTCATGAAAATCGTTTCACTTGCACCGGAGGTATTATAATATGGCAGTTAAATTAAAAATCAAAAAAGGTGATACAGTTAAAATCATCGCAGGTGACGATAAAGGTAAAACTGGTGAAGTTTTAAAAGTTATCCCATCTAAATTACAAGTTATTGTAAAAGATTGTAAAGT
>NZ_JBNKXY010000011.1:0-85184 GCF_050300555.1 Arcobacter sp.
CTTTGTTTTTACTATATTTTCGTTTACTACTTTTGCCATTTGAGCAAATTCATCGTTTCCTTCTTCTTTTAGCATCTCTGTATGGCTTGCTTCTCTATTTAAATATGCAAAAAACGATAACAAACCACCTTGAAAATTAGTCAATGCAGTTAAAATATTATTTATAATTAAAAATGAAATACCTATAATCAATCCTATAATTACTACAGATATTACATTAGCAATATTTTTTGAAGAACTTACCTCCACATCAACTTCTTTTAAAGTATGTTCTGTCATTGTTTGTAATAACTGTTCTGTACTATGAACAGTTTGTCTCATATTACCTAAAATACCCTCTTTACTACTCAATCCTATTTCATTTTCAACTTTAACTAAAGCTAAAAAATTTTGACTGTAAGCTTCTAAATGAACTCTCATATCAGAATTAACTAAAGGAAGTAATTCACTTATTCTTGTTTTAAACTTATCAACATATTTCATATCTCGTCTAAGCATAAAATCTTTTTCTTGTTTTCTTAGATTATAAACATCTGCAAGAAGAGCATCATTGTTCTGTTTTTTTGCAAAATTTTCTACATCGTGAACTGCTTTTCTTAACTCACCATACAAACCATCTTCTGGATTTAACCCTATTTGTTGTTGTTTTGCTACTACAGTAGAAAAAATATTTTGATACTCATTGATTGTTTTTTCAAATGCAACAACATTGGTAGTATAAATACCATGTAAAGTGAAAATATCTTTTAATTTTGCTGTATTAGCATATAAAGCTTTTACATCTTTATCAAACTCTTTTTTATACTTTAAATCATTTCTGGCTAAAAAGTCCTTTTCATCTCGTCTTAATGTTAGCATATCACCATTAAGCTTTTGTATTATAGTAACTGCATTATCTAATTGTTGCACATTGCTTATAAAGGTATTTAATAATATACCTAAAATAATCAATCCCAATATTGCCAATCCAGATAAAATCATTAATTTAAATTTTATCTTTATATTTCCAAACATCCAAACTCTCCTATGACTGTATTTTGAAGATATTCTAGCAAAATGGTGGTCATATATTAGTCATATATTGGTCACAATTTGGTCATATATTATAATTTTTTATGATATTTATTAAATTATAATTCTAAATTCTTATAGAATATAACGTATATAAGAGAAATAATAAAATCTAATATTATTTCTCTAATAATCTAATGCAGTATCTTTAGGTAATATAATATCAAAGCTCTTATTTAAGCCATCAATTACCTTTGATAATAAAATATTATTTGCAAACATATCTCCACATAAAACTAAATCTTTTGCATTTAACTCACTATTTATTTTTGTTATATTATCTTTTATAAAATCACTAAGACTTTCGTAAAAAGAGTAAGCTAACATTCTATTATTTACATCAGCCATTTTATAACTCATAATACTTTGTACAACTCTTCTATAATCTAAATAGTTAATTCCATCCACTTTTACTAATTTCATATCTATTTGAATACCACTTTTTGCATTATATAAAAAAGCATCATCTTCAAACTCTATATAATCTTCCATACCTAAGATATATGCAGTAAGATTTAAAATTGCTTCAAAGCCATTGGCATCTTTATTTTTTAAATCTTTTTCAAAATATTGAGGAAATTTCTTTTTATAATTTTCAACCAATCTAGAAGTATTTTCATCAATTACTGAAATCTCATCTAGGGCATTATTTACATCACAAATAATATTTGGAATAGAAATAATATCTTTTAAACCTTTTCCTGGTACATTTACTGAAATTGTACTATTGTTACTAGCATATGAAAAATACACAGCAATACTTGGTTTAATTCTTTTATTTCGAGAAACAAGTGTTGCTTTTATCACTCCACCATTATCATCAAAAAACTCTTTTGAACTATTATATTTTTTATCCAAATTATAATCATATCTTGGGAAAAGAGATTTTTCACCTCTTATAATTAAATTATCTTCTTTAATATATGTAATTTTTAGTCCATCTTGCAAACTCTCTTCTTTTGCATAAAGCAAATAATCAATTCCCTCTTTTTGTAAAGCACTAGCAAAAAGAATTGTCTCTTTATCATCAGGTAATTTTACATAAATAAAATTTGTTTTTGAATACTCTTTATTTTCATTTTTTAGAATATTGAATTTTAATTTAACTAAAGGTCTTTCAATAGAACAAAGTAATTGTAAATCTTTTTGATTTACAGCAACTAATTCTGATAATTTATTTAAATTACAAACGAAAAGCTTAACTTCAAAATTATTTGATTCAAACTCTTCTCTTAAACTTTTCGATGGCAAAAAGAGGTCTTTAAAACCGTTATGCGTTTCTATTTTTGAGACTTTACCCTCTTTTATTTTTTTTATATCATTTGAAAAATCAATATTTTCATTCTCTTTTATTATATTTAGTATATCTTTGTTAGTGTACATAGAAACATTTTGAAGAATATTTTTATCTTCTAACTCTTCTAAAGATTCATCAAAACTATCAATAACATATGATTTTCCTAAAAAGATTGATAAAGGTAAGTTCTCACCTAAAAAAGTAAAAAACTCTTCGATTTTTTCTTCACTATCATCACAAATAATTAAAATAAAACCTTTATACTGTTTTATACTTGCATTAATTCCATTATCTTTTACTAGATTTTCAAGAATATGTTTATAATATAAATTAGTGCTATTGAACTCTATTTTATAAAATAGCTTCATCTTGTGGTATCCTCTTCATTTGGGATTCTGTCATCAAAATCATCATTATATGAACCTAAAAGTCCTTTACAAATCTGAGCAATAGATTTTTGTTCAGCTTTTTTACTTACTTTTATTCCTAAGTTTTCCACATCAATAATTGCTTGATTTATAAGTCCAATAAACTTCTCTTCAATAGTTTTCGTAAGTCCAATTTGAACACTTTGTATATCTTCAGGAATAATTCCTATGATTGTAACTTCAGCATGCTTATCTAAAACAGAACATATCTCTAACATCTCAACAATTTCTACTTCATGGGCAGTTTTTCTATATTGTCCAAGACCTAATAATACATCTGAAGGAAGTCTAAAAATATCTCCTGCCTTATCTTCTATTGAAACCGTATCTAAAATAATAACATTATCATACTCTTGGAAATATGTCATAAGTTTAAAACCTAAAGTTCCACCATCAATAATCTCTAAATCACCTTCAAACTCATAGTTTTCTTCCAAATACTTTGCAGCTAAAATACCTACACCCTCATCTTTAAAAAGTAAGTTTCCAACACCAATTACAATATTTTTCATATATAGCCTTCACATTTATTTAATACATTCAAAAACAAAAGTACATTTTACTTGTGGATATATTAGGGTAAGGTAAAAGGATATGGCAAGTACCATATCCTTTAAGTTCTATTTATTTTGAGAATTAGCTTTTTTATTTATAAATTTTGTTCCACCAAATGCAATATTGATATCACCTTCTCTCCAGAAAATTGTTCTCCAAATTTGATAATAAATATGAGACATTACCCACATCAATAAAATATACATTGCTGTATGATGTGCAATTCTAACTCCCATATTTCCACCAAATACTTCTAAAGTCCAATCAGTAGCGAAATGTAAAAGCCAAGGCCACCAAGCTCCAATAGAGCTATGTCCTGAAGCTAATCCATGTACATATAATTGAAGTCCAGTTAAAAGCATAAATACTAATAATATATGGAAAAGTGTGAAAAACATAATATTATAACTATCACTATATGTTGAATCAAACTTTTTTCTTCTATTAAAAGTAATTAAGTTAAAGAAGACTTCACAAAACTCAATGAAGTTTTTCTTTGTTGGTAAAATCTTTTTATATGGTTTTTCAAATCTAGAAAATAGATATAAATAACCAATTAAAATTGCTGTTACATCAAAAATAATAGCAACAACAAAATGTCCCCATCTATTCCATGCCATCACATATTTATCAACTGCAGGGTCTGCAATAAATGTTTGATAATATGGATGACCTATATAAAGCCCGGTTATAACTGCAACAATCATACAAATAATATTCGATAAATGAATTATTCGCATGATTGGAGTCATTCTCTCAACCCGATCAAAATTAGGCACGGCATACTCCTGTTGGATCTATTTTATAAACCCCTAATTCTTTACCTTTAGTATCAACTATATGCACAGCACAAGCAATACATGGGTCAAAACTATGGATTGTTCTTAAAATCTCTAATGGCATATTTGCATCAACAACTTTTGTACCAACTAAAGAAGCTTCATAAGCACCCATTCTATTTTTATAATCTTTAGGTGCTGCATTCCAAGTTGAAGGAACTACTGCTTGATAATTTACCACTTTACCATCTTTGATTTTAACCCAGTGACCTAAACCTCCTCTTGGAGCTTCAGCCATACCATAACCTTGAGCATCTTTAGCTACTTTATCAAAATCAAATTCTGTCCAAGTTGATAAATCACCAGCTGCAGCATTTTTAGCTAACTCATCTGCCCATTCGATAACAACATCACACATTAACTCTGTTTCAATCGCTCGTGCAGCTGTTCTTCCAACAGTTGAAAAAAGAACTTGAACTGGTAAGTTTCCATTTTTAAGGAAAGTTGTAACATATTTACTAATTCTAGCATCACCACGTGCAACACCTACTATCATTCTTGCTAGTGGTCCAACTTCCATTCTGTTATCATTATATAAAGGAGATTTAATCCAAGAATATTTATTTTTAGTATCTAGATATGCAATACCATCTTTTTTCTCTTTAAATCCAGTATAATTTGGCTTTGTAACACCATCATATGGATGTAGATTTGTATTACCTTCGTACCAAGAGTGAGTTACATCTTCTGAAATTTTACTTTGATCTAAATCATAAACTTTTGATAAATCTTTGTTCATAACAATTCCAGAAGGGAAAAGTTTAGCTGCTTCATAAAAAGGTGTATCATCTAAGTTAAAGTCACCATAAGACATATAGTTACCTAAACCACCACCTGTTCCATTTAATGCTTCATCAGCATACATTGTTCCAGCCATATAAACATCTGGTAAATATGCTTGTTTTGTAAATTTTTGAGCTTTTTGAATAATATCTTTAAACTCAGCAACACGTGCAGGATTTTTGATATCTTGAACACAAGTAACACCACCAACAACAATTGATTGTGGATGTGGATTTTTACCTCCAAATATTGCTTGTGCTTTAGCTATATCTCTTTGTAAATCAAGTGCGTCTAAATAATGTGAAAGTCCTATTAAGTTTTGTTCAGGAGTTAATTTATAAGCTTTACTTCCCCAATAAGCATTTCCAAATACTCCAAGTCTTCCTTGTTTAACATATTTAGTTACTCGCTGCTGTACTTCTGCAAACACATCTTCACTTGCATTCCAAGGTCTTTGCCCTGAAAGTTTTGCCCATTTTTGTGCTTCAGCTACTGCAGCTTTTGGATCTGCTTCTAAAGCTTTTGTAATATCAACCCAATCAAGTGCATGTAAATGATAAAAATGAACAATATGGTCATGGATATATAAAGAACCTTGCATTAAGTTTCTAACTATTCTTGCATTTTTAGGAATAGTAACTTTAAACGCATGCTCAACAGCTTCAATACTTCTTTGATAGTGAGTTCCAGTACAAACTCCACAAATTCTCATAGCAAGAAGTCCACAATCTCTAGGATCTCTACCTTTTAAAATCTCTTCAATCCCTCTAAACATTGTAGAAGAACTAAAAGCATCAGTAACTACGTTATTTTCATCAATTACTGCTTCAATTCTTAAGTGTCCTTCAATCCTTGTTATAGGATCTATTACGATATGTTTACTCATTATGCCTCCTCACTTTCACCATTATTTATTGATCTTTTTCCAACTACTGCTGAAGCTACAGCATGAACACCTATTCCAATAGTAGTTGCAGTTAATAATCCAAGTCCAAACTGGTCAACAGTTTTTTCAACTCCACCTGTTGGTGCTTTAATATTTGCATCTGCCATTGGTCTTTCATATGCGTATTTATCCCAGAAATCTGGTTCAGAACATCCAATACAACCTCGTCCTACACCAATAGGCCAGTTTGCACCTTCATTATATCTGATGATTGAACAGTTATTAAAAGTCATAGGACCTTTACATCCCATTTTATATAGACACCAGTTATTTTTAGCACCTTCATCTCCCCACTCTTCTACATATTCACCAGCATCAAAGTGAGCTCTTCTTTCACAGTTGTCATGGATTCTATAACCAAATGCAAATTTAGGTCTTAATAAAGAATCAAGTTCTGGAACTTGACCTGTTAAAACAAAATGTAAAACAACTCCAACCATATTTGCTGGGTTTGCAGGACATGCTGGGATATTAATAACTGGCTTACCTTTAACTAAATCCATAACTCCAACTGCACCAGTTGGATTTGGAGCTGCTGCTGGAACACCACCAAATGTAGCACATGAACCTACAGCAACAACAGCTGCAGCAGTACTAGATAATCTCATTAAGTGTTCTTGAAAAGTCTCACCAGAAGCACCAATTGTTCCATATTGACCATTCATAGCTGTAGGAATTGCCCCCTCTACAAATAATAAATATTTACCCTTAAAGTGTTCAATTGCATCTTCAAGTTGTGCATCAGCTTGATGACCAGAAGCTGCCATAATTGTTTCATGAAATTCTAATGATAATACATCAAATAATAAATCATCCACAGTAGGAGCAGATGATCTTAATAGAGCTTCAGAGTTTCCAGCACAATCTTGTAGCTCAATCCAAATAACAGGAACCCTATTCATAAGTTCAGTTGCTTCAGCAACTAAAGGAGTAAACATAGGAGGAAGCATAAGTGTTGCAGTTGTAGCACTTGCCCACTTCATAAAATCTCTTCTATTAACACCTTCACTCTCTACTACTTCCATCATATCGATGTCTTTTAGTACAGGTTGTTTTCTAAGATTACTTAGTCTAGTTTTTGCTTTTTCAAACAAACTATTGTAGTACTCTTCACCTTTGTTCGTATCCACTCTTGCAGAGTTTTGGTTAAAGACTTTTTTAACCATCTCCTGAGAATCGTATGCCATATGTTCTCCTTTTTTATTAAAATGAATGTTCATTTATTAACGTAATTTAACTTTTATAAACTTAAACAGAACTTATATGAAATATCAGAAATATCGGTAAAATAGCATTTACGTAGCATTTTGAGATTTATTTATTTGTTTTTATATTCTTATTTTAATAAGTAAATCGATAATATGGTAGCTTTTAATATTTTATACTAAAAATACATAAGTAATATAAAAATTTAACAATTTTTTAATATTGTTACAAAAGTACTCTATTTTATGAATGATTATTCACTAATGAGTAGTGCACACCGAACAAACGTCAAATGAACGTAAAATAATTTTAGCTTCTTCAAGTGATTTAGAACCAATAATTGCCTTTTGAGCAATACCTAGTTCTTTTTTATGTTTTGGACCTAAATTCCAAACAGTGGGAGTAATGACATCATACTTTATAATTTTACCCTTTTTTATACCAACTGTATGAATCAAAGAACCTCTACAAGCTTCCACAACTGATGTTGCAATAGCTTCATCAATATTTCTGATATCGATTTTTGGTTTGATATATGACTCCTCACTAATATTTATTTGTTTAATGAGTTTTTTACTATAAACTAATAAATGGGCAATTTCATCAACTCTTGCCATAACCCTTGTAAACACAGAATCATCATATTTTTTATGTATCTCTTTTATAAACTCTTTTTTATTTATAATTGCCCTTGAAAGTGGACCAACTTCATAAAACTCTTCATTATACTGAACTGATTTTGACCAAGTATGAGCTTTTTTATCATTTTTTTTATTTTTTTTAAAAGTAAACTCATCGTGTTCTATAATTTTATCTAAATCAATTTTTCTTGATATTCTATGTTTGTGAATACCTGATTCAAGACCGAACATATTTGCTAATACAATATGTCTATTATGGGATTTTCCAATTTGTTCTAATTTTGTTTCAAAAGCTATTTGACAAAAATCTCCCAAAGAAGATGACAATTTATCTATTTCATCATATTTCTTTAAAGATAAATAATTATCTATACTAATACCTGCAATACTTTTTTCAAAATATTTTAAAGTTTGGTCAAGGTAATTTTCACAAGTAACTATATCCAAAAGTGTTGGATCACTTACAACTCCACCTGGAACCATATAAGAAGTATGTGGCCACTGTCCTGCATAAATAGCCAAAGCTTTTATTGTATCACTAGCTACTTTTTGAGCTTCTAGCCACTTTTCTCCCTTTAAAGGAGTATAACCAGTATAATCTTTCTTTGATTGGCTTATTACATCAGGCATAATAAACATATAAAACCATTTGATATGAGAATCTATTATTTCAATGATTAAGCCTAATTCTCTTAAAATCTTAGCCTTATTTGTTATTTCTAATTCAATTCCTACATTTTTATATAAGTTTTCTAAAGCATTAACAGTTGCTAAAAGATGAGCTTGTCCACAAATTCCACATATTCTAGGTGTATAAACTAAAGCATCCAGTATTGGTTTATTTTCTAATATATACTCAAATCCTCTAAAGTTTAGAAAATCTATACTTGCATCATTTACTCTATCATTTCGCCATGTTAAACTAAGTTTTGCTTCACCTTCGATTCGCTCAATTATATCAATAGTTTTCATTTTAAATTACTTTCATCAAATCTATTTAATCTTTGATTTAATCTTGGTATCGTAAAAGTTTTTGCAACACCTGTTATAGATAAATATGCTCTTTTGGGAATACCTAGAGGTGGTTCATAAGGTATTCCAATATGCTTTTTAGTTTCAAACATATTAAGCCTTGGAAAATCATACTCTGTACAACCAATACATGGCATCCCAATTCTAGTTTTACTACTAACATCATTCCAAAGTATTTTGTTACAATTTGAATGAGTCATTGGACCTCTACAACCATCGTTGTAAAACAGACATCCCTCTTTTAGTCCTAAAGATTTTGCTTCAACTTTCCATTCAAAATACTCATTTCTTGTACATCCATGATGTGCTAATCCACCATAAATTTCAATTGGTCGTGATTTATCATCAAGAATAATTGAACCATTAAATTTTAAAGTAAACAGTGTTTGTAATATCCATTCAGGATGTACTGGACAACCTGTTAAATTTATAATTTCATGGGAAAGTAAAGATAAATTTTCTTTTGTGATATAATCTTTTATACCTGCGATATCTTTATTATCCTCAAATCTTGCATGAATACCACCATATGAAGCACAAGAACCAACTGCAATAACAAATTTTGATTTTGTAACTAATTTATTTAATATATCTGAAATTTTTTTGTCTGATATTGAAAAATAGAATTCATCATTTGTTATTGCACCTTCCACTAACAAATAATCAATTCTATCTTCTGATAGCAAAATATCTTCAAGGCTTATATCAACACTTAGACTAGGATGATATATCAAATCAAAATTATTATTAAACTGTTCAAATCTTGCTGCACTTGAAGATAAAAAGGAGTGAGTATTACCATTGCAAGTAATTCCCTGAAGCCAAACAACTTTTGGCAAAATTGCCTTACTCATTTTCATCATATTTTAGGGCTCTATATAAATTTTGGGCAATTGCATCAGAATATTCAAGTAAATCTTTATCTAAAACATTCTCTCCATTCATAAAGGCAAATCCACCTAAACTTCCCATTAACATACCAAACGCAGGAAAAAACTCTTGTTCTCTAAACTCTTTATTTTGTGCCCCATCATCAAGTAAAATCATTACTTCAGTTACAAACTCACCTACACATAAAAAACCTTCACATCCATCTTTAAAAACTTCTCTATTTGATAAATAAACCCTTAAAAAATACTCAATTACTTCAGGAGAATTTTTTACATTTGTTAGATAATTTTTTACAAATAAAAACAATTTTTCTTTTGAAGTAATGTTCATATTATTGATTTTTCGTAAGTCATCAGCAAGAATATTAGTAGAGTATTTAATGGCAACCTTTGCTAACTCTTCTTTTGAGCTAAAATAGTTATACATATTTCCAACACTCATACTCATTGCTTTTGCAATATCAGGAATAGTAGTATTATAAAAACCTTTTTTTGCAAATAATTTTAATGAATTTTTAATTATATTATTTTTTTTATCTTCTTTAACAGACATATTTCTTTACCTTGATTTAATAATGGATATATGATATTAAAAAATATGTTAATTATAAATGAATATAAAGGGATTGGAAGTATAAAGTAAAAAACTCAAGCAGAATTGCTTGAGTTTTTATCTATTAAGAGTGAACTAAATTAGTTAATTCTTCACCTGATAATAAGTGGAAATTTAAATATTTATAAATATCATCTCTTTTTTCAGGAGTGATTTTTTTAGGAACCATATCTAAATACTCTTCTTTAGTTGGAAGTCTTCCTAAAAGTGCTGCAAGTGCTGCAACTTCTGCAGAACCTAAGTAAACTTTAGAGTCTTTTCCAAGTCTATTGTCAAAGTTTCTTGTAGATGTACTAAATACAACTGCACCTTGAGCAACGTTTGCTTGGTTACCCATACATAAAGAACATCCAGGGATTTCCATTCTAGCACCTGCTGCTCCAAATACTGCATAGTATCCTTCTTCAGTTAATTGTTGTTGATCCATTTTTGTTGGAGGAGCAACCCATAATTTAGCTGGAACTGGACCTTCCCCTTTAAGAACTTCACCTAAAGCTCTAAATAATCCAATATTAGTCATACAAGAACCAACAAATACTTCGTCAATTTTTTCAGTTGGTCTATTTGGATCAGCTAAGATATTTGATAAAGTATCAACATCATCTGGATCGTTAGGACAAGCTAAGATTGGCTCAGTAATTTCATTTAAGTCAATTTCAATTGTTGCTAAGTATTCTGCATCTTCATCTGGAGTTAATAACTCTGGATTTGCAATCCACTCTTTCATTTTATCAGCTCTTCTTTGTAAAGTTCTAGCATCTTGGTAACCCTCTTCAATCATTTTTTCGATTAAAGCGATGTTTGAAGATAAGTATTCGATAATTGGTTCTTTATCTAATTGAACTGAACATGCTGCTGCACTTCTTTCTGCTGCTGCATCTGATAATTCGAATGCTTGTTCTACTTTAAGTTGTGGTAATCCAGAAATTTCAATTACATTACCAGCAAAGATATTCTTTTTGTTTTTCTTAGGAACAGTTAATAATCCTTGTTTAATTGCATAATAAGGAATAGCATTTACTAAGTCTCTTAAAGTAATACCTGGTTGTAATTCACCTTTAAATTTAACATGAACAGATTCTGGCATAGTTAAAGGCATCATACCTGTAACACCAGCAAATGCAACAAGACCTGAACCAGCTGGGAATGAAATACCAATTGGGAATCTTGTGTGTGAATCTCCACCAGTACCAACTGTATCTGGTAAACATAATCTATTTAACCAAGAGTGAATAACACCATCACCTGGTCTTAATGTAACACCACCTCTTGAAGTAATAAACTCTGGTAAAGTGTGTTGTAATTTAATATCTGCTGGTTTTGGATAAGCAGCAGTGTGACAGAATGATTGCATAACCATATCAGCACCAAAAGATAATGCTGCAAGTTCTTTAATCTCATCTCTAGTCATTGGTCCTGTAGTATCTTGTGAACCAACAGTTGTACAAATTGGCTCTACATACATACCTGGTTTAACACCTTCTACACCACAAGCTCGTCCTACCATTTTTTGTGCTTGAGTATAACCCGTAGTTGAAGCAGCTGGTTGAGAAGCAGCAACAAATACATCAGAAGCACCTAAACCTAAAGCAGCTCTTGCTTTTGCAGTTAAACCTTTACCAATAATTAATGGAATTCTTCCACCAGCTCTCATTTCATCAGTTAATGTATTAGGAGCTAAAGTAAATTCAGAAACAACTACACCATCTTTTAAGATTTGTCCAGCGTATGGTTTAACAGTAATAACATCACCAGTTTCTAAATTATCAACTGGAGCTTGAATTGGTAAACATCCAGAATCTTCTGCAGTGTTGAAGAAAATTGGAGCAATAATAGAACCAATAACAACACCACCTGTTCTTTTATTAGGAACACCAGGGATATCTCTACCCATATGCCATTGAACAGAGTTAATACCTGATTTTCTAGAACTTCCAGTTCCAACAACATCACCAACATATGCTAAAGGATAACCTTTTTCTTTTAAAGATGCCATTGTTTCAAGTGGTTTTTCCATTCTTGATTGTAACATTGCTGTTGCATGTAATGGAATATCAGCTCTTGTAAATGCTACAGTTGCAGGAGATAGGTCATCTGTATTTGTTTCACCAGGGATTTTATAAACAGTTAATGTAATCTCTTCTTCTAATGCTGGTTTATTAGTAAACCATTCAGCATTTGCCCAAGACTCAATAACTTCTTTAGCTTGTGCATTTCCAGCATCTGCTAAATCTTTAACATCATTAAATGAATCATAAACTAAAATTGTATTTTTTAATTGTTCAGCCGCTGCTTCTGCAACTTCTGCAATTTTTAATGCCTCAACAAGTGGAGTAACATTAAATCCACCCATCATCGTACCTAAAATTTCTAGAGCATCAATTTTAGAAATAACTGAACATGAAGCCTTACCTTGTACTATATCATTTAAAAATGCAGCTTTAACATAAGCAGCATCATCAACACCTGGGTTAACTTTATTTTTAAATAATTCTAAGGCATAATCTGCATCAGCTGTATTTGCTTTTAAAACTTCCACTAATTGTGCAGTTTGATCAGCAGTTAATGCCAATGGAGGAAGACCACCTTCATTAAGTCTTTCTTGTGTATGTGCTTTATAATCAGCGATTAAACTCATATATATCTCCTAATTAATTTGTAATCCAATTATATCATATCACTTAACTTATTATTGTACAATTCTTGGAATGTGTAGTACAAGTTTTATTTGTGTATATATAAGTTACATAAAAAACTGATAAAAAGCTTAAGAGCCGATAATATCGTATTTTCAAAAGAGTGATTTTTTCTTAAATTGTACTAATTTTTAAAATTAGTTGTTTTTCAATATGTCTTTATTTTGTTCCTTTCATAAGTATTATGTACAATTTCTGTACATATTTATTTTATTTTATACTTTATTTAAAAAGTATAATTAAAAAATACATTTCCATTGTTTTTTTGTAATTAAGCATATGAAATATATGATAAAATAAAATCTAAACAAAAAACATAAGGTAAAAAGTGATTATAAAAGAGATAACATACTCAAATCCCAATAACCAAATTGATGCAACTAAAACTAAAAAGTATAGATAATAGTTGTCTAATTACAACAGCTCCACTTGATATAAATATCAATGATAAAGGTACAGCTTTTGGAGGAAGTTTAAATAGTATAACAATTATGTCATCATGGTGTTTGGCTTATTATTTATCAAAAAAACTTAATCTAGAAAATCCAAATATTGTTATATTTAAAAATGAAACAAAATTTATAAGACCAGTTATCAAAGATATTATTTGTACTACATTTATTCCAAGCGAAGAAGAACTAAAAAGTTTAGAATCAAAACTTGAAATAAAAGGTAGTGGTTCAATTAAAATTCATGCCCAAGTTATAGAAGATGGAAAAGTATGTGTTGATTTCCAAGGTGTTTATGTAATTAAGACTTAAAAATCAAATTTGTTATTATTTTTAAATACTGCTTTGAACTAATAATAGACCCTAAAATAATAAATAAACAAGCAAAAGCAATTGAAGTTGTCATTTTTGATACTCCAACTAATACTAATATTAAAGTTGACAAAAGTGGTGCTAAATATGCAAGAGAACCAAGTATCTTAATATCACCATTTTTAAGTGCAAAATCCCATAAATAAAATGCTCCACCAACAGGACCCAATCCCAACATAACTGCAGCTAGTAACTCTACTAAATTTGGAGTTATTGTTTGTTCAAAAATCAAATGTGCGATAAAAGAAAATACAGCAGTTATAATACAAAAGCCAGTTACTGCAAATGTTGGTACGTGGGTTAATGTTTTAGATATAACAGAATAACTTGACCAAATAAGTGCAGCTATAAGTGCAAAAAGATAGCCTAAAGTATATTTTGAGTCAAACTCTAAGCTTCCATCTTTTAATACAAGTAAAAAAGCTCCAATTAAAGCTAATATAGTACCAAGAATATGAAACCACTTTAACTTTTCATTTGGTAAAAATGCTGAAAAAAGAACAATAAGTAAAGGCCATAAATAATTCAATAAATTTGCTTCAACAGCTGGTGCATTTTTAATTGCCAAAAAATAAAAAAAATGATATCCAAATAATCCACTAACCCCAATTATATAAGCTTTAAGTGGTATGTCTTTTAAACTAGATAAACTTCTTTTTTGTTTTTTTAACATTAAAAGTCCAATTATTGAAGCAATAAAAAAAGATATACTTAAAAGTTCAAAAGGTGGAATATTCCCAGAATAAACTGTAAAAAGAGCTAGTGTTGACCATAAAAAAATTGTTAGTAAACCTAAAATATTACCTTTTGTTTGTTGCATTTTTAATCCTAATATAAAATAAAAATAGATTTTATTATAAAAAAGTATAAAACATTGTGTGATATAATCAATTTATGAAAAAAATCCTTATTCTTTTACTTTTTTTATCTGTACTTTTAAATGCTAAAACCATAACAGCAACCTACAAAATAAGTTATGGAATATTTGGCGAATTAGGAGTTGCAAAAACTACCCTTGAAGTTTTTGAAGATAAAACTTATAAAATAAAAGTCCATGCTTTTGCAACAGGCTTTGCAAAGTTTTTAAGTAGTAATAAAGAAGAGTTTTATGAAAGTTATGGAATTATAAAAAATAACTTACTTATTCCAAATAAATATATCACAATAACCAATAATGACTATAAAAAAAGAAAAAAAACTTATACCTTTGATTATAAAAAAAATCAAATCACCCTTGAAATATATGAAAAAAAATTAATCACAAAATATAATGAAGACTTTCAAAAAATAAAGACATGGGAAGAAAATAGTTCAAAAGAATTTTCTAATTTTTTTGCACAAAATGATTTATTATCACTTTTTTTTAATATTACACAAGTAGTTCCTAGTTTTGAAAAAGGAAATAATTATACTTTTAAAGCTATTGGTGCAAATAAAGAAAATGGAAAACTTGATATAATAATTCCAAAAAATGAAGCTTATAAAGAGTTAGAAAAGTCATTAAATACTAAAAATAAAAAATTTATTGTATCAGTTCATCAAAAGATATTTTCAAGTTCAAATGGAGAGCTTTTTATATCTTTAAATCAAGAAGGTTTTTGTGATAAAGCAGTGTTAAAAGATGTTCTTATTTTTGGTGATATTACAGGTGAAATGATAAATTTTAAAATTAATAAAGGATAGTGATGAAAAAATACCTTGCAATTATTTTTATTGCATATTTATTGGTGGGATGTACAGGTAAAGCTCCCATAACAAATAGATCTCAAATGATTTTAATCTCTCAAGATCAAGAGTTAGCATTGGGAGAAAAATCCTATGAAGATACCCTTAAAAAATCTAAAGTTATAACAAATACAAAAGATGCAAAAAGAGTAAAAGAGATTGGCCAAAAAATTGCAAAAATTGTTAATAAATCAGATTATAAATGGGAATTTAATCTAGTTGAAAATAAACAAAAAAATGCCTTTTGTCTTCCTGGAGGAAAAGTTGTTGTTTATACTGGAATCTTGTCTGTTGCAAAAAATGATTCTCAACTTGCAACTGTAATGTCTCACGAAATAGCACATGCACTTGCACGACATGGAGCTGAGCGAATGAGTACAGGAATGGTTGCACAAGGGGTACAACTTTTAGGAAATATTATCTTAGGTTCACAAGCACCAGAATATACAAATGCTTTTAATATAGCTTATGGTGCAGGAGCTCAATACGGAGTTTTATTGCCTTATGGAAGAATGCAAGAGAGTGAAGCTGATGAAATTGGAATACATCTTATGTACAAAGCAGGTTATGATTTAAAGGAAGCTTTAAAATTTTGGCAAAATATGAGTCAAGGTAAAAAAGAGTCAATCGAGTTTTTCTCAACGCACCCAAATTCAGATACAAGAATAGCTAATATTTCAAAAGTAATAAATGATATTTTAAATAAAGAACAAAAAAACCAAATAATCAAAAAATGATTATTTGGTAAAGTTTTTAAGCAATATTTGTATAAACAGCTTGAACATCATCATCATCTTCAAGCTTTTCAATAAGTTTACCGATATCTTCTTGTTGTTCTTCAGTAAACTCTTGTGGATTATTTGCAATTCTTTCTAATTTTGCTTTAGTTAATTCAATTCCTTTATCTTCAAAAGCTTTATTTAAAGTACCAAAATCTTTATAATCAGCTGTAACTAAAATAATTCCATCTTCTTCTTCGATATCTTCTAATCCAAAATCGATTAACTCAAGTTCAAGTTCTTCAATATCCATACCTTCAGTTTTATTAAACTCAAATATTGCTTTTCTATCAAAGAAAAACTCTAAAGAACCAGTTGGTGCCATTGAACCACCATTTTTGTTAAAATACATTTTAACATTTGCAACTGTTCTAGTGTTGTTATCTGTTGCAGTTTCAACAAAAACTAAAACTCCATGAGGTCCTTTACCTTCAAAGTTTACTTCAGAGAAGTTTGCTGCATCTTTTCCTGATGCTCTTTTAATCGCTGCATCAATATTTGCTTTTGGCATATTTTCAGCTTTTGCATTTAATATAGCAGTTCTAAGTGCAGAATTCATCTCAGGATCTGGAACTCCTGATTTTGCTGCTACTTCAATTGCACGTGCAAGTTTTGGGAAAACTCTTGACATATTTCCCCATCTTTTCATTTTGGCTGCTTTTCTATATTCAAAGGCTCTACCCATAAATCTCTCCAATTGTTTTCATAATTTTGTGCGATTATATCAAGTTTGTTATAAATATGATATTATACATTTTCAAAAGGTTATAAAAGATGGAAGAATTAAATTTAACTTGTCCCTATTGTAAACAAGCTATTACAATATTACTAGATACTGGAGTATTTGGATACACAGAAATTGTAGAAGATTGTGAAGTTTGTTGTCGTCCTATTGAAGTTTCTTACAATGTAGAAGATGGTATAGTTACCACATTTAATTACAATTCAATAGAAGGAAATGAATTTTAAAACGTTATGAATTATCTAAGAATTACCCTACTTTTATTACTACTCTCAAGCACTGTTTTTTCAAACTCAACGAATATTTATCAATATCAAAAAAATATTCAAGATGCAAAAAAGTTATATCTAAGTAAAACTCCACCACTTCACATTAGTTATGAAAATAGTGTAAATAATGGTGATACCTTACTAATACAAATAAATGAAAAAAATATTTCAGATGTAAAATTAACCTTTAAAGATATAAATCTACCTTTTTATAAAAATCCATTTAAAAAGAACTCTTTTTATGCTCTTGTACCAATCTCTTATTACAATAAAACATCCAATGAAAAAGTTATTATTTCATATGTTAGAAATAACATAAGAGAATTTACTTTTGCCAAGATAAGAGTTAAACAAGGTAATTACAAAAGTGAAAAAATCAAAGTTGCTAACTCAAAAGTAAATCTAAGCCAAAATAATAGTGCAAGAACTGCAAAAGAGTATAAAGAAGCAATGGAAATATACAATACAAATAGTAGTGAAATTCTTTGGAAAAAAGATTTTATAATGCCAATGTTCAGTAAAATCACAAGTAATTTTGGCACAAAAAGAGTCTATAATGACCAACTAAAAAGTTTCCATAGTGGGATTGATTTTAAGGCTGATGTTGGAAGTCGTGTTGTTGCTGCAAATGATGGTATTGTAAAATTTGTAGGTGATAGATTTTATTCTGGTAACTCAATAATAATAGACCATGGGCAAGGTATATATACCTGTTATTTTCACTTAAGTAAAATACTTGTAAAAGAGAATCAAAAAGTATCAAAAAAAGATTTAATAGCTTTATCAGGAGATACAGGAAGAATAACTGGACCACATCTACATTTTGGAGTAAGAGTTCATGGTGAATTAGTCAATCCAGAAAATCTCTTTACCCTATTAAATAAACTTAATGAGAAATACTAATTTCTTTTAATACTATATTTTATAAGCTATTAATCTAGAAAATAAAAGTTTTAAGTATAATTGCAAAATATAAAAGGCTTCATGCCTTAAAAACAGTATAGGAAAATTAGATATGCAATATTTTGGTAAAATTGAGACTAAATATGAAGAAGTTTTTTTAACATCTAGTTATTTGTATTTCAATTATGATGATGAAGTTATAAGTGGAAAAGATTTAGAAAATATGATTAAAACAACAAAAGATAGAAAAAAGAATATTGAAGGGACAATATTTATTTATAATCCAGTGGTAACTCCTATTGGATATGATTCAGAAAAATTTCTATTAGATCAAGATTTTGATAATTTTGGTGAATTTGTTGAATTAAAATGTGAAACATATATCACTATTTTTAAACACGCTTTGGGAACAAAATTAAAAGGAAAATTGGTTGAGTTAAAAAGCCTTTTTAACCTAATAGAAAAAAATATAAACTCTACTACTTTACTTACAAAATTTGACCAAGATTTAGAAAAATATTATTCTAGACAAAATACAGAGTTCGACAGAGATATTATGTATCTAGATGCAAATAATTTTATCCCATCTGGTAAATTTGTATTTTTCTGTTGGGGTGATAAAATTAGCCAAAAAGAGTTTACTTTCATTCGAACATACAGTAATACACTATTTAATAGAATAGAAGATATGGGGAAAAAAGTTGCCTTTGTTTATAAAAAAGAAAGAAGCTTAGAAAATGCGAAAGAGTTATTGCAGTTTAGTAATCCTATAGAAAATTATAAATATAGAAATAACATAACAAATGCAATAAAAGAATCTTTTAGAGAACTACCACCAACACCAAAGCCTTATGAATAATAAATAAAAGATGAAAAAATATATACTTTTTGATAATGATGGGGTTTTAGTTGAAACTGAACCTCTATATTTTGAAGCAAGTAAAAGAGCGCTAAAAGAGTTTTTTAATGTAAATATTCAATTTGATGACTACATGAAAATCATGACCGATGGAAATGGAGTTTGGGTAGCGGCACCTGGGGCTACCCAAAAAGAGATAATCATTGCTAGAAATCAAAGAGATATTTATTACCAAGAGTACTTAAAAAAAGAAAATATCGCCATTGATAATGTACACGATATTTTAAATGAACTTAGCAAGAATTATAAAATGGGAATTGTTACAACTTCCCGTCGTATAGATTTTGAAATTATTCATAATAATCGGGGAATTACAGATTTTATGGATTTTGTTTTATGTGTGGAAGATTATCCAAAATCAAAACCACATCCTGATCCTTATTTAAAAGGATTAGAAATGTTTAATGCTAAAAAAGATGAAGCTATTGTAGTTGAAGATTCGCAAAGGGGTTTAATAGCTGCATATGAAGCTGACATTGATTGTGTAATAGTACATAATGAGTTTACAAAAACCCAAGATTTTTCAAAAGCTACATATAAAATAGAAAAACTAGAAGATATTTTTAATATATTAAATTAAAAAAAGAGTTGTTTGTTTTTATAAAACTCTTTTAGAACTTCTTCAATATTTTCAGATTCTAAAAAAGAGATGATATCTTTTATAGCTATTGGTCTAGTAGGAAATCGTGAAAGAGCATCAACATTTGAATATACAACAGATACTTCATCTGGGTCAGGTTTATTAACAAGAGCTAAAACTATATATTTAGTTAAAACATCATCAATAAAAACCTTTGCATTTTTTACAAACTCTGCTGATATAAAAGCTATACTAGCATATCTATGATATGTGAGTAATACTTTTCTTATTGGGTATTCTTCTGTACAATAAGGTTTTAACATAAATTCAATTTTTTCTGTATTTTTCAAATCAAGCAATGCTTTTGAGTCATCATTTGATATCTCATTACACAACTCTAAAAAATTCTTTTTTAATTCTCTTGTACTTACAATTTTTTCCATATGAAATAATATCCAAAAAGATTTTTGATTTAAATTATTTTTTAATAATATTACAATATTTTTCAATTAATATGCTATTAAAATAACAAAGCTATAATCCAAACATGAAAAAACAGCAGATAAAATTAAAAAATATATTTAAATTGATAATAGAAAATAAAAAAGATCTCCTTTGGGGGCAATTATTTACTTTCATAGCAATATGTATAAGTATTCCTATTCCTTTAATGTTGCCAGCCTTAGTTGATGAAGTTCTTTTAAATAAACCAAACTTTTTTGTAAATAATATTGATTATTTTTTCTCATCGGGAAATGCTTTTTATTATATTGCAATTGTTACAGTTGCTGTAATTTTATTAAGAATTTTTTATTTTTTATTTAGTGCGATAACTACTAAGATTTTTACTAAAATATCAAAATTTGTAACTTTTAAAATCAGAGAAACTATCTTATTACACCTAAAACAAGTAAATATGAATGAATATGAAAGTATGGGTTCAGGGGCTATTACTTCAAACTTAGTAACAGATGTAAATACACTTGATGGATTTATAATAAATGGAGCTAGCAAATTTATTTCTTCAATTTTAACTCTTATTGGTGTGTCAGTTGTTATGATAACTATACACCCCATCTTGGGACTTATGATTCTATTTATTCAACCAATTATTATACTTTTATCTAAAAAGATTTCAAAAAATGTTGGAGTTTTAAAGAAAAAAGAGAATGAAGCTGTTGAAAAATTTCAAAATAATCTGGGTGAGACTCTTGATCTTTTTGGTCAAATAAAAGCGAGCAATAAAGAAAAATACTTTTTTAATCAATCAATTAAAAATGCTTTAAATGTAAAAGAAACATCCGATGAATTCAACTTTAAAAGTGTGGCATATGAAAGATTTTCTTTTACAATTTTTCTAATTGCCTTTGAAGTTTTAAGGGCATCTGGGCTAGTTATGGTTGCCTATAGTGATTTATCAATAGGAATGATGTTTGCTATGTTTGGATATATATGGTTTATAATGACTCCTATTCAAGATATCTTATCAATTCAATACTCATATGCCAACGCAAGTGCAGCATTAAAAAGAATCAATAAAATTCTAGAACTAAATAAAGAAAATACAGGAACAATTGAATTAGATGACAATAATAATTTAGAAATATCCATAAAGAATCTATATTTTTCTTACACTGAAGATAAAGCACTTTTAAAAGATATAACTTTAGATATAAAACCAAAAGACAAAGTAGCACTTATTGGTGCAAGTGGAAGTGGGAAAACTACATTGGCTCAGATTATTTCTGGGTTTTACCATAAAAATTCTGGTGAAATTACTTATAATGGCATTAGCATAGATGAAATAAATAAAGAATCTTTGAGAAAAAATATTTTTTTAGTCCTTCAAATGCCAATTTTATTTAACAATACATTACGATTTAATATCTCTATGGATAATGAAAATATAAGTGATGAAGAAATTTTTGAGGCACTTAAAACAGCCCAATTATATGATAGTGTGCAAGATATGCCAAATGGCTTAGATACTATTCTTGGAAAACATGGAATAAGATTAAGTGGTGGTCAAAGACAAAGATTATCAATAGCTAGAATGATTGTTTCTAAAGCAAAAGTTGTAATCTTTGATGAATCAACATCAGCATTAGATGTTCATACTGAAACAAAACTATTTAACTCTTTACAGCCTATTTTAAAAGATAAAACAGTAATTACCATTGCCCATAGATTAAGTACAGTAAAAAATGCAGATAAAATTTTTGTTTTAGATAATGGGGAAATTGTACAAAGTGGAAATCACGATGAACTAGAAGATATAGAAGGACACTATCAAGATTTTATAAGAAATCAATTAATCTAAATCCAAAGTAACTGTAAACATAGCACCTTCGTAAAATATATTTTCATGGTAAAAGCTAACATTACTAGCTTCGATAGTTCCATTTTTATACTGTTTTATAATTTCATGGCACATATATAATCCTATACCTGTTCCATTTTTTTTGTGTTTAGTTGTAAAATATGGTTCAAAAACCCTTGAAATAACTTTAGAAGAAATACCACCAGCATTATCTTTAATTGTTAAAATCAGTTTACCATCTTCTTTTTTTGCATTAATAAAAAGTAATCTGTTTTTTTCAACTTCAAGTAACTCATCTTTTGCATTATTTAAAATATTTAAAATAACTTGCATAAACTCATTTTCGACACCATAAACATTTATCTCTTCAGCATCAATAAATACTTTTATATTATTTTTTTCAAATTGAGCAATTGCTAAATTATAGGTTTTATTAATGACTTCTTTTATGCAAAATAGCGTTGCTTCTTTTTTAGGATTTGTAAAGTTTGTAAAATCATTTATTGTATTAGATAAATAGTCTATTTGGGCTTTCATATCTAATGTTATACCCTTTAACTCTTCTTTTGTAAATTTTCCACTGTCAAAAGTATCCCTTACAAAATGAATTAAAAGATTGATATTATTTAAAGGTTGTCGCCATTGATGAGCAATCATTGTTAACATTTCACCCAATGCAGATTTTTTTGATTCTTCTGCAAGCATAACTTGCTGTCTTTTTGTTTTTTCCTCAAGTTCTTTTTTATATGTAACATCTCGGATAACGGCATGAATAATATTTTTTTCGTCTAAATTAAGTTTTGTTGTTCTTATTTCACAAAAAAGTTTTCTTTTATTTTTTGAAAGAAATAACCACTCGAAATTGTATGTTTGATTATTAAAAGAGACTTCTTTAAATAACTTTTCATTTGAAATAGATAATTCATTGTTAAACTGAACTTTTGGTGAAAAATCTTTTAGGCTTTTATTTATTATGCGTAGTTTATTATTATATCCTAACATTTTAACAACCGAATCATTACAATCAACTATTAAACCATCTTCAGAATATATTATAATTCCATCTGTAGATTTTTTAAATAAAGTCTCAAATATATCTTTTTGTTTTTTTAGATTTTCATTACTTTCACTTAAACTTGTAGCATAATTATTTACTAGACTATTTATTTTTGAAGTAATAAAATATAATATTACTGAAACTATCAAAATAAGCATTATGCCTACAAACAATGAAGTTTTTACACTCTCTTTTATTTTACGTTCTATTGAGATTTTAAACTCTTGCTTTTTACTCTCTAAATCATCAAAATAAAATCCACTTCCAATAATCCAATTTAAATCTTTTTGTAAATAAAAAAATGATAATTTTTTAGAAATACTATTTGTGTCAGGCTTAACATAATTGTATGTGATAAACCCCTCACCAGTATCTCTAATAATCTTTAAATATTCTTTTCTATATTTTTCCATTTCATTATTTTTATCTGTATCATTTAAATAAGTACCAGATAAACTTGGTCTTCCTTGATGAAGTAAGATTTTTCCATATCTTTCTCCACCATTTATATTAAATAAATCAATAATAAAAATATAATAACTACTTTCTGTATCAAAATAAAAAAGACTATTTATAACCTTCTTTTTAATCTCTTCATTTAATTTTTTAGTATTATTTCCTGTTAAAATTAATAGATTTAAATCTTTTAACTTTTCTGTATAAAAAAGATATTTAACCTTTTCTATTTCTATGTCTAAAAATTGTTCATATTCTCTTTTTGTATTTATTAGTTTTACACCATTAGAATCAGTTAATGTATTTAAATTTTTATTTTTAAATAGATTTTTTTCATCTAACAATACTTTATTTGTATTTAAATCAATTATAATATTTATATAATCATTTTTAAACATCTTTTTTAAAATAGGAGCTTTTATCTCACTTTTTGGATATGTATTAGTATGATTATGTAAGAAATAGTTTTCAAAATAATTAATTTTTTCTGCATTTTCTTTTATAAAATTTCTTTGTTCAGCTGTAAATTCATCAAATTTTAGTTTTATAATATTTGAAAAAAAATGAACTTTATTATAGATTTTTGTTTTTTCTTCAATTAAATAGTTTTCGGTAAACTCTTTAATATCTTGTTGGGCAGTCATATTTAACTCTTTTATATTATGAATAGTAATCAAAATAATAGAGATAAGAACAGCCAAAATTGGGATAATAATAATATACAAAGAGAAATTTTTTTTCAAAGTTTACCTCAAAAGTTAATTATTAGTATTGTATCTAATAGTATATAAAATCAAAAATTACAGCTCTGCAAGTTTTGAAACGATATATTTTGCTTCTTCTTCATCAAAATAAATATTGTTGTGTAAATCTTTAGAAATAACTTTTAGAAGTTTTGTCTTTTTCTCTACTAATGCTTCTTTATCATCTTTATTATTTTCAATTACTTCTAATATCAATCTCTCATAACCATCGACAATATCTTGTTTTGTATTAACTGTTGGTTTACTTCCTTTACTATTTTTCCCAAATTGTTTGGAAATTAAAACAAATAATGCCAAACTTACAAGTATAAATAAAATAACTGTTAGCTCATTCAAATTAACCCTTTAGTTTTAATTTCATTATAAATATTTTTAAATTAAGTTTTTGTTAAAAAAAAATTGATATATTTTCATTCAAAGGTAGTAAATGCAAGAAAAAAAAATAAACCCCAACTATATTTTGTTATCATTTATAATTTCACTAACTGCAACCCTAGGAAGTCTTTTTTTTAGTGAAATTATGCAGTTTGTTCCTTGTTCTATGTGCTGGTATCAAAGAATTTTTATGTACCCATTAGTATTTATCTTTTTGATAAATTTATTATACCCAGATGATAAGATATTTAAATACTCTTTTATTCTAATATTAATCGGGCTAGGACTAAGTATTTATCACAATTTACTTATGTTTGGTATAATATCTGAAGAGATGGTTCCTTGTGTACAAGGTGTTCCTTGTTCAACTGTTTATCTAAACTGGTTTGGTTTTATAACTATTCCACTTTTATCATTTGTTGCATATTTTTTACTTTTAATTTTGCAACTACTAATTTACAAAAATATTAAGGAAAATTAATGAAATACTTTATACCTTTAATAGCTGCTATATTTTTATTTACTGCTTGTGATGATGCTCAAACTGTTGTAAAAGAGACTCCAAGTTTTAGTGAACTAAAAGATAAAAAAAATGAACATATTTATAATTTAGTTACAACAGAAGGTAAAAAAATCACTTTAGAATATGCCCATGATATTCTTACTTCAAAAGATTTAAATGGAAAAATTGTTTTAATAAACTTCTTTGCAACATGGTGTCCCCCTTGTAAAAAAGAGATTCCTGTTTTTAACCAATTGGTAAAAAAATACCCTGATGATTTTGTAGTTTTATCAATTCTTTTCCAAGACACAATCAATATAAGTGACTTAAAAAAATTTATGCAAGATTATGAAATGACTTTTGATGTTACAGTAGGTGGAGATAATGCAAGACTTGCTAAAGCTTTTAATAATGTACAAAAAATACCTGAATCATACCTATTTACAAATGATGGAGTTTTGATTGAAAAGTTTTTAGGTGCAGTTGATGAAGAGGCTCTTGATTACCTTATTGAGAAATTAAAAAAATAAAAATATTTAAAATAACTTGTACTTTCAAGATAATTACAATACTTTTTTGGCATAATCGCGAATTAATAAATAGGGAAATAAATGCTTAAAATAAAAAATATTATCTTTTTACTTACAATAACTTTTACAACTTTTTTAAATGCAACTCAAGAAAACTTAACACAAGTTAATCCAACTCAAGTTAATTTAACACAAGATAACCCAGTTCAAGAAAATATAGAAAAAAAAGAAGTCATACAAAATAGTTATTCGCCTGATGACATTTTAATAGGATTTTATGGAAGACCATTTGCAAAATCGCTGGGAATCTTGGGTGAATATAATATTGATGAACTTACTAAAAAAATGAAAATTCTTAAAGCTGAATATGAAAAAATATCAGCTGGCACAAAAATAATACCAACATATCATATTATAAAAGATGTGGCAACTTTAGAATCTGGTAATGACAAAGATCATATTAAACCACTAAATGAAACTTTAATTATGAAATACATTAATAAAGCTCAAGAGGAAAATTTTGCAGTTATTTTAGATGTGCAATTAGGGACAATGACACCAATTGAAGCGATTAAACCAATACTCAAATTTCTAAAATATCCTAATGTTCATTTAGCTATTGACCCAGAATTCAAAATACCTGCACATAGAAAATATCCCCCTGGAAAATTTATAGGACATATCTTTGCTAAAGATGTTAATGAAGTGCAAGAAGCTATGCAAAACTATATGATTGAAAATAATATTCAAGGTAAAAGAATGCTTCTTGTTCATATGTTTTATGAAAGAATGTTAAGAAATAAAGAGAATGTAAAAAAATATGACTCTATAAACCTTACATATAATATTGATGGGCATGGAAGAGGACCAACAAAAATAAAAATCTATAACTCTTTATATAATCAAGAAGCAAATAAAATAGCTCAAGGTGGATTTAAAATTTTCTATAAAAATGATATTAAACCACTTATGACCCCTAAACAAATTTTAGGGCAAGAGCCAGTAAAAGGTGCTTTGATTTGGGCAAAACCTAATTATATAAATTATCACTAATTATTTTTTTGTTTTAAATACTCTTCTTTTATTTTTGTAGCTAGTTGATGAACTGCCATTGCGTAATAAGCACTTTTATTATAAGTTGTAATAACTTTAAAGTTTTTAGTTCCATACCAAAGTTCATCATTCTCTTTTGTTTTTAATTTAATCAAACTAACATTTCTATCATAATAAAATCTTTTTTCTGGCTCAATTCCCACTAAATCATTTCTATTGTATGAAGTTGTATATCCTGTTTTATATTTATCAAATCTATCACCTTCGTAAACTACTTTTGTGGCAACAGGCACACCTCTTTCCCATCCACTTATTCTTAAATAGTTTGCAATACTTCCAATAGCATCAACTGGTCTATCAAGTCTTACTTGCTTATTTTTATCCAAATCAACTGCTACTTTTTTAAAATTACTTGGCATAAATTGACAATATCCAATAGCTCCTGCAAAAGAACCTTTTATCTCCCTTGGATCAACATTTTCTCTTTTTGTCATTACTAAAAACTCTTCAAGCTCTTTTTTAAAAAACTTATTTCTTCTATTTTCTTTAAAAGCTAAAGTACTTAAAGTATCAAAGGTCGGATGTTTCCCCATAAAACCACCATAATTACTCTCAATACCAATAATTGCTACAATATATTCACTTGGTATTTTATACTCTTTATAAGCTTGATATAAATAGTAATTATGCTCTTTTAGAAAATCTACTCCAGCTTGAATTTTCTTTGAAGATAAAAAACTCTTACTATAATCATTCCAATAATAAGTTTTATAATCACTCTTTTTTTTCTTTGTATAAAACCATAAAGAGTCTTTTTGAACTTCCACATTTGCAAATAGTTTTGATAACTCTTTTTTATTATATTTATGCTTTTTTGCCATATAATTTTTAAATTCGTCAACATCTTTTATCTTATTGAAATCTTCAGCAAAACAAAAAGTTGTGAATATAATTATATAACTAACCAAAAACTTCACACAAGCTCCTTTTTAATTGATGTTGCAGTTAAAAATATATAATCTTTGCCTGTAATTGTAACTCTATATTTTTTTTGTTGTAAATATTTTTTACAAAATATCACATCATTGAATAGTATTGATAACTCAGAATATGAATAATTTGGAGCCTTAGCACCATAAATCATTTGAGTATCAATCCATCTACAATTTGGAAAGCCTAAGATTATAGCACCTTTATCTTCTAAATAATCTTGTACTAATGACATAAAAAATGTTTTAAAGTTTATGGTTGTACTTTGTAGTGTACCTATCGATATTATCAGGTCAAAACGACCTAAGTTTAATTTATCTAAATTATTAATATCTTCAATAAAAAAAGAGAAATTTGATTCGGGTAAATTTTTCTTAGCAATATTAATTGCTGATTCACAAAAATCAACTCCTACAAATTTAGTTTGTTTATAGTCTTTAGAAATTTGTTTTATTACTTCAAATTCATCTCCATTATTTATACCTAAATTTAAAACTCTTTTTTTAGAACTTATATCTACATTTTTTAGTGCATTTAAATAGTAATTTAAAAATGAAGCTTCTTCATTTTTGTTGATATTATCAAATATAGAATTTACTCCATATTTCTCATTTTGTTCAATTGTACTATTATGAAAAGTATTATTAATATTTAATTTCATAAATGATAATTTTACTAGCTCATCTGATATAAACTTAGGAGTTAATGGTTTACAAAATAAAATTTGAGCTAAAGAATTCCATGAATTATAACTTCTATATATGTACTCCACTCCAGCAATATTAAATTTCTCTCCACTATAAGCATCAAATGAATAATCTGGATTTAATACTTCAAATTCACAAATAAATCTATTCTCTTTATCCTTTAAATATTCTTTTAAATAATCTATTATTTCTATCATACTTTCATTTGTAAATCTTTTCATTAAACCCCTTTTATTACGCTATTTTACTAAAATAACCTTTTTAATTTATTTTAATATTTTAAATATATAATGCAAAAAAGGAAATTTATGAAAAAACTAACTGATAATGAAATTATTGAAATATTTACTACATTTACAAAAGACAAATTTTCCCTAATACTTTCAACTTCAAATAAAGAGATTGAAGCACTTACAAGTTATTCTCCATTTGTTGAAGCTAAGGGTAAATTTTATACGGTAATGAGCTCATCAATGCCACATTACAAAAATATAGAACAAACCCTAAAAGCTCATGTATTTATTATAGAAGATGAAAAAGATGCTTCACATATATTTGCAAGAAAAAGATTGTATTTTGGTGCTAATTGTAAAATAGTAGAAGGTGAAGAGTATTTTGAACTATTTGATAAAAGATATGGAGAAAGTCTAAGTTTTATTAGAACAATGAAAGATTTTAAAATAGTTGAATTAAGCCCAAAAGAAAAATCTTTAGTTTTAGGTTTTGGAGCTGCTTATTTAATGAATGAACAAGGTGAGTTGCTTCAAAAAAATATATCTCACAAATAAAAAAGTTAAGCTTATTATTTTTCTAAATAATAAGCTTTTATGATTATACCCTTACTTAATTTTTTAGAAGTTACATAGTAATTTACAGGAGTTAAAATAACATCATCTTTTATAAAATCCTTAATATAAAAAGTTGTTTCAAGTACCCTTCCTCTTGAAAAGCCTCGTACTATATACTCTTTTATTTTTGCATTCTCATTTTCAAGTTTTATTTTATTTATTAGCTCAATGTCATCTGGTGATACCACTGCAATAACTTCCAATTTAAAACTATCTGAATTTTTATGTAAAAACTCTTTTATTGTATTTTTACATTCATTAGGAAAATTTGTTTGTCCAACTTTAAAGTCATAACATTTGTATATTTCATATTTTTGAGAGTTGAAATATTTTTTTAAGGTTTTATCATCAATATCTTTTTCTGATGTTACAATTTTTTCTTTTACAACCTCTTTTATTATCTCTTTAGGTTCGCTATCTTTATAAACTACTACCTCTTTAACAACAGCTGTAGGTTTTTTCATATATAAATATCCAGCAAAAATCATCAATAATATTGCCACAAAAGAGAAAATATAAATAATAGTATTTATAGAACTTTTACCATTTTTCTCTTCCATTCTTCTTTTATTTAATTGTGCTAATTTTTCAGGAGATATTTCTTCCATTTGAATTTCAAAAGTTACTGGTTCTTCATCTTCTTTTTCATCTTCTTCTGGATATTCTTCAAGATTATTATCTTCTTTTTTGTCTTCGATTTCTAATTCTTGAACTATTTCTTCTTGTTCTTCTTGTTCATTTTCTTCAATAACTTCAACATCTTCAATTATCTCTTTTTTTTCAATAGTACTATCTTTGGTTCCTGCTTGTGTTTTTTCTCTAAGTTTTTTTTCAATCTCTTCTTGAGTCATAGTTTCACCTAAAGCAGCTTTTAACTTTTCAATTTCTAATACTCTTTCTTCCATCTTAGACCTTATTCTTCATCACTATTTTTTTCTCGAGAATTTCTTTCTTGCCTATCATGCTTTTTATGATTCATCTTATCCAAAAATGCCGAAGTTAAAATTGAACCAGGTATTGCATAAAATGCAATTCCAAATACTCCTAAAAAAGTAGCCAAAATTCTTCCCATTCCAGTTATTGGATACATATCACCATATCCAACAGTTGTAAATGTTACAATCGACCACCATAAAGAGTCCAACATACTTTTAAAAACCATCGGTTGAACATCATGTTCAAAATAAAAAACCAATGGAGCTATCGTAAATAGTATTATAACAGAAGCAATTAAAATAAATATAAACTCTTCTTTTTTTTCTGTAACTATTTGTGCTAGTATATTATCAAATTCTATAAATTTTGCAAGTCTAAAGAGCTTAAATATTCTTAGGATTCTCAATGTTCTTAAAAAAGCTAAATCAATATTTAAAAAAGATAGATAAAATGGAAGTAATACTAATAAATCAATAATCATAAAAGGAGTAAACATATATCTAAGTCTCTTACGATTGTTCAAATAATTAATACTATACAGTCTTGAAATATATTCAACTGTAAAAATGATAATACTAATCATATTAATCATATCAAACATATTTTTATATGGTTGTAAAGACTCTTCAGTTTCTAAAAATAAAACAAGAATACTAACAAAAATATTAATATATATAATTACTTGAACAAACATCCCATATTTATGGGTATTTGGTTTTTCTAATATTTCATGGAGATTTTTCTTTAATTCCATTATTAATCCTCTTTTATAAACTCTTGTCCTGGCTTCCAATCAATATAAACTGAATCTTTTACTTCACTATGTGGAGCTTTTATAAATACAGCTTTAAAAGGCTTTTCACTCTCATTTATAAACATATGAGATTCACCAAGTTCACATTGTAAATAATCACCTTTTTTAATTACTACTTTTACTCCATCAAGATAAACACTGCATTCACCTTCTAAAACAAAAAATGACTCTTCTTGGAAAACATGTTTATGACAAGGGTGTTCTTCCCCTACTCCAATAACAACAACTCCCATATCAACCATAAGACCTTTGGTAAGATATTTTGGTCCATGTGTTCCATATCTATATTCATGTTCGTTTTCATTTGTTAGCTTCATCTATACTCCTGGTGCTTTCCACATAGAATTAGCTAAGCCTAAATCAACCAATTCTAATTGTTTTTCATAAATTTTAATCCACTTATTTTTTATATCATCATATTTTTTTTTATTTTCCATATTTGGTAAATACTCTTTATCCCAAACAATCAACTCTTTTGAAGCTTCACTTAGTGATTTAAAAACTCCAGCACCAACACCTGCTGCCATTGCAGCACCTAGTGCTGTAGCTTCTGTAACTTTTGGTATTTTTATTTTACATCCTGTTACATCTGCTAATATTTGAGGCCAAAGTTTTCCTTTACTTGCCCCTCCAGCAAAAACTATTTCAGAGAATTTAAGATTTGTAAAATTTTCCACTTTTTCCAAATTTATAGCACTTACAATAGACGCATTTTCTTGTAAACTTCTAAACATGGAAGCCTTATTGCAAACGCTTGGGTCAATGCTTAAATTTATAAAACTTGGACTTGCATGGTACCATTTACCATACTTCATAGAATCAGAAAATATTGGCATTATTCCATGTGAACCTACAGGTACACCCTTTGCTTTATTCTCCAATATTTCATATATATCGATATTTTGTTCTTTTGCTTGTAGTTTTTCCATATCACAAAAGGCATCCCTAAACCATCTCATAATAAGCCCAGAAAAAAAAGTAATTCCTTCTGCTTGAGATTGACTTGGAATAACATGGGGATTTACTCTTAGACTCATATCTTGGGGAGGATTTATATCCTTTGAAATATTTACAATTTGTTGCCAAAAAGAGCCACCTAAAACTGCCACTTGACCAACTTCAACAACACCAAGTCCGGCAGAGCCTAACTGTACATCTCCTCCACCCATCACAACTTTTGTATTAGTTGATAATCCAGTTTCTATAGAAGCCTTCTCATTTACACTTCCTATAACTGTTCCAACTTCATAACAAGGAGGGAAAATATTATCTTTCAATCCGATTCTTTTAGCTTGTGACTCATCCCAAGTTCTATTTTTTAGTGAAAATATACCAGTAGTCCCACCATTACTTGGGTCACTTGCAATTACACCACTAAGTTTTGCTAAAATCCAATCTCCTATCATGGAGATTTTTGCAACTTTTTCATAGGTCTTTGGTCTATTATTTTTAAGCCATAAAATACGAGGAAGAGCTCCTAAGGCAAAGGTTTGACCAGAAGATTTATAAAACTCTTCTTCAATTCCTTCAAAGTTTTCTTTTAAATATTTAACTTCTTTTGATGCTCTTGCATCTACATTTGCTACACCCCATAGTTCATTACCAAAAGCATCATATAAAACAATACCTTCTCTCATACTTGTTGAACTTAAAGCTAAAATGTCATTTGGATTTATGTTTGCAGTTTCAATTGCTTCTTTTATACACTCTATACAAAGTAACCAATTTGTATCAAAATCAAAGCTCATACTATTTGCGACGCCCTCTTCTTCAAGGTGAGTCCATTCCCTTTGACCTACACTAATTTGTTTTCCCATAGTATCAAATATAACAGCACGAACACTTCCTGTCCCTGCATCAATGGCCATTAAATATTTCACCATATTCTCCCACTAAGATAAAATTGACAATCGCCATTTATATTTATATACAAAATTTATCAAACTCTCTTATTTCTTTTAGAATAAATTATATCATATAATTATAATAAACAAATTATAAAATTTAAGTCTACTTAAAGAATAATAGACATACTATATACTAAAAAGAGTCGTAAAAATGGATTTTTGGGATAATTTTAAAAAAGATGAACAAAAACTTATTGCCCATAGAGGAGTAAGGTCAGGAGAAGCAGAAAAAAGAAAATAGTCACTACCTTTTACCTTTTCACTTGCCCCTTCCATTTTCAATATTTCAAGAAACTTATCACTTCGTGATAGCACTTTTTGCTAGTTTTGCTTGCTCTAGTTCCCAGTATTCCATCTCAAAACTATCTTTTTCACTTATACTTACAAAGCCACCTAATTTTTCAGCTTTTAAAACAGCACTAATAGTATGGCTTACTATGTCATTTATAATACTTGCTTCTTTTTCATCTTTTCCAAAACAAACTACTCCAAACTCTTTTATTACGGCGTAATTTGGGGCAGGATTTAGACAAATTTCATCTTTTGCGTACCTATCAAAATATGCTTTGTACTCTTTTTTATACTCATCAACTGCATTTTGTATATCACTATTTTCCAATACTAAAGGAATCTTTTTAGTTCTAATAATATGCTCAGGAGTTAAAACTCCTTTTGTAACACCATCTTTAAGATTGCTTTGAGAAGCATAATATATAGCCTCTTCGTTTTGATTTACTTTTAGAACTACCTCATAACCTTTTTCTTTAGAAATGATAGTTTTAAGTTCATCCAAATCAAAACCTTTTGCTTGTAAATTTGGTATTTCAACTTTTGCATTATCTTCTAAAAACTTCTCTGCTAAACTAACAGCAGCTATCATTTTGTCATAAGATTTTTTTGCATCATCATCAAAGGTAAAAATTCCATGATTATGTAAAATAATTCCATCACTATTTTTCCAATCATAATCCTTAGCCATCTCATAAATAGTACGCGCTAAAATAAAACCTGGCATAACATAAGGGATAATTAAAAAGTTTGGAAAAACTTTTTTGATATTTTCTATTCCATTTTTATTGTTTGATATTGTAACCACTGCATCAGCGTGCGTATGGTCAACAAACTTAAAAGGAATAATAGCATGAAGTATTGCTTCAACTGAAGGGTTTGGTGCACTTTTATCAATCATTGCTGCTTTTTGTTGTGATACCATATCACTATCACTTAAGCTTTCAAGTTTTGCCATTTCTATTAAAGTGTCAAGTTTAACAGGAGCAAAGCCCTCTTTTTCAATACTTACCAAGTCCCAACCACTTCCTTTTACATAAAGGATATCTTCACCATCTACCTTTGATTTTACAGAAGTATTTCCACCTCCATGAAGAACAAGTTCATCACTTCTACCTAATAAATTTGAAGTAAAAACTCTTAGTTCTAAATCACTTTTATACTTTTGTGCTTCTTCATCTGTCCATAAATTTTTCAAACTAATACCTTAAATTATTTCTAAATCATCACTGTATTTATCTTTACAGTATGGCTCAAAAGTTGCTTTATAGTGTTTATAGTGTGCAGTTGTTTTATGTCCTTCTAAGGACTCTTCATCTTCCCAAGCTTCAACAACAACAAACTTTGCAGGGTTTTCTTTTAATTGATAAATTTCATATGATAAACATCCCTTTTCATTTTTTGAAGGCTCAACCATAGTTTTTAATAAATCTTTCATCTGTTTAATACAATCATCTTTTGCTATAAATGTAACTTTTTTTATAATACTCATAATATCTCCAATTGTTTAGTTAATAGTTTTCATTTTATTATATTTTGACTTAATAACTAAAAATGAAATTTAAGAATATATTTCTATTATAAGTAGCTATAATATCAAAATAAATATAGGAGTTAATTATGATTAAATTAGTAGCAACACTTCTTATATCTTTTCTTACATTAAATGCAGCAAGCATCAATTGGGAAAAGGATTATGACAGTGCAATCCAAAAAGCAAAAAAAGAAAACAAACCAATTTTTGTGATGGTTAGTTCACCAACTTGTCCAGAGTGTAATTATATGAAAAAACATGTTTTTACAAAAGATGAAGTTAAAAACTATGTCAACAAAAACTTTGTTTCTTATCAGTTTGATATTAGTGATACAAATATTCCTGAACAAATGCAATTTTGGGGAATACCAAGATTTTATTTTTCAAAAGATGGAAAAAATGTTTACAACAAAACAATGGGTGGATTAAAAATAGACAAATTTATGACCCTTGTAAAAGAGAGTAAAAAATGAAAAAGATATTTCTTCTAATTTTTAGCTTTACTTTACTTTTTTCATTTGACCAAACACAACTTGAAAAATTTAAAAAAACATCTATTTGTGAAGAGTGTGATTTAACAAATGCTGATTTATCGGGTATGGATTTTGGAAAGGCAAATTTAGCAGGCTCAAACTTAAGTGGTGCAAATCTTTCTAAATCAAACTTTGCAAGGGCAACCTTTTGGGGGACAAAACTTGAGAATGTAAAAGCAAATGATTCTAACTTTTTTAAAGTAAATTTTGAAAGTTCTGTTATAAAAGATTCAAATTTTGATAGAAGTATATTAAAAGGTGCAAATCTTCAACTATCAGAATTATCAAACATATCATTTGTTGAAACAAACCTATGGGGAGTCCAATTTAATGAAGCAACTATTGATAATGTTAATTTTTCATCTTCTAGAATTGCAGAAGCTAAATTTGTAGATATAGATTTAACTAAATCTAACCTATCTGATGTATTAGCATTTGGTGCAGTTTTTGAAAGGGCAACATTGTTAAAAAAAGATTGTGATTATTTAAAAGGCGAAGAAGTAAAATTTAAAGAGAGTACTTGTAAATAAAAGATACTTTTAAAGTATCTTTTATAACTCTGACTCGATTAGTTTTTCTAAGTTTTCACCACTTAAATCCTGAAGTGGTTTTTTATTTACAAAAAATGTAGGTGTACCTCTAACATTTAATGCTCTTGCATCACTTAAATCTTGTTCAATGATTTTATCATACATAATATTTTCCATACTTTGAGACAATTTTTTCATATCTAATAAGTATGATTTTTCTAAAACAATCCATAATTTTCTTGGATCAACTCCATGGTCATTTATCCATTGACTTTGTGTATTATACATCAACTCTAAAGTCTCTTTGAAAAGGTTTTGTTCCCTTGCTCCTTCTAACATTTTTACAGCATAGTTTGCATTTGCATGGAAAGGTGCATATCTTAATACTAACTTTATATTATCTTTATGTTTTGCCAAAATACTTTTTACAAATGGATAATAGTACGCACAAGTTCCACAAGCTGGGTCAAAGAACTCTACTAATTGAACTTTGGCATCCTTTGAACCAATTACTAAAGAATAATCCCTTTGTAATAATTCAGCATTTTCATTTGATATTTTTACATTTGTAGTTTTTTTATTTTCTTTATAAAAATAACCACCTATAAGAAATAATCCAACTAAAACAACAATTGATATTAAAACGACTTTTTTATTTTGCATTTTTTCTCCTAAATTTTCGTATTCTAATATTTTTTCATTAATGAAAGATAAATAATTTTTTTAAAAATCAAAATTATACTAATAAAAACTTAGTTTTTATGGAATAAAAAAATTTAAAAGTTATATACCATATAATACAAAAATGTTTTATATTGATTATAAATTTAAATAATAGGTATTGGACGAATACAATTTCTTGCATTTAATTTTTATTTTAGATATACTGTTTTTATGAAGATGGTTTCGAGTTTCATCTTTGGCTTTTTTTTATTGACAACTTTTTTGCTGTACAAATAATCTACCATAAAGAACACTCAAATTTATATTTTCTACAAGCTTTAGTAATAAAGTATTTTAAACAACAAAGGAAACTGCATGGCAGATTTAGTAAACGGAACAGTAAAATGGTTCAATAGCGAAAAAGGTTTTGGATTTATCGAACAAGAAAATGGTGGAAAAGATGTATTCGTACATTATAGACAAATTAACAGTACTGGATACGGTAGAGTATCTTTAAATGAAGGTCAAAAAGTAACTTTCGAAGTAGCTGAAGGTCAAAAAGGTCCACAAGCTGAAAATGTAACAGCTTTATAATAATAAATTTATTTACTATTATATTAAAGGTTAGTCAAAAGACTAACCTTTTTTTATCTCCTTTTTCCCTATATTTTTTAAGTTTATTTTAATAAAACTCTTAAAAAATAGTTTTTAATTTAAAATTATGTTTCTTTTTGAAACACTGATTGGATTTTTTTTATAAATTCTTAATTTTTTTTAAATTTTAAATCTATTATATACTTTTTTTCTCTACACTTGCATCTTCAATTATAATCTAAAGGGGAAAGAATGATTTTTGAAACTGCTGATTTATGTGATGATAACCAAGATAAAAAAATACAAGTACTATCAAATGAATATAAAAATTATGGTGGATTAAAAAAATGTGCAGGAGAGATTGTTACAATTAAACTTGATAAAAGTAATTGGGAACTATTAGAAATGCTAAGAGATGAAGATGGTGAAGGGAAAGTTGTAGTTGTTGACAATGCAAGATATTTTTATGGTGTAGTTGGCGATAAACTAATGGCATATGCGAAAAAAAATAACTGGCAAGCAATAATTATAAATGGATATGTTAGAGATGTAGCATATACAAAAGATATTGATGTTGCTTTATATGCAATTGGAACTTGTCCATTAAGAAACTTTGAAAAAACAATTTCATCAAGAGGAAATCAATTAAGCTTTGGTGGAGTTACATTTAATCAGGGTGATTATTTATATGCAGACTTAGATGGAGTAATTATTTCTAAAGATAAACTAATCTAATGCGGAGAGAGTTTAAAAGCTCTCCCAATCATTATCTTTTGCATTAGCACTTTTTTCAAAATTATCTTTTAATTTTTTCATTTTTTTTCTTTTTCTTGGCTTCACATCATCTTTACCAATAAACTCTTTTGCATTTGCATTACTAACTACAAGTTTAGATATTTCATCTGTTATCATTGCTATTTCATTTGATTCAGCAGCAACGGTTGCATTTTCTTGTGTTTGTCTATCCAAAGTTGTTATGGTGTCATTTATTTGCTCAATACCATGTAGTTGTTCTTTACTTGCCATTTCGATATCTGAAATTAAATTTATAGTTTGTGATATATTATTATTTAAATTTTTATAACCATTAATCATATTATCTGCAATATTTTTACCCTCATTTGCTTTTAACGTAGCTTGTTCAACTATTCCTTTTATCTCACGTGCCGCTTCAGCACTTCTATTTGCTAGATTTCTAACTTCTTGAGCAACAACTGCAAATCCTTTACCAGCTTCTCCTGCTGTTGCTGCTTCAACGGCTGCATTAAGTGAAAGTATATTTGTTTGAAAAGCAATTTGGTCTATTACTGTAATTGCTTCATTTATTGAAGTTACTTGTTTATTTATTTCATCCATAGCTATAGTAGTTTTATTCGCTAAGTCTTCACCTTCGTTTGCAGATTTTGTAACATCATTAGATAACTGTGCCATTTTTTGGATATTTTCTGTATTATGTCTAATATTTCCAGTGATTTGGTCAACAGCAGCAGCTGTTTCTTCAAGTGAAGCAGCTGCTTCACTTGAACTTAGATTTAATTTATTTACATTAACAAGTAACATATCAGAAGTTTCATCTAACGTTAATCCATTTCTTTTGTTTTCTACTAAAATACTTGTTATAGAATCTCCAAGATTATTTACACCAATTGCAAGTCTTAATAAATGCTCTTTTAAATTTTCAGTTTTTACTTTTTCCATATAATTATGTTGTGTGTATTGTTCTAAGATATTTAGTATATTTGAAATATTGTTTTCTAAATTATCTCCCATATTATTTAATACATTTTTCAATTCATTTAATGCTGGATTATTAGAATTATTAGTAATTCTTTGAGATAAATCTCCATTTTCAAAATCACCTAAAACTTTTACTGTTTCAGCAATCAATACTTTGTCTTTTTCAATTGTCTCATTTGTTTTTTTAATATTCTCATTTACAACTACTGACATTCTTGAAATTTCATCATTACCTCTTTCATCAAGATACTCTATATTTAAAATTTCATTATTCAAATATTTAAAAAATCCTAAAAGTCCACCTTGAAATTTATTTAATGGTCTAATGACAAAACTATTTAACAGTACAATAGATATAAGTATTGTCAAAAGTAATACAACAAAAGCAATTACAGATAATATTATATTTAAATGTACAGTAGATTCAAATGCTTCGTCGCTACTAATTTCAGCCACAACAGCCCACTTGGTGCCTAAAATATTTAAAGTATCAAAGGAGCTTAATACTTCATATCCTTCTTTATTAATTATATTTTCATGGCTTTTTCCTAATTTTAAAGCATCTTGCGTAGCTTTAGTTTTCACTTCATAAAAAGATACTGTAGTTCCAGAACTTTTAACATTTGATTCGTTTACACTATTTATAAATCTATAGTTATTTCTCATCTTATAGTCGCTTCCAACTAAAAAAGTATTACCTGTTTTCCCTAGACCTGACTCTTCAAACTTATTTTTAAAATTCATAATTAAGTCAATTTGTGATACTGCTAATTGGAATATCAAGTTACCAATTCTTTTACCTTTTTTAAATACAGGTGTTGCTACAAATGCTACTGGAGAGTTATAACTTGGTAAGTATGTTTTAAAATCTGAAAATATAACTTCGCCTATATTTAAATCATTTGATTTTTTGTTTATTTCTGCAAGTGCAGTATTTGAATAAGGACCTGAATTTAAATTTGTCGCAAAATCTTTTTCTTTACTTGTAGAATAAACAACATAGCCATTTTTATCAACTAAATAAATATCATATAAATTGAACTTCTTTAACATAATATTAAAGGTTTCATGATATTTCTCATGGTTCATTGTATAAGTTGCTGCTAGTGCTGTTTCATTTGGCATATCATTTTTTTTACCAATTTCAGCTTCATTTTTTACTATATAGATATATTGAGCCAATATTCCATTATTTGTTTTTGGAAGATACTCTTCCAGAGTTTTTTTTGATTCAACATTTGAAAGATTAAAATTTATCTTATTTATATATTGACTTTCATAATGTTCAACCAATTCTTTTTTTATTATATTCATATCTTTTTTTAGTACTAAATCAATATCATTTTTTACATCTTCTTCTATTACTTTAAAAAATCTAGAAAAATAATATAATCCTTCAGATGTAGTATTACTATTTGCAACTGAAATAATCAATCCAGATATGGTATTGAAATAATCTTCTAAGTGCTGTTTTTTTGACACAACTAAAGAATCCAATTGTGCAAATTTCTCTTTTTTTGCAGATTTAAAACTTTCATTCAAGCTCACTAAAAGCAATATGACAGATAACATCACCAAACTTGTTATAATTAAACCTATTAATTTACTTTTGATAGAAATATTCTTCATATACAATTTCCTCTAATTTATTTTTCTGATACTAACAAAAAAAAATTACATAAAATGTTAACTAGCTGTTACCATTTTGTAATAAATAATTTTTGAAAGTATTCTTATTTGTGTATAAAAAAGTACTCAATGGAAACACTACTTACTATGTAGGTAAACAATACGAACAAGAAAATATAGGACAAACAGTACTTCAAAAAAATTATATCTATGTAGGAGAAGAACTTGTAGCTGTACATGTAGAAGAAGATGATGGAATTTTAATACTTCCACAAAATCGATATATGCACAAAGATGCCTTAGGTTCTATTGATACCATAACCAATGAATCAGGAGTAGTAATCCAAAGATTAGCTTATGATGCCTTTGGAAAACAATTAGTACAAGAATGGATAAATGATACAGATAAAAATAAACCTTTAGTAAAAAGAGGATATACTGGTCATGAACATATAGAAGAGTTTGAACTTATTCATATGAATGGTAGGGTTTATGATCCTACTGTTGGTAGGTTTTTGAGTTCTGATCCTAATATACCACATCCATTTATGATCCAAAGTTTTAATAGATATTCTTATGTTATGAATAATCCTTTGAAATATACTGATCCTAGTGGGTTTATAGATGACTATGGTGGAGATGGTGGTTGGGGTTCACCTAATGAAGGAATTGGAAGCATAAATAGCCCTGAAAATACTTCTGGTGGTAATGCTATGGGACATGGACATATTTCTGATGGCGGATGGGTTAGTGGTAGTTATAGTGATGAAGTTGAGCATGACATGCAAGTTGAGAAAGATAAAATTGCAAAAGTTGCTGATATTGTTGAAAAAAGAGCAAATTATTTAAAAGATTTTTTTGATAAACAATTTAATAATGTACCGGTTGAAGATAGGGTTGAAGATACATTTCATATGTTTGATGATTATAAAGATTATACATCACCAGATTATGATTTTGGGGAGTTGGAAACAGGCGTAAAAGGAATACACTTGCATCCAAGTAAGCATCCCATGAGAAATATCTTGCTAAGTGGTGCTAAAAAAGCTGGAATTGTTGGTGTATCATTTGCTTTTGCAGGTACAATAGCTGGAACACCTGTGGGCGGTCTAGTTGCTGGTATTTTTGGAACTGTAGTTGGATTTGCAAGTGGATTAATCGAAGGAGCTATTACAGAAAGTTTAGGTATAACTGGGGCAGTAGAAGATGCAATAGATAACTTATAATTTGGAGTAAAATGAATATTAATAATTGTGAAAAATATATAGAGTCAATCTTATTATTTAATAAAAAAAATTTATATTTGTTATTATTTATATTATCGATTAGTGTAATATTTGTTGATATAAACATCAAAAAAATTATCTTTTTTGTTCTTTTAGGTTTTATTGAAATTTTGTCTATTATTCTTGTAATATTTTTATTTAAGAATAAGATTATTAATTTATTTACAAATAAAATTATAAAATCTGAAAAGGAATCTAAATTAAATTTGAAAACATTTCAATATAGTTATATATTTATATATCTGTTACTTTTTTTTTCATTTTTTTTAGATAAAAGGCTATTTTATGAATTTAATATCTCTTTTATAATTATTATTTTAGTATTAAACTTTTTAATTGCTAAAATAGAAATAAAATAGATCACATCTGGGTCAAACATTAAACATTAAACATCGGGGTCAGTCGCCACCTTAAAAAGTCTTTAAATTTTAAAATTTCTAATTAATATCAAAACATAATAAATCTCCATAAAAAAGAGTAATTAAATTACTCTTTTTATAAACCACCACAAGCTTTTTTATAAAATTCTTTATCATATTGTTTATCATTTTTATATAAAGAATGAGCAATAATGACCATTTTTCTCATGACTGCAATTTGTGCTAAAGTTGTATGTTTACCATTTAATTTTAATCTTTCAAAAAAGTTTTTAAAATTTTCATCAAATCTAATGGCAGTCATTACACCCATAAATAAACTTCCTCTGTAAATTTTAGAACCAGCTTTTGATATTTTTTCTTTTTTGTGTACTGAAGTTCCAGATTGTTTGACTATAGGATCCAATCCTATAAGTGCAGATATTTGTCTTTGATTGGCTTTAGGATATTTAATAAAAAGATGTAGTAAAACTATGGCTCCAATTTCACCTATTCCAGATAAGGTTTTTATATTAGTATATCCATTAAGTAAATTTTTTTCTGAATATATAATTTCTTTAATCTTTATCAATACGTCTGTTTCTTGTTTTTTTAAGTTTTTAATGGATTTTTTAAGCTCATTAATAGCATAAGAATTACCCTCTTTAGAACTTAAGGATTCAAGATGATTTATTGTTTTAGTTTTTTGTTTTGAAAGAAATTTATAGTATCCCATTAACTCTTTTATATTCTCAGCTTCCTTGTTTATATAAGGCACTTTTATTTCATTGTCTTTGGCTAAATGTAAAGACTTAGATAATACCTGAGCATCTATTAAATCTGTTTTGTTCCGCTCACCTAAAGCTTTTGAATGATTGGAAAATTGTTTTGGATTTATCAAAAAACATTTGATTCTTTTTTCGTTACAAAACTTGGTTAATGTAAATGAATAGGAACCAGTTGGTTCAAAAATGAAAACTAAATTGTCAATATCATTTTTGTATAGTTTCTTTAATTTGGAATATAAGCCTTTGATACTTTTAATACTGTTATCAATTTCTATATCAACTTTATTAATAGGTATATGAACAGCAATTAATTCTTTACTAATATCTAATCCGATACAATTAAACATCGTGAACCTCCAATAGTAATATTTGAGAGTTCGTTAGGCTAGGAGTTGATTCCTAGCTGATTAATGTTTTACACATAACCTAACCTCGTGTAATACGATCTAATAATATTTACCGATCTTGTCGCCACTCAAGTTTAAAGTGTAATTATCAGACTGACCCCATTTGGAAAATATATGGGATTTATATTCTATTTTTTAGATAAGTGCTTAACTCATTTTTTATTTGATATAAAACTTCCAAGTTATTCATACTATTTAAAAATATATTTGAATTACACCATGGATAAGGCACATTTTCAATCCAAGGGAATATTTTAGTATCCTTTTTTGATAAAATATCCATACTTTTAATTGTAATATTTAATTCTTCAACTAAAGTATCAAATTTCCAAAGATATGTACCATATCCTAAACGTATTTCTTCTGTATCCTTATCAGACATGAATACAAACCAATTACAACCTAAAGTATTTTTTTCTATGACAATGGTATCCTCAAAACATAATGTAAAGATATTTTCAAAATTTTTATTAAAATCTTTTATCAAAACTTTGATAATTTTTTCTAAACCATCACTTCGAGAAGGAAAAGATATATTTTGAGAGTTTAATACTATATCTAATTTTCCACTATCTTTAAATACATCTTTCATCAGATAAGGTTTATTATTATCTTTTGCATAAATATATTTTGAAATCAAACTTTTATAAGTATTTATCATTTTAATCACCATCCTTTTAAATTAGAAAAATACAATTTTAAAGTGAGTTATAAGTGAGTAAATACTTATATTGTTTTATAATCTCCTCATTTCTAATCTAGGAACATCGGGGTCAGACCTCGTTTGGGAACTTTTCTGAAATCAAGCTGAATCTCTTTCTTTTTCTTCTTTGAAACTTTTTGAATCAGAAATTCCATTTTGGAAAGTGAGACTTACAAAATTTATTTATAAATATCTCCTCGAAATCCTATATCTTCAATAATAGCTTCAATTATTACTTCATTATTTATTAGGGTTACTATAATACGAATATTGCCTTTTCTAATTCTAAATAAATTATTAAAAGAGCCTCTTAATGGTTTATAGTCAATGTTTATATCAATATTAAAAAGTTTATTCTTGATAAATTTAATGACTAAATTATCAATTTCTGTTTCTGTTATTTTAGAAGAATTTTTATCTAAAAATTTTGTAGCTTTTTTCAGATAAGTAAGTTTAATATCTTTTTTCATTAGATATCAATAGTTAGTATTTTTGAGTTAGAAACTTCTTTATCTTCAGTTGTTCGATTTAATAAAAGTTGTTCAATTTCTTTTTCTTCAAGCATATCATAGACAGTACGAAGTCTTTCATACTCTTCTATATCTAATATTATTGCTTCAAGTTTATTGTTTTTTGATATTACAAATCGTTCTTTTGTATGGTTTATAATATTATTTAATATATTAGAAAACCCTCTTGATACATCACTTGTAGATATGATTTCATCTCTTTTATACGCTACCATAAATCATCCTATACATAAAATTTTACATATTATACTACATAAAATATTAATTGTATATATTACTTAGAAATTTTGAAAGATACAATTATTTTCAAAAATCAAATCTATTGTTATCATTTTGTAACAAATATTTTTTTCTAATTTACCTTATAGATATATAATAAATTAATGATATAATTAATCCATGAAAGAAAAAATATACGTCGTAGATACAAACATTATTCTACAGAACCTCCAAAACCTGTATAAAATTAGTGACAATGGCTCTAATGTAATAGTTGTGCCTGAAACTGTTTTATTTGAACTTGAAGATAAAAAAAAGTTAACTAACGAACTTGGTTATCACTCAAGAGAGTTTGCTAGACTTCTAGCCAAAATGAAAATCAAAGAAGTTGACCATAAAAGTAATTTTAAGGTTGTAAAATATTTTAATGATGATCTTCAACTACATGTAATAGCAAAAGATAAATATGATTCTGAAATCGAACAAGTTCACATAAGCGAAAGTAATGACAAAAGAATCATAGAAGTTGCTTCTGTTGCACAAGATTATTATAAAGGTGCCCAAACAATATTTTTATCAATAGATATTTATGCTAGAACTTTTGCTCAGTTTAAAGGAATAAAAGCTGAGACGCTACATGACGATAAATCTATTGTTCCTAAATTTCAATTTATAAAAACCTTACCTTTAGACTCATCAAAATTTAACTCCCTTGATGGCAAACCAATATCTTTATTTGATGAAGAATATACTTTAGAAAATTTTTCCTATGAATTTAGTAGTGAAGATGGAAATAAAGAGTATGCAATCATTGTAAATAAGATGATAAATATTTTAAGTGAAAGTGATTTTAAAGCCTTACAAATAAAACCTGTAAATCTAAAACAAAAACTCTTTTGTAAAGCTATTATTTCTAATATGTTTGATTTACTTGTTATTGATGCAAAAGCTGGAAGTGGAAAAACTTTGATGTCAATTGCTAGTGCAATGAGACTTATTGATTTAGGTTTATATGACAAAATTGTTTATGTTAGAAACTCAATAGAATCTCTTGATAAAGGTGCCGAGATTGGTTTCTTATCAGGAAATGAAGAAAAATTTCGTATTTATAATATGGCTTTATCTGATACTTTAGAATTTATTGCAAAAAAACAACTGAAAAAATCAGAAAATAGAGAAAACAAAGAGTCAATTGATAGTAAAATCTCTGAACTTACATCAAAATACTGTATTGAAACTTTATGGCCAGGAGAAGCTAGAGGAAGAACACTTAGTTCAGCTATTGTTATCATGGATGAGTGGCAAAATTCAAGTGAAAAAACAACACAACTAATACTCTCTAGACTTGATGAAAGTTGTATGGCAATAGTAATTGGATCAAATAGACAAATTGATAACTTGTATTTAAATAAATACAACAATGGTCTTACAACACTTCTAAAACAGACTAATTTTGAACATGATGAAGTAAAGATGTTTGCAATAGAGCTTGAAAAAGCAGTTCGAGGTAAATTTGCAGAGTTTACAGAGCGAATATTTGAAAATAAGAAAAACTAGAGTTTAAGGAACTGTTCTATTTTTAGAACAATTTCCTTCATCTTTTTATAAAGGATTTACCATACAAAATAGGTTAATCAATGATACAATCTATAATCATATAGAATACACAAGACTTGAAGATACTATACTTCAAAGTAAAATATTAAATAGACTTCAATTTATAACACAAAACGCCCTAGCTTATTTCTCTTTCCCCTCAATAACAACAAAAAGATTTATACACTCATTAGGTACTATGCACGTTAGTTCTTATATGCTTAAAAATGCTCTTTTAAATAGTGATTCAACAACTAGAGATATGTTTTTAAAAAGTATGAGAAAAGTTATTCAAACTATAATTGTAGAAGATAATTTAAATATATCATTCAATGAAGGGGCAAGCTATTTTGATAATAAAGCACTATATCAGTTCTCTATTCCTACAAACTCTAGAATGTATAATGACACATATATAATCACTTTACAAGCACTAAGATTAGCGGGACTATTACATGATGTGGGTCATCTTCCTTTTTCACATCAAGTTGAAAATGCTCTAAAAAGAGTTTATCAAAATATTTCAACAAGTGAAAATATATTGGAAAAAGAAAAAGAGTTTAAGATTTTATATGAAATTATAACTTCAACTGGAAAGCAAGTTTTACATGAAGCTATAGGTGAAAACTTTATTGATATATTATTTAATCAAGAACTTATTAAAAATAACGAATCACAAACTGATGTTGATTATTTAAAACTCATACACAAACTTTGTATGTTTATAATAAAAGAGAAGATTTATAATAAATTTGATTTTAAAGTATTACACTCAATTATCAGTGGAACAGTTGATGCGGATAGATTAGATTATATAAATAGAGATATGGTGGCTTCTGGATATATTGGTGGTCCAAATGATCATATACGTATAACCAAACATACTGTTTTAGTTAGAGATAAAAAGTCTTTTAAAATAAGTTTTTTTGATATGGGACTTATTGATATTGAACATCTTTTAGAGATGAGATTTAATCTTTATAAAAAAGTTATTTATAATCATGGTATCGCAAAAACAGATGCTTTATTAGAAAATGTTGTTTTATATTTATCTAATAAATATTTCAAAAATGGAATGTTTTATGAAAAAAACTCTTCAAACTGTATTGCTATGCTTTGGAATTTTTTAAATGAAAGAAATGAAGCAAGAAGACTTGATATAGTTTCAATGTTAGATGAAAATTGGTTAATTTCACTATTTAAAAAAGAGTATTTTGAGATAAAAAATAGAGATATCCAAACAAATGATGACAAAAAATATTTAAAATCTTTTGAAGAAGTACTTTTTGGAAAAAGATTTTTTCGTTCACCTTGGAAAAACCTAAATGAATTTTATAAAGTTTTAGAGTTTTCAACAATTGAAAGATATAAATTTAGAGAAAGTTTTGGCTATCTTACAAAAAATAAATTTGTAAAACTTAGAATTGAGCTAGATAAATTTATTAAAAAATGGGAAACTCAAGAAGAAGATGTATTTTTTACATATCAAATAGTATCTTTTAGTTTAGGATTAAATAAAGAGTTTACACTTTATGATGGAGAAGAGATAATTCCAATAGATGAAATATCAACAGTTAGAAAAAGACTTAAAAAATCTATGCTAAATACAGTACCTTTTTATATTTATACAAACAAAAAAGAGATGAATTTAACACTAATAAAAGAGCTTAAATCAATAGTATTTAAAATCTTTGCAGAATAAGGGACTAATCCCTTATTTTAATCGTTTCTTGAAGTTACTTCAATAAGATGGTAACCAAACTCTGTTTGAACTGGACCTTGTATTTTTCCAACAGGTGCTGAAAAAACAACATCTTCAAACTCTTTTACCATTTGACCTTTTCCAAATGTACCTAACTCCCCACCAACATCGCCAGATGGACATAATGAATATTGTTCTGCTGCCTCTACAAAATCTAAATCTCCATTATTGATTTGATCTTTAATTTGATTACAAATTTCTTCATTATCAACTAAAATATGTCTTGCACTTGCTTTAACACCCATAAATTCTCCTTTTTTAAAATAAATCTACACACTCAACTTCATCTGGAAAAAACTCTTTAATCTTACTTCTTCCTAGATTTCGTGCTTCATAAAGCGAAATATCTGCATTTCGTAAAATATAATCAACTGAATTTGTCTGATTATCATAATGTGTTATACCAACACAAATAGTCTTTTTCAAAGTATATCCTGCTGGAGATACTTTTACTTCATTTTTTGCAAAAACATCAATTAGTTTTTGTGCTACAAGCTTAGCATCATTTGGTGATGTAATCCCAACTAATGCAACTAAAAACTCATCAGCTTCTAATCTAACAACTATATCTGATTCTCTAATATTTTCTTGTAATATTTCGGATAAACTGATTAATACTTTATCACCAATATCATAATCAAATTCATCAATAACAGCTTTAAAGTGGTCAATTCCAACCATCAAAAATGATATATTTTTATTCTCTCTTTTAGACAAAGGCAAAAGTTTATTTAAATGTTCTACTAAAAACTTTCTGTTATAAACATTTGTTAAGGGATCTCTAAATGTTAGTTTTTGTACTAATTCTTGATAAGAAACACTACTTATAAATGGTGATACCATATAAAAAAAGGCATTTAATATTTCATCTTTTGATGTTATTTGTTTAAAATGATTGTCATTTTCACATACTAAACTAAAATTTATCATCAAATTAGCATTCATTTGAACTTTATATTTTTTTAGCATTGCTTCATTTTGATAAACTTCGTCATCTGCATTTTGAAAAACTATCTCTTTTTCATTATCGTTTAAAGAGTAAATCATGATTTTTAGTGATTTGATATTAAAGGTATTTTCTAACCATTTTTGTAATTCATCATAGATAAACTTTACTTCTTTTAGTTCTCTTAATTTTGCATAGAAATCAAGATAATCATAAATATCATCATTAAAACAATTAGCTTCTAAAAACTTTTTAATGCCACTAACAATCAAATTATTCATCAAATTCCCTAAAAAAATATCTTATTTAATTATATTACCTACATTATGCTTTTATCATTATATTATCTAGCAAATATTCTAAAGTACTTACCTTTTATCTTTAAAGATTCTAACTCTTTTATTTTCTTTTCATATGCTTCTATTTTTATAGCAACATATGAACACATTGGAAGTATTTTTATTTTTCCAATATCATCTTTATCTAAACCATTATCTTGAATTAAACATCCTAAAATATCAGCAGGTCTAAGTTTTAGTTTTTTTCCACCACTTATATAGATAGTTTTATATTGGGGTATAAGTTTATATACCTCATCAATCAAACTCTCTTCATCTACATAAACTAACTCTTTATTATCTTGCAGTTCTTCTACTTTATCTTCATCATAATCATTATATAAAGTTAAAGCAACTCCACTTTTACCAGCACGTGCAGTTCTTCCTATTCTGTGAGTATAGACATTTGTATCATTTGCCATGTCATAGTTTATAACCATCTCCACATCATCAATATCAAGTCCCCTACTTGCAACATCTGTTGCTATTAGGATAGGATATGATTTATTTGAAAAAAGTGTGATAATCTCATCTCTTGTTTTTTGTTCAAAATCAGAATGTAAAACTAAAGGATCATATCCCATATCATAAAGGTATGTATCTAGTTCATCACATTTGATTTTTGTATTACAAAATATGATTACTGAGTTTGGTCTATATGTTGAAAATAGTTTTAATAAAACGCTATCTTTTCTTGAAGTTTTTATAAACTCTTCTCTTATGGAGCTTTTGGTATGAACGGTATCTACACTTTTAAAGGTAGGATTATTTAGTATTCCTTTAGAAAGTTCTTTTATATTTTCTTCATAGGTTGCAGAAAATAGTAGTGTCTGTCTTTGTTTTGGTATAAAGCTTATTACCTTTTCTATATCTTCTAAAAATCCCATATCTAACATTCTATCTGCTTCATCTAATACTAAAGTATCTATTGAGTCTGGATTTAAATTTTGCTCTCTTAAGTGAAATAGTACACGACCAGGTGTTCCAACTATAATATGAGCTCCATGACTTAAGGAGTGTGTTTGTCTGCTAGATGGAACTCCACCACATAAAGTTAATATTTTGATATTGTGTTTATATCTAGCTATTCTTCTTAATTCATCTGCAACTTGGTCAGCAAGTTCTCTTGTAGGACATAATACTAAGCACTGTACTTTAAATTTTTTTACATCTATTTTATTTAATAGCCCTATTCCAAAAGCAGCAGTTTTTCCACTTCCTGTTTTTGCTTTTGCTATTACATCTTTTCCCTCTAGTATTATAGGTAAGGATTCTTCTTGTATTTTAGTTAGTGTTTCATAACCTAGTGATTTTAGATTCTCTTTTAATTTTTCATCTATGTTTAATGTATTTATTAGTTGCATTTATATCTTCTTTAAATAGTAAGTAATAGTAAGTACTATAGCTAAAATAATAGCTACACCATAATACTTATAATCATCTGCGTATGTTAAAACAACTTCTCCTAGTCTATAACTAATATACCCTACTACCATAGACCATAAAGCTGTTGCGAAGATATTGTATATTGTAAATTTTCTAAATGAGTATTTTGTAAGTCCCATTGCCAATGGAATTAAAGTTTTTATCCCATATACATATTTTTGTAAAAATACAACAGGAGAGCCATATCTTCTCATCCATAAATGAGCAAGGGCAACTTTTCTTCCATATTTTTTCATTATATCTTTTGCGTAGTTTTTATTAGTACGTGCCATATAAAACAAAAATTGATCACCAATAAAATTTGATGTACCAGCTACTAACATAGATACAAATATATTTAAATCACCTGCGTAAGATAAAACACCTGCTATAACAAGTCCTACAAAACCTCCCCCAAATGAATATAAAAAAAGTATTACATATGCAAAATATCCACCATCTCTAATTAAATCTTCCAAATTAAACCTCTATATTTATTAATAGGGGGAATACTATCTAAAATAGTGATAAAAAGCTCTTAACTTCTTTTGTGCCTCATCTATTGATATGGGGATAAATCTTACTTTATCATTTGGTTTTGCTTGTGATAACTTAAAACAATCGATACTAAAAACCGTTCCAATTTTTGGATAGCCTCCAATTGTCTGTCTCTCTTTTAATAAAATAATTGGTTGTCCATCACTAGGTATTTGAATAGCACCAAAGCTTATACCTTCTGAAATGATTCCATTTATATCTGCTTTTATTACTTCTCCATTTAACTTACAACCCATTCTATTAAAATCATTTGTTATAGTATAAGTATTTGAGAAAAACTTATCTTTTTCCTCTTGGGAAAAATTCTCCTCTTGTGAACAAAGAATTACTCGTAGAGTTAGTTCATCTGTATATTTGGGTAAATACTCATCATGTAGTCTTTTTTTATATTTTGGTAATACAGGATTAAAGGGTAAGATATCACCTTGCATTAATTTATCACCAGATATTCCACCTAAATTTTCTTTTATGGTTGTACTATTACTACCAAACTCTTTTTTTATATCAAAACCACCACTTACACTTAAATATACCCTACTACCTTCTAATATCTTTCCTACTTTTAAAATATCACCACTTTTTACATTATGTGATTCCCAAGTATTAACTAAAATATCATTTATAAAAAATTCACACTTAGCACCTGTAATTACTACTTGAGTAGAAGCATTTACTTTAAACTGAACATTTGAAAAGGATATTTCTAATACATTTGTTCCATAATCATTATCTAATATTTTATTTGCATAAAGGTAAGAATACTCATCCATAACTCCAGAGTTTGAAACCCCAATATTAGAATAAGAAAATCTACCCATATCTTGTATTGTTGCAAATATTGGTTTATTTATTACTTCTAAACTCATATAACTCCACCTTGAGATAAAAACTCCTCTTTACTTATGGCATTGAACTTAACCTTATCTCCAACACTTAAAGGTGAAAGTTTTTCTAAACTCTTATCAAACAACTCCATTGCAGTTCTTCCTATGATATTCCACCCACCAGGTGAACTTTGGGGATAAACTGCTGTTTGGGCATCTGCAATAGCAACAGAACCTTTTGCTACACTTTTTCTTGGACTTGACAATCTTGGTACTGCTATTTGTTTATCAACACTTGCTAAAAAACCAAATCCTGGAGCAAATCCTATGGCATATACATCATAAAGTTTTTGGGAATGTAGTTCTATAATTTTTTCTATTGGAAGTTTTGTTTTTATACTCATATCATTTAAGTCTAATCCAACTTCTTGTCCATAATATACATCTATATTTATTATATTTTTAGAACTGTTATCTTCATACTCTAAATTAATAGTTTGTTTTAATAGTTCTACTAAAGAAGAGTAATCATATTTAAAAATATCATAAGAGATATAAATAGTAGTATATGAGGGGATAATCTCGATTAACCCTTCAATATTTGAATTTTTCAATGATAAATAAGCTTTTTGTACATCATTAGCTATATTTTCGTTTATTTCATTTCCAAAATATATAACCAACGAATCAACAGAAGCTATTTTAAATATCATACAGATATTTCCTTTCTAAGTATTTTTATAAATTCTAAGGCATTTTGAGTATCACCATGTACGCAAAGAGCATCTACTTTTAAAGCTAACTCTTTTCCACTGACACTATTTAAAGTACCTTTTTCTTTTAAATTTTTAACTCTTGTTATAACCTCTTTTTCATCATGTATTACAGCATTATTTTCACTTCTCGAAACTAAACTTCCATCATCGTTATAATTTCTATCTGCAAATACTTCATACAATAAAGAGATATTATAAATATTTGCAATAGTAGCATACTCTTCATTTTTAGGACTCGATAATATCATAAGCTTTATATTCTTATCATAAGATGAAATAGCATTTAAAATTGTATTAAATATATTTGCATCTTTCATCATATCATTGTAGAGTGCACCATGTGGTTTTACATAAGAAACCTTTGTATCATGTACTTTACAAAAAGCACTTAAAGCTCCCACTTGATACCAAACAATAGATCTAATCTCTTCATTACTGCAAGCAATACTTCTTCTACCAAATCCAACTAAATCTTGATAACCAGGGTGGGCACCAATTATTACACCATTTTCTTTAGCTAAAGAAACAGATTTATTCATAGTAAGAGCATCACTTGCGTGAAATCCACAAGCAAGATTTGCCATATCTATATATGGCATTATCTCATTATCTAATCCCATTTTCCAGATACCAAAACTCTCACCCATATCACAGTTTAATTTTATACTCATATATTCTCCATTAGACTATACTACTTTGTAGTCATATACTTAGGTACAAAATCAACAATTTCTGGAAAAATTGTAATCAATATAACTGCAACAATCATTAAAATAAAAAATGGTAATGTAGCTTTTAATATATACTCTATCTTTTCACCACTTATACTTTGTATTACAAAAAGTGAAAACCCAACTGGTGGTGTAATTTGAGATAACTCAACCATAAATACTAAAAATATACCAAACCATAAGGGATCAAATCCCGCTAAAACAATAATAGGTAATACAATAGGTAAAGTCATAACAACAATAGAAATACCATCTAAAATCATGCCTAAAAACACATACATAATACCAATAATAAGTATTAAAGCAAAAGGCGAAAGACCTAAAGTTCCTATAAACTCACTAATTGCTCTAGCAATTCCTAAGAAACCTACAACTTGTGATAAAAATCCAGCACCAACAATAATAAAACTTATCATTACAGATGTTTTAATAGTATTTAACAAAGCATTTTTCAATATATCAATTGAAAAACTTTTGAAATATATTGCCAAAATAGCTGAACCCAATACTCCTAAAGAGGCTGCTTCAGTTGGAGTTGCAAAACCTCCATAAATAGAACCTAAAACAACTGTTATTAAAGACAATATAGGAAATAAATCTTTTATAGAATGTATATAATCATTTATACTATATTTATCTTCACTTACAGGAACAACACTCTTATCTATTTTTGAAACTATCATTATGTAAAACGAATATAAAGTGGCAAGTAATAATCCTGGAAGAATTCCTGCCATAAATAACTTTCCTATAGAAACATTTGATAATACCCCATAAATAATCATAATAAGTGAAGGGGGAATCAGAAATCCCAATGTCCCACTTCCAGCTAATGAACCCAATGCAAGTGATTTTGAATAACCTCTTTTTTTAAGTTCATCAAGTGTTATTTTTCCAACAGTTGCAGTTGTTGCCGAACTAGAACCTGATATTGCTGCAAATAGTGAACAAGCAGCAACATTTATATGTAAAAGTTTTCCTGGAATAAAATTTAACCAAGGAGTTAAACCATTTAACAACCTAGTTGATATAGATGATTTATATAATATTTCACCCATCAAAATAAATATTGGCAAAGCAGCAAGTGACCAAGAGTTTAGTGAATCATACATTGATGCTGCCAATAAATCACCGATTTTGTCATATATTGATATTACAGGTGGTAGGTTATTATTAAAAATAAGCATACCTACAATTCCTGTTAATATTAATGAAACTCCAATCCAAATTGAAGATAACAAAAAAGTAAACATTACTAAAACAATAACAATAGATAAAATTAAAGGATCAGTTATCATTTTTTAATCCTTTCATTACAAAAACTAAAACAGCTAAAATAAATAAGCTAATACCAAAAGGCATAGCTAACTGTGTTAAATATAATGGTGTAGCAGAAACCCCTTCAGAAAGCATTTCCATTTTATAAGAATCAAAAGTAAATAAAATCGTTCTATAAAGTGCAAAAGCCAGTATAATAATTGTAATAAGACCAGCTAGTATATCTATAAATTTATTGGCTTTTTTATTTACTTTTGAAGTTAAGATATTAATTCTAATGTGTGCATCTTCATTGAAAGTATAAGCTAAACCTAGAAAAATTGCAGCTAGATATAAATATCCGCTATATTCATCTGCAATCATTGTTGACATATCAAAAAAATATCGAATGAAAACTTCTGTAAGAATTAATAACACCAATGATATCAATAAAAGTGATGATAAATAAGCTCCCCAAAGAGAGAGCTTGTTTATAAGATTATAAAAAGTTTTCATAATTTACTTTCTATATTCTTCAAATATTTTTTTAGTATCACTATCTGCATCTTCCAAATATTTTTCAAGTACTTCATCAACAATTTTTGTTAATTCTATTTTTAATTTTGGAGTAGCTTCCCAAATTAGCATACCATTTTTCATCATTGTTTCAAGGGCATCATTATCTTCTTGTTTTACCACTTCCCATTGTTCTTTTTCTATTTGGGCAGCTGCTTTTAACATAGCATCTTGTTGAGATTTATTTAAAGAGTTCCAATAATCAAGGTTGATTGTAACTGCTTGTAAAGGATAAGCATAATTGATTTTAGTAAAGTTAGTTAATACTTCCCAAAACTTACCATCTTTTCCTGAAGAAGATGAAGTAATAACAGAATTAACTAAACCAGTTCTAAGTGCTGAATATACCTCTCCCCAAGGTAAAGCAACTGCATTTCCTCCAGCTGCATTAATAAAATCAGCTGAATTTTTATCATAAGTTCTAGTTTTAGCACCTTTTAAATCTTCCAAAGCTTCTAATTTTTTATTTCCATAAAATCCAGACGGTGGCCAAGTAACACTATAAAGTAATTTTTGATTCCATTTTTCTGCAGTTTTTTCATATGAAGGTTTAGAGATTTGATATAATCTATAAGCATCATCATAAGATTGTGCAACAAAAGGTAAAGCAGAAATACCAAACACTTTACCTCCACCAGCAGTAAATGGTATAAACATATCTGTCATAGCAACTGTTCCATCTTTTACGGCTTTTAAAGGATTACCTTTTACTAAAGAAGAACCAGCATAAACCGTAATGCTTACACTACCTTTTGTATAATCATTAACTAAAGATGCAAACTTTTCAGCACCTTTTGTATGAAAATTATTTGCACCATACTTTGCATTTAAATTCATTTTTACATTTCCTGCAAACACTAAGCTTGCAAGAGAAGCAACAAGTAAACATTTTTTTAACATTGTAATCTCCTAATTTTAGATAAGGAAATTCTAATTGTTTAAAGTGAGGAATCAGTGAGTTTTAAAATTAGATTATAAAACTTTTAATTTATAACCTTCTTGTGGGATATTTACCACTAAATCTATTGGTAATCTTTGTCTAAATTCTTTAATAAAAGTTTTTAAAGCACTTGAAGTCATCACTTTATCTCTCCAAATATTTTCTTCAATCATAGAATAAGTTAATACCATATTTTTATTTTCATAAAGTAAAATTAAAAAATCTTTATCCCTTTTTCTCAAAGGCACAATCTCATCATTATAATAAAGTTCTCGATTTTTCATATCAAAATATAATTCATCACAAAATAGTATTTTTTTATCCAGTCTATCCTTAAAAACTTTTACAATGGCATCCAATAAACTTTCAGAGGTAAGTGGCTTTAAAATATAATGATTTATATTTAGATTTATTAAATTTAAAAGATACTCTTCATTTGAGTATGCAGTAAGCATGATAATTATTGTAGATAAGTCATCTTTTCTTATATCTTTAGCTAATTGAATACCATTTTTTTCTGGCATTTCTATATCTGATATTATAATATCAGGTCTATTTTCATAATATAAACAATAACCATCTTCACCATTAGAAGCTTCATAAACTTCTGCGAAATAGTATTTTAAAGTATTTACTAATCTTTTTCTAATACCCTCTTCATCTTCTACACAAAGAACTGAAAAGTTTTTTAGTTGTTCTGCTATTTCTTCCATGTTTATCCCTTGATTTTTATTGTAAAGAGTGCTCCATCACCTCTATTTTCAACGCTTAGTTCTCCACCCATATTTTTTTCAATTATCATTTTTGACATATATAGACCCAATCCTGTACCTTGGGAAGACTCTTTTGTTGTAAAATATGGTTCAAAAATCATATCTAAATACTCTTCTTCTACCCCGTTTGCATTATCTTGAACTGTAACTATTGCATTTCCATCTTTATAGTCAACCTCTAAATTAATGGTTGGATTTTTTATCTCCCTTTGGATTAATATATCTTTTGCATTTGACATTAGATTTAATAAAACCTGTGCAAACTCTCTTTTATAACCATATACTTCATAATTCATTTTTATATTATAGTTCAATTTTATATTTGCATTTTTAATTGAAGCAGTAATAAGTGATATTGCTTCCATACAAGAATCTTCAATATAAAAATGTACCTTTTTTTTGTCAGGCTTAAAAAAGTTTCTAAAATCATCAATCGTATATGACATAAATTGAATAAGTCTGTTTGACTCTTTTACTGACTCTTGTATCATAGAATCATCTGCTTTTTTAAATTTTGATGCTGTTTCAAGCTCCATAAGAATTCCTGCAACTTCACTTAAAGGTTGTCGCCATTGGTGAGCTATCATGGATAACATAGTTCCCATTCTAGCTAACCTTGATTGATGAAGCATTGCCCTATCTTTTTTTTGAGCTTCTTCTATTGCTAATTGTACTTTTTTCTCTAAGTTTTTATTCATATCTTCTAAAAGTAACTCTTTTTTCTTAACATTTTCTTGATAACGATTAAATACTTCAGTAATTTTTTTTGACATTAAAAAAGATAAAAATCCAACAAATAACATAACAAAAAATGAAATAAATACAACTATTCGGATATATTTATCTATTTTTTCTTCTAATAACTTTTTGTTTTCTAAGATTGAATTTTGTATATCATCAATATACAATCCAGCTCCTATTACCCAATTATACTTTTTGTAAAGTCTAAAAAAACCTAATTTTTTTGAGAAGTGTTTTTCTTTTGGTTTTTGCCAATAATACTCAATAAATACACCATTTGGATTTTTTAAAGTTTTATCAACAAATTCCTTAGTTATATAAGAGCCAACTGCATCTTTTAAATCTATATCATAAGTATTTAATTTATCTTGTCTAAAAGGATGAGCTCGCAAATAATAAGAAGTATCATGTACCCAAATATAACCATGTTTTTCATATCTAATTGTTTCTATGTATCTTAAAATTTCGTCTTTAAGTTCATCTTCTGAAAACTTTTTATTTCTTTTTACATGAAATTCAATATAATTTATGATGTAATCTATTTCTTTTTTTAATATATTTCTTTGTTTAATAATATATTCATTTTCAACTCTTATACTCTCTTCTTTAAAATAGTTATTTTGATTTTTTACGAAGAAATATATATTAAAAAAAGCAATTAATATTACTGTGATTATGGGTGCAAGTATAATAAGTCTTGGTATATTTTTTTCTGTAAACATAATAATCCTAACTTTTTATAATTATACTGTCTAAAAGTGAGTTAATAGTGAGTAAAAAAAAATAGCCTTTATAATTTAGAATTATAAAGGCTATTTAAAAGAGATGATATTTTATGATTTATTCAAATCAGGCATCATCCCTTATGCCCTTCTTTCGTAATCTCATTACAATTAAAAATCCTAAAGTCAATGAAATTAAAGTAACATCAACTTTCATTTGATATGCTACAATAAATAAAGCTATTGCTGCAACTACTGCTAGATTTCTATATAAAAACGAATATAAATAAACTATTATTGCCCCTAAAAAAAATAATAATGTTTCTATCATTTTTATCCCTTTTTGTTTTTTAAGGCGAAAGATTAACGTTATACATATTAAAAAGAAATTAAATTTGATTAAATTTTATTTTTTTCTTTTAATTTGATTTAATTTGATACATATTTAATGATTTAATAACCTACTAGCTATTTTTATGAATTCATAACTTTTCTCATTGTCACCATGTACACATATGGTATCTGCTTGTAAAAAAAGTTTAGCTTTATTTATACTTGTAATATATCCTCTCTCTTTTAGAGTTTCAATTCTTTCTAAGATATCTAATTCATCACTAATAATAGAATCTTTTTCTACCCTTGAAAGTAAAAAACCATCATCACTATAATTTCTATCTGCATATACTTCAAATAAAAGTGAAATGCCATATAAAAGAGCTATTTGTTTATATTCTTCATTTTTAGATGTTGATAAAACTACTAATTTTATATTTTTATCATATGAGCTTATGGCACTAAGAATTGCTTTAAATATTAATTCATCTCTCATCATATCATTAAAAAGTGCCCCATGAGGTTTTACGTATGTTATACTTTTTTCGTAGGTTTTACAAAAAGCATTTAAAGAGCCAATTTGATATAAAATAATTGCAACAATCTCTTCTAAAGAACAAACAACTCTTCTTCTACCAAAACCTACCAAATCTTGATATGCAGGATGTGCTCCAATTTCTACATTGTGTTTTATAGCTAAACTAACAGATTTACTCATGGTTAAGGGATCACTGGCATGGAAACCACAAGCAAGATTTGCCATGTGAATAAAAGGCATTATTTCTTCATCTTTTCCCATTTTCCAGATTCCAAAACTTTCACCCATGTCACAATTCAATTTAATATTCATACAATTACCTAAAAATTTATTTAAAATAATTATAACAAATTTTGTATTTAAATTATTTTCTTATATATTTACATTATAATTCTATAAATTTAAATAAAGAGTATGCTTTGACAACATGTAGTGAAGAGATAATTGAAAAAAATAAAATAGCAAATGATTTTAATAATAGCGAAGATGTTTATAAAGGAATTAAAAACTGTGTAACATTTTTTGGAAGTGCAAGAATAGAACAAAATAGTACTAACTGTAAAAAAGCCGAAGAGTTAGCTTATAATTTAGCAAAACAAGGTATCAATATAGTAACTGGTGGCGGTGGCGGTATAATGGAAGCCGCCAATAAGGGGGCATATAATGCTAAAAATGCACAATCTATTGGACTAAATATTATAATTCCAACAGAACAAAAACTAAATCCATATACAACAAGGAACCATACATTTAACTATTTTTTCTCAAGAAAATTTATGTTAGTTAGACACTCATCAGCTTGTGTAGTATTTCCAGGTGGTTATGGAACTCTTGATGAACTTTTTGAAATAATCATTTTAATTCAAACAAAAAAATTAAAAAATATAAAAATCTATCTTTACGATACAAGTTTTTGGAATGATTTAATCGTATTTTTAAAAAAATCATTACTAAAAGAGAAAATGATAAATGAAAAAGAGTTAGAGATATTTACCCTAACTGATGATTTAGAATTTGTAGAAAAAGATATACTAAAACTATTTAATCAAGATTAATTAGTTTTGGTACATATGATATTTTTTATTTTCGGCTGAAACTCTTTTTTGTTCATTTTGATAAAACTCTATGGCTTTTTGTTTTAGATTTTCATCAATACTATTTCCCAAATACTCATTTATACAATCCCATAAAACCAATGTATAAACTATAGTATTAAGCACCACTCCCTCTTCATCACGGGTTAACTTTGTCAAATCAATAGAATAAATTGCTTCTTGAAAAGTATAAAATAATCTCATAGAACTATCATCAAGTCTATAGGTATAACCTTTGATATTAAGATAGTTATTATAATACTTATCAAAATATTCACTTTTTTCTATCTCATTTTTATATTTTTCAAATTTATCTTTTAATTTTACTATTTCATCTGCTTCTAATTGTTTGTTTTTATATTGGTATAAAAACGCTGTTATTTCCTCAAACAATAAAGTTTCTCCTTAAATAAAATTTAAAAATTATTTCTAACTTTTTTAAACAGGATATATTTTATCCTATTTACATTACAATTCCTTCGTCATACAAACAAACTTTAGCTTTCTTTGCTATTGTCTCCTTAAAAATAACGGTGTTTCCACCGTTATTTAATTTTCCTTTCACTTTCTGATTCTCTTGTAAAGTAACCAAAAAGTCTGTTGTTTTGTACTAAACTATAGTCATATTTTATATCTGTTCTTGGTGCATCTAAATACTTATATTCAAATTTTGCATCTAAAGATTTAACTATTTGTTGTGATAATTTACCTCTATTATCTATGATTAAAACATTTCCATGTACATTAAACATATCAATAATACTTACGTATTTTTCACCATCTACTTTATATGTAGAGATTTCATAATTTGATTTTGTAAATCTATCAACTAAATCAAAACTTTTAAACTTCATTCTACTTTTTAATTCATATACAAAAAATCCACTTGCTAAACCATTCCAATAACAACTATTATCTAAAAAGATATGTTCAATAAATAAATTACCATACTCTTTATTTTCATCTTTTAAAGTATATGTATCTAAAGAACAAGTAGAAAAAGTATATGTATATTTTGGATTTGTTAAATGTATTTTTTTATTTATATCAAATAAAATAAAATTTACTGAATTATCTTTTTTATCATATAAACTACTTGAAGCACATGAAGTGAACAGCAATACTAAACTTGAAAATATAATTGATTTGAAAAACATAATTCATCCTTTTGTTTTTCTAATTATACTGCATTTTAGTCACTACTTGCATTAAAATAATTGTTTAATGAATTCCGTTTTACTAAACTTATTTCAATATCCAAGTCATAAATCTTTTTATCATTATATTTATACTCATAATCACTTTTTAAAAGCCCTAAAAAGTTTTTATAAAGTATTCCTTTTTTGTCTATTAAAAAAACTTCTTTAGTGACATCCCAAATATAAATAATATGTATGTAACCATGTGATTGAGAATTGTAAGTACTAAACTCATAATGTTTAAACTCAAATCTCTCTTCAAGTTCTAACTCATCATTTATTAATGTTTTTAATAAATCTACAAAATATCCCCTTGAAAGACCATTCCAAGAGCAAACTGGATCTAAATGTATATACTCAAAAAATATATCTTGATTATTGAAAGTATAAGCTTCATAGACATAAGGGTCATGTCTTGTTTTTACATCATAGTTTTCCAATGTGAAATCAAATTTTTCATCATTGGGAAGAATAAAAGATAGCACAGAGAGGTCAGCATCAAAACTAAATATTGGACTTGACATTTGATTTATCGAATTAAGAATCTTTTTAAAAAAGTTCATGGTGGCTACCTAATATAAAATTATCTCATTATAAGGAAAAAACTTATTTTATTCAAGTAGTTTGGTAAAAAATTATTAAATTTCATCAATAAGCTATAGTTTATAGCTTATTGAAAGGGGAAAAAGATGATAATAAAACCTAAAAGTACTAATATACTTCTAAAAATTATTTTTAAATTATCATTTACTAAAGCATTTGATAATAATCCTAATCCTAAAGCAATTTTTATAAAAGATAAAAATGCCATCGTAAGATTTATATCTGGCTGTATTAAAAAAGGATTAACAACAAATGCCAAAGGCACAATATACAATCCAATACCTAGTTTCATAGATTTACCAGCAACTTCCATCCAATTTGCTTGAGCAATTCCAGATGCTATGAAAACTGTACCACAAACGGGAGGAGTGATAGTTGAAAGTAAAGCAAACCAAAACACAAAAAGATGTGCTTGAATAGCAGATAACCCATACTCTTGTAAAGTAGGTCCAGCAATTGATACGCAAATTATATAAGCAGCTGTTGTTGGAACTTCCATACCTAAAATCAAACAAGCAACAGCTGTTAAAATTAAAGCAACAAAAAGTTCTCCATTTGATAAATATAAAATTGCAGATGTGATTTTTACACCAATTCCTGTAATATTTAAAACTCCTATAACAATTCCAGCACAAATAATAACAGAAGCGATTGAAGCTATTTGTTTTGATGCTGTAATACATCCCTCTATAAATTTATCAATAAACTCTTTTAAAGATATTTCCCAATCTCTATTTACAAGTAAAAGTAATATAGATGCAAAAATAGCAAGTGCAGCAGAGTATTGAGGTGTTTTACCTACAACTATTAAAGCGTAAAGTAAAATCCCAAAAGGTATAAGAAAAAAAGGTGCCAGTTTTATCACAAGATTAAGTTTTGGGATATCCTTATTTTCCATGGCAAGAAGATTGTATTTTTTAGAAAAAACATCAATCCCTATCCAAACTGTAACAAAAAATAAAATAGCTGGAAAAATTGCAGTCGCCATAATTTTAGCATATGGAACTCCTAAAAATTCTGCCATAATAAATGCCCCTGCTCCCATAAGTGGTGGCATAATTTGTCCACCAGTACTAGCAACTGCTTCTGTGGCACCTGCTAAACTTGCTGGATAATTTAATCTTTTCATTGTAGGGATTGTAAAAGCTCCAGTTGATGCAACATTTGCAGAAGCTGAGCCTGAAATTGAACCAAAAAAGGCAGAAGCTAAAACAGATACCTTTGCAGCACCTCCCCTTAATCTTCCAGCAAGCTTAGTTGATAATGACATAAAAGCATTACCTCCCTCACCTATTCCAACAAAGGCACCTAGTATTACAAATACAGCAACCACATTAACAGAAACTCCTGTTAATCCACCATATATTCCACCCTCAGCTATAACCAAAGTACCAAAAAAACTATCCATAGGTATCTCTTGGTGACCAAAATTTCCAGGAATATAGTGACCCCAAAGCCCATAAGCTAAAGCAATGGTAGCAGTTAAAGGAAGGGCAAGTTTTATAGCTCGCCTTGCCATTTCTAAAACACTTAAAAGCAAAGATATGGCAACAAAGTATTGTAAAGAGCCTTCAAGTGAGCCATATTGATCTTCTAAGGCACTATAATTAAGCACTATATAAAAAGAAGAAAAAACTCCACATAAAAGTAAAATATATCCAATATATTTTGTAAACTTTGAGCTATCTTCATCCACAGATAAAAGAAAAATCCAAGGTAAAACTAAAGCTAAGTGTAAAGGACGACTAACAAGATTTGGCATAAGACCTGTAAATACTAAATAAATATGAAATCCAACAGTAATTAATGCTAAAAAAGCTACTGTCAAAAATTTTATTGACAGTAGCTTATGATTGTTTTGAACCATTATTTAAGACTTTGAGGAATGTTGGCATTTACTTCATTGTAATATTTTAATGCCCCTTTGTGAAGTTTTGTATTGAACATATCAAGATTTTTAAATGTAATTGCTTTCCACCAAATATTTTGTTTTTCTAACTCTGGTTTAGATTCCCAAAATGCTTTTGTAAGTTTATAAGCAGTCTCTTCACTCATATTTGTTGTTGTATATACTCCAACTGGAAGTGTAGTTGTTGCAATATCTTCATCAACTCCTGTATATGTACCTGCTGGAATTATGATTTTATTTCTTTTTGTTTTAGCGATTTGTTCATCACTCATACATAAAAGTCTGATTTTATCGCTTGCACTTGCTTCTATAACGTTTGGTGCTGGATAAGACCCTGAAGTTGCAAAACCATCAATTTGACCATTTTTAAGAGCAGTTACTGCACCTGATAATTCAGCACCAATTAGTTTTACATCATCTTTTAAACCAAATAACTCAACATATTTTTGAGCCTCTTTAGCTCCAAAACTTCCTTTTCCAATAAGTAATGATTTACCTTTTAGGTCATCATAAGTTTTGATACCTGAATCAGCTCTTACAACCATATGCATTGTTAAATAAGGAATTGGAAAAAGTGATCTTACTTTTTCATAATCTTCTGGATTATCATCTTTAAACATAGCTTTTTTGTTTTTTGCTAAACCAATTAAAGCAGGAGGAGTTGTAAAAATATAATTACCACTTCTTTTTCTTAGCTCTTTTACATTTTGAACAGAACCTTGACTCTCTTCAATAGTTAAGCTTAAATCATTGTTTGTAGCTTTACTAACATTTTCACCAATTTGCACTGCCATTTGATAATATGACGATGTAGATTTTGCAGCTTTTAATGTGATTCTTTCACTTGCATTTGCAGCTAAAGAAATAGCACATATAGTAGCTATTGATAAGATTTTTGATAATTTCATTTTTTCTCCTAATAATAAAAGTGGAAAATTATAACAAGATATCCTTAATCATTATAATAATTTTCCAACAAAGTTTTAATATTAGTAAAAAAAGTTTTACCTAAAAAACTAATTACTAGCAAAATTAGTTAATAATTCACCTTCAAGTCTATATCCTACCCATTCACTTTGAGCAACAGCACCAATTTTTTCATAAAACTCTCTAGTAGGTGTATTCCAATGTAAACAAGACCATTCAAATCTTCCACAATTTTCATCTAATGCTTTTTGTGCTAAATGTTTATGCATAGCTTTTCCAGCACCATTTCCTCTTTTATTTTGAGAAACATATAAATCTTCTAGGTAAATACCATTTTTTCCAAGCCAAGTTGAATAGTTATAAAAATAAACAGCATAACCAATAGCTATCCCGTCTTCTTCACAAATCAAAGCTTTAACTGTAGAGTTTTCACCGAAAATTGCTTCTCTTGTCTCTTCAACATTTGTTTTTACTTCATCTTCTGCTTTTTCATAAACTGCAAGCTCAATTATAAAGTCTAATATAGTCTGTGTGTCTGATGCAACTGCATCTCTTATATTTATTGACATTTGTATCCTTTTAAAAAAAATGAATATAACAAATTACTCTTAATTTCTTATTAATAATATTTTTCAAATCAATTTTATCTCTCTTAAGTAACTTTCTATCATGGGAATAAAATCTTTTCTACATATCAAATAAGTATCTAAGTTAAAATCCATCTTTGTTATTTTTAATTTATCTGCATAGCCAAATTTTTCAATAATCTCCCTTGAAAAAAGTGCCACTCCATATCCTGCTTTTACGCAAGCTAAAATTAACTCGTAATTTTCAAGATTAACTCTTTTATAAATATTTTCCTTTTCATTATTTAAATACTCTTCTAAAAATATACGATTTAAACAACCATTTTTATATGCGAAGATTGTATCTTCAGGTATTTTATCTTTGGCTTCAACTAAGACAATATCTTCTTTGAATATATTTAAAACCTCTATATCTTTATGATTTGGATTTCCATTGACAAAGGCAATATCAAGTTTATAATTAAGTAGTTGTTCTATTAGATTTAAACTACTATCAACTACAAAATCTAATTTCATATCTGGAAAATCACTATTTATATTTTCTATAAATTTTGTAAGTCTAATCGTTGTATTTGACTGCGTTGAACCTACTTTTAAAAGCTTTTGATAATCTACGTTTTTCATCTTTAAACTAGCTTCTTCAACTTTTTTTACTATATCCACTGCATATGGATATAACTTCTCACCAGCTAGAGTTAATACAACTCCCCTATTTGTCCTGTGAAACAAATCATAACCCAAACTTTTTTCAAGCTGTTTTATTCTTAAGGTCACATTTGATTGGGTAAAATTAAGCTCTTGTGCACCTAAGGATATACTCTTTGTATTTGCAACTGCAATAAAAACTTTTAATAAATTTGAATCCATATAAAAATATCCTTTTATAAGTTATATCGTTTGAAAAACCAAAATAGTGGCAATAATAAATAACAATACTTTTAATATCTTTGTATAAAACTTTGCATCTATTCTTTTTTTTAGTTTTATTCCAAAAAATAGCCCAATAGATACAGCAACTAAACTTATCATTGAAATCTCAAATGATTCTTGAGTAAACGCACCATAATACAAAAATACAGCCATTTGTCCCATTTTAGTAAACAAAAAACATAAATTTGATAGCTGAATCGTATCTTTTTTTGAATATTTTAACTCCAAAGTATACATTATCATCAAAGGAGCTACAATATTTGTAAGACCAGATAAAACACCACCAAAAATACCCAAACCATAAGTTGAAGCCTTAGGGTATTTTGACACAAAAGTTGCTTCAATCTTAACTACTGATTGAAGTAAATATACAAATATAATCAAAGCTAAAAGAAGTTTAAAATAATCAGAGTTGGTAAATATAAGTAAAACAGTACCTATACAACTACCAATAACCATAAGAGTTATGATAAACCAAAACTTTTTCAAAGCTTCAAAAAACTTCCCCTCACTTAAAATACTAACAATATTTACAAGCATAGTAGGAATAAGCATATACATGATAGTAGTTTGTATGTCAGTAAACATAGCAACCAAGGGAGTACAAATCATCCCAAAACCAAAACCAATACTACCATGAACTATCGAAGATATATAAACAATCATGGCAAAAGCAAGAATAAAATCAAAGTCCATATGACTACCTTTAATATTACATATAATTATTAGTAATACCAAATGATATTACTGATAATTATAGCTAAAAAAGATAAAAATTGTTTAAAAAGAGTTAGATTTTATTTTAAAATGTATAATGAATTTGATTATATTTTTGTAAGGATAGATTCAATATCTTTTTTTAGTGGTTTTATTTTAGTAGTAATTATTTCCCAAATCTCATCAGCATCTATACCAAAATAATTATGAGCTACAATATTCCTAAAATCTTTGATTTTTTGCCATGGAATATTGGAGTATTCATCTTTAAAAGTAGCATCAAGCTTTGAAATCATTTCTCCAATAATCATAAACTGCATCATAGTAGCATCAAAATCTCTTTCTTCATGATAAAATTCATCAGCAGATTTATGCTCCTGTGTATATCTATCAATTTTATCAATTGATTCAAGAATAGATAATAAAGATAAACGTAATTTAGACATATTCCACTTCACTTAATATCTCTTTTTTAGCAAGAGGTTTTAAATACTTTTCTCTTGCGATATCAACTTTGAGATTGAAATACTTCTCTAAAGTATCTTTAAAATCAGATTTTTTATCATGAATATTACTAAGACCATTTTCAAGTTCTACAAGAATATCAATATCACTATTTTCTTTAGCTTCACTTCTAACGTAAGAGCCAAAAAGCCCAAGTTTAGTAATACCAAATTTTTTAGAAAATTCATCTTTATGTTCACTAAGATAATTAATAATATATTCTTTTGTCACTTTTAATCCTTGTTTATTGATGTATTATATCATAATTTATTTTTCAATATTTTTATCATAAATGCAACTCTTCTTTATTAAAGTTTTTTACTAATTTTTCAGCATCTTTTACTCTTTTAATATCTTTTACAGATAAAATAGAACCAAATAAAAATACTACCCCATATAAAAAAGAAATAACAACTACACTTAACTCATAGCTATTTTGACTGAAAATTGCTAAACAGTATATAAAAGAGAAAAATGAAATAACTATACTAACTATAGAAAATAGAAAAATTAAAAAACAATAATATTTTCTTCTACGTTTTGTAATTAAGAAATATTTATTTCTAAAATGCAATTTTTTATCATTAAATGATAAAAAATTAAATGTATCAATATATTGATACATAGAACCAGTTGGATTTTCTAACTTTATTAGTTTTTTTAATATTTTATATTCTATATAAAAATTAAATCTATAGATAACTATATTTTCTAAAGACACTCTTTTTTTTAAATTCTTTTTATTATTAAAAAACTTAACAAACTCTTTTATCTTTTTATGATTTACATTAGTTCTAAAAACTCTCTCTTTCATAAAAATTTTATACATACTAAAAATAAAAATTACAATAAATAAAATAATTTCTTTATTAGAAAAATTTTCAAGAAAAGCAAACATAATTAATCCTTTAATTTTTATACATTTTACTCAAAACAAAATAAAACTATTATCCAATGACAGTTTTTTATAATATCAAGGCGAAGAAATTTTTTAGTGAGGGAGCATACAAGTAGTATGTGACTGAGGTAAAATAATTTCTACAACGCCGAGATTATGAAAAAATGGCGTTGTAGAATAGTTTTATAATGCTTTTGCAGTGATTCTAGTTAATCTTTGAGCGAATGCCACTGCATCAGTAATTTCCATACCTTCTGATAGTTTCGCTTGGTCTAATAGTACCCATGATACATCTGCTATTAAGCTATCATCAGGGCAACCATTTAGTTTTTTAACTATTTCATGGTCTGGGTTAATTTCTAAGATTGGAGCTGATTCTGGCATAGTTTGTCCCATTGCTCTCATCATTTGCATCATTTGAGCCATTTGTGCGTCACCTGCATCTTTTGTAACACAAGATGGAGATTCAGAAAGTCTATTTGTAACTTTTACATCTTTAACAGCAACACCAAGAATATCTTTGATTTTTTTCGTGATTGATTCAAATTTTTCTTCAACCTCTTTTTTCTCTTCTTCACTTTGCTCTACTTTTGGAGCTTCACAAGAAGTGATATCTTTAAATTCCCACTCTTTATAAGCTTGTAATGCAGGAGTAATAATCTCATCAATCTCTTTATCATCACAAATTAAAACTTCAATATCATTTTTCTTATAAGCTTCAAGTAAAGGTGAGTTTTTCATCACATTTTCATTTTCACCAACGATATAATAAATAGCTTTTTGTTCACTATTTGCTCTTTCTTTATAAGCTTCTAATGAAGTCATTTTACCAGCTTCAGTTTTTGTTGATTTATATCTTAAAAGTTCTAAGATAGCCTCTTTATTTGTGAAGTCTTGGTAAGCACCCTCTTTAAGTGGTCTATTATATTGAGTTATAAACTCAGCATATTTTTCTTCATCTTTAGAAAGTTTTTTAATCTCACTTAGGATTTTTTTCACGCTACCTTGTTTAATATTTGCCAAGATTCTATTCTCTTGTAAAATCTCTCTAGATACATTTAAAGGTAAATCTTCACTATCAATAATACCTCTTACAAATCTTAAGTAAGTAGGTAAAAGTTCTTTTTCATCATCTGTAATAAATACTCTTTTAACATAAAGCTTAACACCTGGTTGATAATCAGCTCTATACATGTCCATAGGTGCGATTGATGGAATATAAAATAGTGTAGTATATTCGTTTACACCTTCTGTTCTTGTATGAATTGTAAGCATTGGATCAGTAGAGTCATGAGAGATTGATTTATAAAAATCATTGTACTCTTCTTTTTTGATTTTAGCTTTTGGTTGCATCCAAAGAGCTGTTGCTTCGTTTATTTTTTCATGTCTTTTTTCAGTAGTTTTTTTAGCTTCTTTTCCTGCTTTTTTATCCTCTTCACTTAACTCTTCAGTTACTTCTTCTGAATAATTTAAGAAAATTGGATAAGCAATATGATTTGAATATTTACTTACAATATTTTTGATTCTATATTTACTTGCAAACTCTTCTGCTTCTTCATCTTTTAGTTTGATGTAAATAACAGTTCCTACACCATCTTTTGTACAAGGACCTAAATCAAACTCACCTGTTCCAGTACTTGACCATTTGTAAGATGTTTCTTCTCCAACTTTTCTAGTGATAACATCAACTTGGCTTGCTACCATAAATACAGAGTAAAATCCAACACCAAATTGACCAATAAGATTTGAGTCTTTTTTTGCATCACCTGTTAAGTTTTCAATAAATGATTTAGTTCCTGATTTTGCAATAGTACCAATAGAAGCAATTAAATCTTCTTCGTTCATACCAATACCATTATCTCTAATAGTTAAAGATTTATCTGCTTCATCAAAAGAGATATTAATCTCACCAGACCAATCCTCAGGAAGTGCTGCTTTGATTTTTTCATCTGTAAGTTTTAAATAGTTTAATTTATCAATAGCATCACTTGCATTTGATACAAGCTCTCTTATAAAAATCTCTTTATTTGAATATAAAGAATGAGTCATTAAATGTAATAATTGTCCAACTTCTGTTTGAAATTGATGTTTTGCCATGTTAATCCTTTTTATTTAGGGCATGGTTAAGTTGCTTACGCAACGTCTGCCATGAATTTCACCTATAATTTTTAATTTTTGTAAGAGAAATTTTATCACAACTTTATAAAAGGAAGCTAAAGTTTTGATAAAATTTAGCACTTTTAATATTTGAGTGCTAGTTTAAACTTTTAAATTTTATTAAACTCTTCAAACTCTGTTTTATAAATATCAAAGTCAAACTAAAAGATGATTCATTATCTTTGCAATATCTACAATATCGGTACAGCTTTTAACTAAAATATAAAATTGTGTTCTACTAAAAGTAAATAAGCCCAAGTATTAAACTCTCTTTAATTTTCACTTAGACTATTTATTCTTTTTATAAAAACAAATTTTCTTATAATTTATTTACTGTGTTTATTACTCTAAGAAAATATAAATTCTAAAATTTTATATCTAACATACGACCTAATAAGTTTTTTTATTCCTTCATTTAATTTTATAAAAAACCTTTTAAACTTGAAAGACAATTCCATAAATTCATCCTTTTTTCGTTTTATTTATGAGAGTATAAGATATCTAATGATTGAAAAGCAAAGAATTTTGATGCAAATTTTTACATTTTATTTTTTTAAGATTTACTTAAATGTCCTTTTTGTTTTTAATTCATTTTCTAACTTAATTTGTTCATTTATAAATTTACTTTCTTGTTTGATTTTACTTTCAATTTCATTTATTAAAGAAGCTAAGTTATTGGGAAAATCACTGAATTCTATATCTATTTTATCAATATTTTTCAATAACTCTTTTCTTAAATCTCTAAAATCTTGCAAATTAATATGTTTAATCATTTCTCTATTTTTATCTTGAAGATATAGAAGTTCATTTATTAAATCTATTGTTAGATTTAAATTATTTTCTTTTTCTTGATATGTTCTTCCTTTTATATTTCTAAATATTTGATTTTCTTTTAAATCTAGTATTTTCATATATTCTTCAACAAATTTGTTTATATATTGTATAAATTCAAAAAATGATTCATTAGTTGCATATTTAATATAAATAAATCTTCCATTATCATTTGTGGAATTATCTCCTAAAATAAATTTTTCTACAGCTTCTTGTCTATCTGCAATTTTTAAATATAAATTATTTGATATATCTCTTTCCCATGAAAAAATTTCAATAAGTGCTTTTGATTTGTATGAAAGTAGACCGCCTTTTTCCCATTTTTCTTTTTCTTCATAATATTTTTCAATATATGAATAATGATCAAATTTATCAATAATTTGATTGCTTTGCTTTTTATTAAAAAGTGAATAAAGTTCAAGTTGATTATTTTTATATTTTTGAAAATATGTTTTTATTGTACTAATTTTTGGAGGTTTTTCTAAAGTATTAAATTTTTCTATCCATTCTTTAAGAGAAAGATTTGGAAATACATTATTATTCATACCTACAACAAACTCACATTAATTTTTCCATATATTTGTTTATACCGATAATAATCATTTGATTTTTAGAAGTATCAATCTTATAAGGTACAATATAGCCCTTAAAAATAAGGTCTCTTATATTGTTATCATCAAAATAGATTGATTTTCTACATTTAAAAGGCATATTTGGTATATCATCTATAATTTCATCTAACTCTACTTGAAATTTTATAGCCTGATTCACACTATCTTGTGCTATAAATTCCATGACAGATTGAAGTTTTTGAAGATAATTAATATCCCTAATTATTTGCATATTTAGACTTGAGATTTTCTTTGAAATTATTCATTTGATTCACATATTGTTCTTCTGATAATAGCTGTATATTATTATTTTCAATATTTTCCAAGCATTTATGAAAATACTTTTGTGTTTGTTCAAAATCATCAACTATGGAATCACTTTCTTTTACTGCAAGATTTTTAACCATACCTTTCTTTAAACTTTTAATAATAGTTAAAAATGACTCATAATTATTATCTTCTACTTGAAGCTGTATAGTTTTCATTTTTACCTCTTTTTTATTATCCGAATTAACAGACTTGCTATCTGAAAATAAAAACTTTCATTGATATGATATTAACTTAAAAACACTAATTCCAAGCTAAATTTAAAAAATTGCAATATCTATACTACACTAAACTAAAAACTACAACACACTTAATAATTTTAGATAAAATATTACAAAAACTTGAGAAATAAGATGAAAAACAAGATAATCGAACGTTATGAACAAACACAAGACAATGAACTTATTATCAATATATCTTCTAATAAAATAGAAGATTTGTACTCTATTTATGATAAAAAATCTACTTTTATAAAAAAAGATTTAGATGATGATTTTGAGAATTACTTGATACAAAGCGTTGAAGAGATAGGCAATCATCCTTTTATCATAAGATTTTATTTCAGTGAACCATCACAAGAAGATATTAATGAAAAACTTAAAAATAGCATCAAAAACTATTTTGATTATTTACAACATTTAGAGCAAAGAAAACTAAAAGAACAAGTTAAAAACTCTTCTATTTTTATAATCATTGGTTTTATATTTGTTGCTATTGCTTTGATTTTAGGAGATAATGAAAAGTTCTTATTGAAGCTTTTATCTGAAGGTTCCATGGTTGCAGGTTGGGTTTCACTTTGGGAAGCCTTGGCTACTATTTTAATCAAATGGTTGCCTTTGAGAGATAAACTAAAAGTACTTAATAAAATTTCAAATGCTAAGATTGAATTTTGTTAAATTAAAAAAAATACAAACAAACTTTGATAAAATACAAAAAAGAAAAAAATAGGGATAATATGAATAAAGAACAATTTTTAAAAGATTCAAAAAAAATATATGAATACTTAAATACTCAAAAAGATGAAATAAATAAATTAGTATCAGCTTTAGAAAATAAAGAGTATGAGAAACTAACATTAATAGATAATTTTGCAAAAGATTTAGAACTTAATATGAGTGATGACTTAAGATTTGCCCTTGTTACAAGAATAGTAAACCTAAGAGATGATTCACTTGTACAAGTATTAAAAAAACTAGATAAAAATGAAAAAGAAATCATTGAACTTCAAGAGAAAGCTTATGTTTTCGTAAAAGAGTTCTGGCATGAAAAACATAAAAGAACACTTGATTTTATAAAGTCAGACAATCTTTTAACACCATTTTATCAAGCTATTTTTCAAGGTGTTTATAATGTGGGGCTTAAAATGTCATCATGGCAAAGTTCATGGACAGCACACATTATCAATGGAATTAATAAAGAACTATTAGCAAAATTTGATGGAAACGAATCAAAAGTTTTTGAATACCTTGAAGAAAATGAACTTTTTGATTTAGGACACAATAATATTTATGCAGATAGATCATATTCTGCATTAATGAAAAAAGCTGATGGTTATGAAAGTCAAGCTTATATAAAAGCTTTCAAAAAACAAACAACAGAAGTAATCAATGCCCTAGAAGATTTTGAAGAGAGTTTAATAGAACTTGATGATGAAATTTTTGGACATAAGTGGGATTATGTTTTATATATCCAAGCACTTATTCAAGCCTTTGCAGAAGATAAAGAGAACTCTTTAGTAGAAAAATGGGCAGATGTAGATAGAGCTTGGATGAAGATTAAATCTCCTATTCAAATAGGACACCCACTTGAATATTACGAAGACCACTTTAGAAAAGCAGTTGCCCTAGAGTGGGATATAAGATTTACAAATCCAGAATTTGCACAAAATGATCACAGAGTAAATAAAATCAAATCTGCATTTGCAAATATTTTCTCTAGCTTTGAAGAAAACTCTGCTTATAAAAATATCTATGACTTTTCACTAAAATCACTTGATAAAGTTCAACTATATATCGGACGCCCTGCACTATTTTTTGGAGCAGAGTTAAATGGGCTTTTTTCAGCTCAAGTTGTACCAAATGATGAAATAGTATCAAGGGAAGAAGGTAAAAAAATCTTTGCATTTGCAGATGAGATTTTACAATCTAGTCGAGCAAAACCATTTTTACGGCTAAGTGCTGAAATATTTGGAAATGAATTTTTAAGTGAAGATAGAAAGTTTTTATTTAATGAAACTTCATCATGGCATCAAGTTTACGACATCACCACTATTGGACATGAATACGGGCATATTTTATGGTGCGATGATGAAACAGAATCAGTGATGAATAAAACAGGAAACTTCAAAAACATAGAAGAGTTCAAAGCTACAACTGGCGGACTTATCTCATTTTTCCTAGATACAAATGAAGATGAAAAACATCTACAAAGACAAGTCTTAATTGATAGTGTAAAAAGAGCAGTTGGACTTATAGGTTGGATGGAAGTTGATGAAGTACAACCATACTATTGTGAAGGATTGATTCACTTGGACGGGTTATTTAGTTCACAAGTTTTAAGTTGGGAAAATGAAAAACTAAGTATAAATTTAAGTGATGAAAAATTTGAGAAACTAAAAACGTGGTATATCAAAACATATACAGACTTAGCAAAACACTATTTAGATAAAAAAGATGCAACACAATTTTTAAATCAATTTGCTACAAAAGATGGAAAATATTTTATGCCAAATGATAAAACAATCAATGACTTTGTAAAATACTATTTCAAAAGATATAAAGAGATCGGTCAAGAGCTTGATACAAGCGATAAAAAAAGCAACTATATAAAATAAGAGGATAAACCTCTTATTTTATTTCTCCCTTTCAAAAGCTTCTGGTTTACCAAAATAGTAACCTTGAGAATAATCAACACCTATTTCATTTAATAAATTAAATATTGTTTCATTTTCCACATACTCTGCAATAGTCAATATTTTTTGTTTTTTAGCAAAGGTAACAATTGTTTCAATGATATTTCTACTAAAGGCATCTTTTTCAATATTTTTTACTAAAGAACCATCTATTTTTAAAATATCTGGTTCAAAATCAAGTAATCTTTCAAAGTTGGAATATCCAGCACCAAAATCATCGATTGCTATCATTACTCCTCTTTTTTTAACTCTTTTAATAAACTTTTTAATACTTCTAAAATCTTTTACATTTTCATCTTCTAATAATTCAAAAACAATTCTATTATTTTGTTCTTTATACTCATCAAGCAAAGAGAATATCTCTTTTCTAGTCTGTTCTTTTTCAATATCTAAAGCAGATAAATTTATAGAGAGTTTTGTATTTACAAATTCTAACATTTTAAATGAGTTTTCTAAAACTCTTGATGTAATTTTATTATAGTAATTACCTTTTTTAGAAATATTTAAAAACTCGTAAGGAGATATTACCTCTCCTTCTTCATTGATAAGTCTAACTAATGATTCATATTTTTCTATTTCTCTTGTTTTGTTATTTATGATTGGTTGAAAATAAGAGACTATTTTGTAGTTATCAAGGGCAATTTTTACCATTTTTATAATTTCAAAGTTCTTTTTAGCTTCCCTATTTATTTTTATGGAAGAATCATTTGAGTAATTAATTACTTTATTCTTAGTAATAGCCTCTTCAAGCCCAGCTTTTGCATCTTCATATAGACTATATTTTCCACATGAATAACTTAAAATAACATTTAAATCATACTCAATACCATCTATTTCTAAAACTGATTCTGTAACGTTTTTTACAAATATTTCTAAATATTGATTAATGTTGAATTTTAATTTTTCAAAGGCATAATAATCACACAATAAAGCATATCTTCCATCACCTAAAGCATATACCTCTTCAAAAATATAATTATCAGGTAAATATGCCAATAAATTTGAAGCAAAGGTTTTTTCAACTTGATCAACTTTTACTATGTTATAAAATTTTTCTAACATATCAAATTCTTCAATTTGTACCAATATTAAAAGGGATAATTTATTTGACTCTATTTTACTTAATAGATGTTTTTTATCATCCAAAACTACATTTACACTATCTCTAAAAGCTACAAATTCTGAAATATTTCCTTCTAAATCAAGTATAGGTTTTATCGTAGATTTTATATAATATACTTTACCACTTTTAGAAATGTTTTTTAAAATCCCATGCCACTCTTTCTTTTGAGTTTTTATGGTATCCCACATCTCTTTATATAATATATCCGGATTATCTTTGTGCCTTAATATTCTATGTGTTATACCTAGAAGTTCATCCTTTGAATAGCCAGTGATTTTACAAAAATTTTCATTGACATAAGTGATTTTCCCATCTATATCAGTTTTTGAAATAATTGTACTCTTATCAACTACATCCACATATTGATTTAAATAGTTGATATTACTTTCTAGTCGATATTTACTATTTTGATAGGCAATTTCTTTTTTGATTATTAAATTAAATTGTTCTCTTTCCAAAGGCTTTAAAAGATATCCATCTACAGATAATTGAATACATTTTTTCATCAAATCAGAGTTGATATCTTTAGCAATAATTACAATAGAAAGTTCATTATTTATTTCTTTTATTTTTGTAATTTGTTCAATTAAATTTATTCCACTAACATCTGCATCAATAATTATAAAATCAAAGAAATTTTTTTCTAATATTTCAAGTACATCAGTACAATTTACTGATACAGTTAGTTTAAAAAAATAGGCTTTTAGAAAATCCTCAACTATTGATACAATTTTGTCATCATCCTCTAAAAATAAAACTTTTAAAATTTTTTGATTATGTGATTTATCAATAATACTAGAAAACACAAAAACCTCTTTTCTATAATCAATATAAAATTATTTTTATTAAATTATATATTTTAGTTAATTTTTAAAACTTGTATTCTGACATAAAAAGTCTTAAACTTTTGATTGTTTTAATACTTTCCTAAGACTAACATTTTTGTTGCTAAAACATTATTATTTTTATCAACAATAGATATATCAACAGTATAAGTGTTCCCTTTTCCTCCTGAACATGGAGCCAAATATGCACCTGGCTTTTTCTTAAATCTTGTTCCTGTATGTTCGCTTACTATTTCAAAACCTTCATCTAAATCAAAAGTTTCACCTATTTGTGGAGGAATTTCTACATTTGAACTCTCTTCATCAATGGTATATGATAAAACTCCATGTCCACCATTATCCATTTTTGTAAAAGTTTTATCATTGAACTTTAATACTACTTTTTTTGCTCCTTCAGGCAAATTATCTACAAATATACCTGGCGTACTACCAGCTTCTATATTATAATCAGAACAAACTTCATCAAGAGGTACAACTTTTCCATCCCATTTTTCATCCGTAAAAGATACATCTATATCTGTAGCTAACAAAGAAGATGAAAATAAAATTGAAGCAAGTGCAAAACTAAAAAAAGAGAGTTTTTTCATTGGGATTCCTTAAATATTTAATTAAAAATTATAGCATATATTTTTTTCAGCAAAAGCCTTTGCAAGATGAATATTTTAAATATATACAAAAATAATAAAAGAGACAAATCTAAATAAAAAGTTAAAAAAGTCTTAAAACAATTATTTCCCTTTTGTTACATTTATCCCCGGTTTTTCTGCTGTTCCTACATAATCATCTACTTGATTATTGTCATATTTAAAATATGAATAAATGGCACCAAAAACTAAAAGTCCTATAATCACTAATCTTACGGTATTTCTTTTATCTTTTGTCTCTTTACCATTAAAATCATCTATTTTTTCTAAACTTGGTTCGTCATTCATATTACTTTTCATAATAAATCCTTTTTAAATTTTTGTTTTATTATATAAAAGAATTGTTAACCAATTATTATAAGTGTATATTATAATAATGAAACCATCATTTGATTTACAGTTACTGCTATTTCTTTTATATCTTTATTTTCTTTTACTAAAAACAAATCCAAATGTTCTCTAACTTTATAAAACGAATCACTTTCATTATTTACAAAATTTGCAAATGCAACTTCTGGCGCTTCATTTACCCTTTGGAAGTTCAATACTTTTTTAGTGTAGTGAACTACTATAAACTCAATAAATTGTAAAACTTGATTTCGTAAAACCATATCATTTTTAGATGTTATTTCAACTTTATTAAGAGAAACAATAATGTCTAAGATATTAAACTCATGAATTAGTAAATAAAACAATACAACCACATCTTTAAAAGAATGATTAGTATTCTCTTTTATAACTATAGCAGGAACTGCAAATCTTAGATAATCAATCACAGAAAAGAATAAATTAAACTCTTCATCTTTGTCTATTAGATTTTCTATTTGTTGATTATGTACCTTTTTCAACAACTCAAATAACTCTGTTTTGTGGTCTAAAATATGCGCAGCATCAAGTTGATTCTTTTTAAGATATTTAACCATCCATCTAGTACTTGCATATAAAATATATTCTAATTTATTGATTAGTTTATATTGTGTATCAACATCCATAACATAATCTTGCTCATAAATTTTTTCTCTTATTTCTTTTGCCCCAAACAGTTGTTTAGCCACAAGATATGATTTAATTTTTAATATAAACTTCTCATTTCCAAGTTTTTCATAATCACTTATGAAAGTACATCCTTGGGAGTTAACTAAAATATCAGCCATCTTTGTTGCTATAATTTCTCTTTTAAGAGGATGGTTTAATATCTCATGCTCATAGGCACCAACAAATGATTTAGGGAAATATCTATATAAAAACTGTAAAGCAAAAGGCTCATCAATAAGGTGAGAATCCAATAATACTTTTTTCAAAAATATCTTTGAGTATGATAACAAAGAACATAATACTGGTCTTACAATAGAACCATTTATATCAATAATATCATTTATATTTTCGTTTTTTGGAATATAAAAAGCGACTCTGTTAAATGCTGGGATATGATTATCTAAAACATCAATAACCTTTAAAAAGTCATTTAAATATCTTCTAGAAAATCTTTCATCAACTGATATTGCCAATGCTTGATTATAATTACTTTGTAAAACCAAATTAACAACTTGCTCTGTTAAAGAGTTCAATGTTGATTGGGTATCTTCTTTACAAATATTCTCTTTAGTAGCAATCATATTAAGTAAAATTTTTAAATTTACTTCATGGTCAGAAGTATCAACTCCAGCTGCATTATCTATACCATCAATATTGATTCTACCACCATTTAAAGCATACTCAATTCTTGCTTTTTGAGTAAACCCTAGATTTCCACCTTCAGATACTATTTTTGCTTTTAGACTACTTGCATCGACCCTTACTGCTTCATTTTGTTTATCCCCTATATCAAATGAGTTTTCATCACTTGCTTTTACATAGGTACCAACTCCACCATTAAATAATAAATCAACTGGCATAGTTAAAAGCATAATACATAACTCTTCACCACTTACTACTTTTTTGCTTGTACCAAGAAGTTTTTTAATTTCTGGTGTTAGTTCTATCTCTTTTTCACTTCTTAAAAATACTCCACCACCTGCTGAAATAAGTTTTTTATTATAGTTTTTCCAGCTTCCATCTTTTGATTCAAAAAGTCTTTTTCGCTCACTAAAACTAACAGCAAGATCAGGAGTTGGATCGATAAAAATCTCTTTATGACCTATGGCACCAAGAAGTTTAAATTTATCTGACTCTATTAAACCATTTCCAAAAACATCCCCACTCATAGAACCAATACCCATAACAGTAATACTATCTTTATAGATATCAATTCCCTCTTCTATAAAAAATCTTTGTGTAGAGATAAGCGAACCTCGAGCAGTAATACCTAAATCTTTATGCCCATATCCATTACTTCCACCACTAGCAAAAGCATCACCTAGCCAAAATCCTCTACTTATGGCAATCTCATTTGCCACATCACTCATGGCAGCAGTCCCTTTATCTGCTGCTACTACAAAATAAGCGTCATCACCATCATAACAAACAAGATTATTATCTTTAACAATTTTGCCATCAACCATATTATCTACCAAATCAAGGTTAGCATTTATAAACATTGTATAAATCTCTTTAAAATACTCTTTTGTTACTTCGGTACTCTCTTTGTTTATTACAAATCCACCCTTTGCACCATCAGGTATGATAATTGAGTTTTTACCCTCTTGAGTAATCATAAGTGACTTTATCTCTTGCCTATAATCATCATGTCTATCACTCCATCTTAGTCCACCCCTTGAAATGTTACTCATTCTTAAGTGTATTCCATAAAAAGATTCATGATAAATAAAATTCTCTAAATTCGGTTGTAATCCTTTTAGATTTTTACCAAATTCTAGGGCATTGATTTTAAATCCTATTGTCTCATTATTTAGAAAATAACTTGTACGTAATATAGAATCCATAAATGATAAAGTAAGTTTTAAAATTCTATCATCAATTATTTGTGGTATTTGTTTGATTTTTTCTTCAATTTTTTCTTTTAACTGCTTTAATTGACTATCTCTTTTTGTAACACTTGGGTCAAATTTAAGATAAAAATAATCAACAAAAAGTTTAGTTATATCATGGTGTGTAATATATGTATGTAAAATAGTTGCACTATTTATCGTAAGAACAGCTTGGTCAATATATTCAATTATCCCTCTTACTAACTTTATTTTTCTTTCATCAAAATTTTGATTATAAACTAATGAAAAAACCTTTGAATGTTTTATCGTATCATCACTTACAACATTTGTGATAACTTTTTCAAGGTTTTCTTTTGCATTTAATATCTTTTCTAAATCATCATCTTTAGTAAGTTTTAAATTGAACCTTGAAACATAAATTTGGTCTTTTCCATTTTGTATATTGTAAGTAACTTCATCAATAATCAAAAATCCAATATCATGTAATATGGGAGTAACCAATGATAAATATAATTGATAAGTTGAAAATATTTTAATATTTATAGAGTTTTTTTCTTTAAGTATATTTGTAACAACTTTTTCATTTTGAACTTGTTTAAATAACTTATCCGAAACTTCTAAATCCTGAGGTCTTAATAACTGAGAACATACTGCATTCATATCTGAAGAAGCCATAAATATCCTTTTTTTGTTTTCTTATTACAATACTACAGCTAAAAGATTAATAGTTTATTAAAACTATACGCTAATATCACACTCTTTAGCTTGTAATAAGGTTTTAATATCCAGAGGTTTTAACTCGATATCTAAACCTCTTTTTCCACCACTTACATATATTGTATCATAGTTAAATGCCGATTTGTCAACAATTGTTTGTAACCTTTTTTTCTGCCCTAAAGGTGAAATTCCTCCAAGTAAATATCCTGTGACTTTTTGTGCCTCATCTTTATCTGCCATTTGTGCTTTTTTTACTTTAAAAGCACTTGCAACTTCTTTTAAACTTAACTGTTTGGAAACAGGTATTACACAAACTACCAACTCCTTTGGAGTAAGTTCCACTAATAAAGTTTTAAATACTCTATTTTTATCAAGATTTAGTTTTACAGCTGCCTCTTCACCAAAGTTTGTACATGCTGGGTCATGGTCATATTTATGAATCTTAAAATCACATTTGTTCTTTTTTAATAATCTAATTGCTGGTGTCATTTAAAATAAACTCCCCTTTTATCATCTCTTTTCCATTTATAATTATAGAAAGATAGTGTTTACCTAAATAGTGTTTTCTTGTAGTCATCTCTTTAAAACTCTGTTTTTTGGTAAACTTTTTATTTTTTGATTTTATATCATTTTGGCTTATCATAAAGACTTTTTTATTGTGGGTATTATTTGATTTTAGATAATCAATTGCATACTCTACTCTTATATTTCCCAAAGGTTCATCTGAAACTAACTCAAAGGAAAAAACCAAGTTATCATTTACACTTACGACTTCATCATGGGTAAAATTTGTTAGATTTATATGTGATGATTTATCAAAAGAAAATAACTTCAATATCTCTTCATCACCTTTTTTAAGTAAAGTTCTAGAAGCATGTTTACATATCCAATCAAGCTCGATAGAAACCCCAAGATTATTTTTCACAAACTCTATTACAATCTTTGGCTTATCTTTAGATATATCATTTAGATTATTTGCTACAGATTTACGTACATATAGGCTTTTATCATTTTTAAGAGTTTCTAAAATATCTAAAATCTTCGATGGATTTTTTTTATACATAGGCAAAGCCACAGCCCAAGGAAGTCTAGGACGACACCCTTCGCAAGAGAGCCTTCTCAAATGTTCATTTGGTGATTTTGACCAAAGTTTCAACTGCTCTATCGTCTCATCTTCATACTTTAATATAAACTGTCTTATAGCAAATTCACTACTTGAATCTATTGTAAATACTTCCAAAGCTTTCATAGAATTTTCAAAATCATCTAAACCATAAACTTCCACAAAATCTTGAAAAAACATGGCTTCAAATGAGCCAAAATCTTTTGAAGCAGGTTTCAATACTTCTAATTGTTCTTTGTAAGATAAGGGAAGAAATTCATTAAGAGTAATAGCAATATGTCGCATACGCATCTTTAATTCTAAGTTTTCCCAAGTGTGATTAAAAATAGAGTTTATAAAACCACCACTATCAAACTCTGGATAGTTTTCTTTTATTTTATTTGCAAGATTATTTATATAATCTTTTGTATATACATTTTTTAATTGTTCTGCCATATTCTCTCTTTTTAAATTAGTTTTGATATTAAATCATTTGCACTTATATCTATCTTAGAAAATGCAAACCATTTTTTGCCAAGGTCTTTTAAACTTGCACCTATATGATAAACCACTTGATTATCAATGATTAAAAACCTATCGTGAGAGTTTTTAAAAGTTTTTAGATTGATATTATCATATTGTTTAGAATATTTTTCAAAATCAAGTTTAAGTTGCTTTGTAATCGTATTAGTATATATCGTTACTTTTATATTAATCACTTTTGAAAAAAGCGTTAGAGTAGTATCATCAATATAATTATCTATAAGTATTATCCCTTCTTTTGCACTTCTTAATAAATCAGATACAAAACTATAAGAATCGTAAACTTGACCATCATAAAAGATACCTTGCTTGATTTTAAAGCTATCATCTTCTAGTTTTGAAGAAATAGTATCAAGCTTATTTTTCAAAATATTTACATCTTTTTCTAAGGATACAAATCTTTCATTGGTAATTTTATCACTATTTATTACATAGCCATTTTGAATATAACTTTTTAGAATTGAAGTTGCCCATTGACGAAATTTTGTTGCTTTTGATGAACTTACTCTATATCCTACTGAAATAATCACATCTAGATTATAATATTCAATATTTCTTTGAACTTTTCTTTCGCCTTCAAATTGAACTGTCGCAAAATTTGCGACAGTTGAAAACTTATCTAATTCTTTTTCCTTAAAAACATTATTAATATGCTTACCAATAGTTTTTATATCACGCCCAAATAACTCTGATAATTGATTTCTGTTAAGCCAAACGGTGTCATTATCCATTGAAACTTTCAGTTCCAATTCTCCATCATTATAAACTACTATATTTGATATATCATTCATAATCATACCTTTTAAGATTTATTGATTTTGAACTATAGCGTAGAAAAAAAGTTTGGATTAAAAATATTGCAGATTGTTATGTTTTAATGAATAATTGGGAGGATTACTTTTTTATTTTAAGAGTGTTTTATATAGAATGCACACTTAATAAATAGTTACACCAAAAGGAAAATTGGATGGTTCACATTAGCCATGAAACTCTAGAACAAATCGAAAAAAGATTATTGAAAGTAATAGCCCAAAGTGAAATTAAAATATATGAAGGCACTTATGTTTTTGACGAATTTCCACTAAGCAATTTTCCAGCTAACGTAGATCAAAATGCTCTTGCTTTAGTGAGAGATAGTGAAGTTTGGAGCCAGTTAGTACCATCAATTGACAAGTCAAAAGAGTTATTTGTTATCTTCTCTTTTCATTTTGATGGATGCTCTGATAATAGTGGCTTCGTTGGTTGGCTTGCTAGTCATTTGAAACGAAATTTAGGAACAGGGGTCTTTGTTACTTGCGGACAAAACACAAACCGTGGAGGAATATTTGATTATTGGGGTTGTCCTGCTGAACTTTATGAAGATGTAACAAAAGAGCTTGAAGAATTAATCTCAAAAGGTAAGTTAATACAGGAGAGGACTCGTATACTACAAATAATGGAGATATGTTAATATATTTTCATAGAGTTAGTTAAAATGATATATCGATGAG